>JBOGDK010000156.1:0-10037 GCA_050701795.1 Micromonosporaceae bacterium
CGCCCGGCCACAGCGATCCAGTGGCCGGGCGGTCGCATGACTGCCCCCGGACACTCACTCGGGCGACGCAGTGTCCCCCGGCAGTGCCACGTCGACCAGCAGCGGGAAGTGGTCGCTGGCCCGCCGTACGTCGTCGGAGTCGAGCACCTCGTACCGGGTCGGCCGGCACCGCTGATCAGTGAAGACCGCGTCGATCCGGCGCCGCGGCGTCGTCGTGCTGTACGTGGCGGATCCCTCGGCGTTCAGCTCGGTGGCGGTGTCGACCCGCCCGTCCGCCAGCGTGCGCCACGCCAACCCCGAGACGGTCTCGTTCAGGTCGATTCCCAGCACCACCGGGTCGCTGGCGGTACCCACCGCGGCGCGCAGCAGCGCCGCCTGACCGGGACGTTCCTCCGGATCGGTGGACAGGTGCGAACCGACCGCCAGGAACCGGTGCCCCGCCACCGAACACCGGGCGAACGCGGCTCCCCGCATGTGGCGACCCGGGGTGAGCGGAAACCGCATCGTCCAGGTCTCGTGGACCGCCACCCGCTGGCTGACCAACAGCAGGTTCCCCAGCGCATTGCCGCCGCCAGAGGCCACCAACAGGCCGCACTGCCGGGCCAGCTCCGCACATTTGTACCGCCAACGGAACCGCCGCGGAGCCTCCTGGATGCACACCAGGTCCGGAGCAGCCGACCGGATCACCCGCACCAACGCGGCCTTGTCATCCGACAGGCCGTGCACGTTGTAACTGAGCAGCCGCAGGCTGCCGCCCTCCCCGCCTGGATTCATCGCCTTCCGCCTACCGCCGGCGCGCCAGGTCGCTGGCGCCGACGACACCCGCGTGCGGCCCCATCTCGGCGGCCCTGATCTGCGTGTACGGCAGCCGGCTGCGCTGCGGCAGCGCCGCCGCGCACGCCTCCCGGGCCGGCCCCAGCAGCAGTTCCCCGGCCTCAATAACGCCGCCACCGACCACGATCATCTCCGGGTCGAGTACCTGGACCAGGTCCGCCATCCCCGTGCCGAGCCAGTAACCGACGTCCGCGAACGCGGCAAGCGCCGCCGGGTCGCCCGCTCGGGCGGCATCGGTCACCGCCGGACCGTCGATCCGTTCCGGGTCGCCGCCGGCCCGCGCCAACAGCTCCGCCGCCTTGTCCGGGGTGGTCTCGGCGTTCCGCTTCGCCTCGCGTACCAGTGCCCGGCCGCTGGCGTACTGCTCCAGGCAGCCGAGTCGGCCACAGCCACACTGGTACCCGTCGGGTACGGCGAGCACGTGACCGAGCTCCGCGGCGATGCCGTGGGCGCCGCGTACCAGATTGCCGGCCAGAACGATCGCGCCGCCGATTCCGGTCCCTACGGTGAGCAGCACCATGTTGTCGACGCTCTCCGCGGCGCCGAACCGGTACTCCGCCCAGCCGGCCACATTGGCGTCGTTCTCCACCACCACCGGCAGGTCCACCTCGGCGGCCACCTTGTCCCGCAGCGGCTCGGCCTTCCAGGCCAGGTTGGGCGCGAACAGCACGGTGGCCCGCTGCTCGTCGATCCAGCCGGCGGCACCGATCCCGACCGCCTCGACGGTACGGCCGGCGGCGAGCTCCCGGATCACCTCGACGATGGTCGCCAACGTCCCGGCGACATTCTCGGCGGGGGTGTCCCGGCGGGTCTCGGCGATCACCGTGCCGTTCGGGTCGACCACGGCGGCGAGCACCTTCGTACCGCCGACATCTACCCCGATGGTGAGCGTCACTGGTGGGACTTCCTCTCGGCGTCGGCCCGACCCCAGGTCCGGGCATCAGCTGTGCTGGGTGGCGTCGCGGTGGAACCGGGCTCGGTCGCGGTACGCCGCGCGGCCTGCCCGTCGGCCCAGGTCGCCGCCCGCCACGGGTCGGCGTCCGCGGCCGCCGCGTGTCGGGTGGCGCTACGCCACGGGTCCCCCTCCGCGTCGTCCTGCCGCGGTTGGCGCTGTGGTGCCTGTGGTGCGGCGTGCAGGTCGACTCCGGCCGCTTCGATCAGACCGCCGGCGAATCGCACGAAGTCTCCCCGTAGCCCCGCCACGCCGTCGGTGCCGTCCGGACCCGGCCGCGACAGCTCCCGCAACAACCCGGTCACCGCTACCGCCACGTCCCCTGCCGCCTGCGCCACCCGCTGGGCGCGCTGGGGATCGTACGCCGGTTGCAGGCCGCCGGCCGCCCCCGCTGCGCCGAGCCGCGTCAACACCTCGGCGACCAGCCGTTCCGCCTCGTGGCGAACCGAACCGTGCTCTGTGGTCACGTACCCGCCTCGACCTGTTTCTTGAGCTCCTTGAGGGCGGTGTCCATGATCATCTTCTCGGCCTTGCGCTTGAACATGCCGAGCATCGGGATGCTGAGCTCCACCGCGAGGGTGTACGTCACGGTGCTGGTGTCGTCGCCGTTGTCGGCGATGTCGTACGAACCGTTCTGGGCCTTCTGCACCTGGGAGGGCGCCACGAGGGTCCACTCGATATGTGAAATGTCCTCCGAGTACGAGTACCGCAGGGTGTACGAGTCCTTCAACACGCCCGCGTCGATGATGAAGCTCACCTGGCTGGCGTAGCCGTCCTCGTATTCCTCAATGACCTCGGCGCGCTGTGCTGCCGACACCCATTCCGGGTAACTAGCGAAGTCGGTGATCACCGCGGCCACCCGCTCCGGGGACGCGGCGATCACGATCGACTGGGTGCTGGATTCCGCCATGGTCGATCACGCTACCGCCTCACCGGCCCTACGAAGGTGCCGACTCCCTCGATGCGTCACGCCCGGTACCCGGCACGTTCGCCAGCACGCCGACCGGCCTCCAGGTCGTCTTTGACCTGCCACAACACCGACTTCGCGGCCCGCTGCCGCCGGTGCAGCTCCCGTACCGCCCGGCGCGGCGACAACCCGCCGGACGGGTCAACCCGCAGGTAGACGTGGACGATCACACCGTCGGCCCACTCCTGGAACCACACCTCGGCGGTGCCGGTGAACTCGCCCGCCACCGCGTACCGCAGGCCCAGCCGGCCCCGGTCCTCGGTGATGTGCAGCCGAAGGTCCGGCCACATCTGGCGGGCAAGCTCCGCCGCGGCCAGCCGAGCCCGTACCAACGGCGGGTCCGCCGCGATGTACGTCTCCTCCACCAGGTCAATCTGCGGCATCCGATCAGCCTGCCACGCCGTACGGCGGCGGACCGGGAACGCGCACGGGACACGGGCCGGGCGAAAACCGGACCTGCTGTCCCACAACGGGCATCCCGGCGGTAGGTTTCGGCTGTACCCGTCGGCACGCCTGACCAGCTTCTGGAACTTGCAAGGAGTCTCCGCAGTGCGCGAACTATCGGTGCCCCCCGTCACCACCGTCGCCAAGGACGCGAATCTCACCGACCCGGTCTGGCGTAACGCCGCCACCTCCCCCGACCTGGTCCAGTTCGCCCGGCGTGACGGCGACACCTGGCAGGAGGTCACCGCGGCGCAGTTCCGCAACGAGGTGGTGGCGCTGGCAAAGGGTCTGATCGCGTCGGGGATCGGCACCGGCGACCGGGTCGGGCTGATGTCCAGGACCCGGTACGAGTGGACCTTGTTCGACTACGCCATCTGGGCCGCCGGCGGGGTCGTGGTGCCGATATACGACACGTCGAGCCCCGAGCAGGTGCAGTGGATCCTCTCCGACGCCGGGGCGGTGGCCTGCGTGGTGGAGACCGCCGGCCACGCCAGGACCGTCGCCGCCGTACGCGACCGACTTCCGCGGCTGAAGGTGACCTGGCAGATCGACGCCGACGCGGTCGCGGCGCTGACCGCTGAGGGCGAGGCCTGCGACGCCGACGCCGTCGACGAACGGCGCCGCTCCCGGGAAGCCGCCGACGTGGCGACCCTGATCTACACCTCCGGCACCACCGGAGCGCCCAAGGGCTGCGTACTGACCCACCGCAACCTGTCCAGCTGCGCCACAAACGCGATCCCCGGACTGCACACGATGTTCACCGAGGGCGCCTCCACCCTGCTGTTCCTCCCGCTGGCGCACGCGTTCGCGCGGATGATCCAGATCGGCTGCGTCGAGGGCCGCGCCACCCTCGCCCACACCGCCGACGTGAAGAATCTCCTCACCGATCTCGCCAGCTACCGCCCGACGTTCCTGTTGTCGGTGCCCCGGGTGTTCGAGAAGGTCTACAACACCGCGCGGCAGAAGGCCCACGCCAGCGGCAAGGGCGGCATCTTCGACCGTGCGGAGCGGGTCGCCATCGGGTACAGCGAGTCACTGGACAACGGCGGGCCGGGCCTCGCGTTACGACTGCAGCACCGGCTCTTCGACACACTCGTGTACTCAAAACTCCGGGACGCGTTAGGCGGAAGGTGCGGCCACGCGATCTCTGGCGGCGCACCGCTCGGCGCCCGGCTGGCCCACTTCTACCGCGGCATCGGCGTCACCGTGTACGAGGGGTACGGCCTGACCGAGACCTCGCCGGCGACTAACGTCAATTCCGAGACCGCCCTGAAGATCGGTACGGTAGGCCGCCCCCTGCCGGGCGTCACCGAGCAGATCGCCGACGACGGTGAGATCCTGATCAAGGGCGACCTGGTGTTCCAGGGGTACTGGAACGACAAGACCGCCACCGCCGAGGCGATCGACTCCGACGGCTGGTTCCACACCGGTGACATCGGTCGGCTTGACGATGACGGGTACCTGACCATCACGGGGAGAAAGAAGGAGCTGATCGTGACAGCCGGCGGGAAGAACGTCGCGCCGGCCGTACTGGAGGATCGGGTCCGGGCGCACCCGCTGGTCAGCCAGTGCGTCGTGGTCGGTGACCGCAGACCGTTCGTCGCCGCCCTGGTCACGCTGGACGAAGAGGCCCTCCCCGGCTGGCTCTCCGAGCAGGGCATGCCCACCGACATGCCGCTGACCAAGGCCTGCCAGGACCCGGACGTACACACCGCGGTCCAGGCCGCCGTCGACGAGGCGAACCAGGCGGTGTCGAAGGCGGAGGCGATCCGGAAGTTCCAGATCCTGCCGGTCGACTTCAGCATCGCCACCGGCCACCTGACCCCCTCGTTGAAGGTACGGCGGACGGAAGTCATGAAGGAGTACGCCGACGAGATCGCTTCGATCTACTCCTAGCTCCGGCGGTACGAACACCGTGCCGCCCCGGTCCACGCTGTCCACCGTCGCCACCCGGTCCGCGCTGTCCGCCGTCGCCGCCCGGCTCGGGCTGCTCTGCCTGATCGTGGTGTTGACGCTGGTCACCGCCGGACAGAGCAGCGAGGGCGGGCTGAGTAGCGCGATCGCCTGGTGCGCGGTGTTGATGCTCGCGGCGGTCCCGGGCCTGGTGGTTCCCGCCGACCCGGTGCTCGGCCGGCTGGGGCGGCTCGCCGAGGTGCTGATCGCCGTCATGGCCGCGGCGACGCTGCCCGGTACGGTCGGCGCCACCCTGCCGTACCTGGTGATCCCGGTGGTGATGGCCGGGATCCACCACGGCACCCGGGAGTCCGTGGCACTGGTCGGGGTCGGAATGGTCGCTGTGGTCGCCGCCGGCTGGTACGAGGCCCGGCTCACCGACCCCACGTACCTGGTGCCGGCCGTGGAATGGTTGGCGATCGCGGTGGCGCTCGCCGCGCTCGGCAGGTGGTTGCGCAAGACCATGGCGACCACGCCCAAACCCGCACCGTACGCGGAGGCCACGCGGTTGCTGACCCAGCTGCGTACCGTGGCCCGTCACCTGCCCGGCGGCACCCTCGACCCGGGCGGAATCGCGATGCACCTGCTCGACGAGGTGCGCGCCGCTGCCGAGTCCGACCGTGCGGCGGTGCTGTCCACAAGCGGCGGCGGCCGGCTGGTGATGCTCGCCCAGTACGGCTCCGAGCGGGTCGACTGGGAGACCTCGCTGGACGCCGACACCCCCGTCGCTGAGGCGTGGGCGAGCCAGCAACCGCAGCTGGCGAGCCGCTCCCTGTCCCGTTCCCGTTCGACCGCTGGCGAGGTGTCGGTGCTGGTGGCTCCACTGGTGGCGGGGGTACGCACCGTCGGCCTGGTCGCCGTCGAGAGCGACACGCCCGGCGTGTACGACCGCGAGACGGTGAACGCGATGACCGAGCTCGGGGCTCCGGCGGCACTGCGGCTGGAGGCCGCCCTGCTCTTCGACGACGTACGGTCCCTGGCCACCAGCGAGGAACGGCAGCGGCTCGCCCGGGAGATCCACGACGGGGTGGCGCAGGAACTGGTAATGGTGGGCTACGGCATCGACAACGCCCTGGCGCACCTCCCGGACGGCGACAGCGCGGGTGAGGCCGGCGAAGAACTGCGCAGTCTGCGGGCAGAGGTGACCCGGGTGATCACCGAGCTGCGGCTGTCATTGTTCGAGCTACGCAGTGAGGTGGACCGGCACGGCGGCCTGACCAGCGCGATCGCTGACTACGCCCGTACCGTGGGTGCCTCGGCGGCGCTGCGGGTGCACCTCTCACTCGACGAGTCCACGGCCCGGCTGCCCGCCACGGTGGAGGCGGAGCTGCTCCGGATCGCCCAGGAGGCGATAACGAACGCCCGGAAACACGCCCTCGCCGAAAATCTTTGGGTTACCTGCGAGGTGGATCCCCCGTACGCTCGCATCGAGGTTTCCGACGATGGTCAGGGAATCGGCCTGGAACCGCCCGAAGGCCGGTACGGGTTGTCCATCATGGCCGAGCGGGCGGACCGGATCCGGGGGCATCTGGAGATCCGGTCTCGGGAGCCACACGGCACGACTGTGGCGGTTGTGCTCGGTGCGGAGGGTCGGCACGGTAGCGTGTCGGCACCGGAGGGGGTGAGTAGGGACGATGACCACAAGCGACCCGGCGGCAACGGGGCGGACCAAGATCCTGCTGGTTGATGATCATGATCTGATTCGCAAAGGGTTGCGGCACGCGTTCCAGCGCGACGCCCAGTTCGAGGTGGTCGGGGAGGCCGAGACCGCGGCGAACGGGATACGGCAGGCCGCGGCGCTGTCCCCCCACGTGGTGATCATGGACCTGCGACTCCCTGACGGCAGTGGCCTGGAGGCGACCCGCCAACTGCGCAAGGCGCACCCCACCATGGGAATCGTGGTGCTGACCATGTATGCCGGGGACGACCAGTTGTTCGGCGCGCTCGAGGCCGGGGCGAGTGCGTTCGTACCGAAGAGCGCACCCGCCGACGACGTGGTCGCCGCCGCGCGCCACGCCGCGGCCTCTCCCACCGCGTTCACCGCGAGCGACCTCGCCGAGGCGATGAAGCGCCGGTTGGCGCCGGCCGGTCCGCAGTTGTCGCCGCGGGAGGGTCAGGTGCTCAAGCTGCTCGCGGACGGGATGAGCGTCTCCGGCATCTCCAAGCAGCTCTACGTCAGCGAGTCCACCGCCAAGACCCACATCTCCAAGTTGTACGAGAAGCTCGGCGCCGCCAACCGGGCACAGGCCCTGATGACGGCGCTGCGTCTCGGGCTGCTGGAGGCCCCCGACTCCCCCAAGTTCTGACTCCCTGGCAAGATCAAGCGGCATGTCGCAGACGGGAAACACGGTCTCCGCGCCCGGTGAGCCGCTCTATCGGACCGTGGTCGGGGAGGCGCTTCCAGAGCTTGACCAGCGGTTGTCGGACGAGCTTGCCCGGTTCAACGCGGATGCGACGAGGGGGGTCGCGCCCTCGCGTGAACTGACGGTGCAGATCCTCGACACCAACGGCGCACTCGCCGCCGGCATCAGCGGCTGGACGTGGGGCGTGGCCGCGCGAATCAGTCTCACCTGGGTGCGTGCGATCTCTCGTGGCGACGGTCTCGGCTCCAGGTTGCTCGCGGAGTTCGAAAGTGCGGCCAGCACGAGAGGGTGCACCCACATGTTCGTCACTTCCTTCACCTTCCAAGCGCCAGGTTTCTACGAGCGCCACGGCTACCGCGAGATCTTTCGTTGGGAGGGCGTACCCACCGACGGGGCGGCGGTCGTCCATTTTCCGCAAGGACCTCTGAGCTGGTCGCGGCCACTTGGCAGAGCCCGTTGTCCGGGGCTGGAGTCGGAGTCTGTGGGTGTCAGGAGTCTGTGGGTGTCAGCAGGTCACGGAGCCGGTCGGCTTGGGTCTGCCAGCGCCACCGCGCGGTGATCCAGGCACGTCCCGCCTTGCCCATCCGGGCCGCCAGTCCGGAGTCACCGAGCAGCTCCGCCACCCGGAGGCGACCGCAACCGGGCACAGGCTCTGATGACGGCGCTGCGTCTCGGGCTGCTGGAGGCCCCCGACTCCCCCAAGTTCTGACGCCGACAAGGTCTGGACTCGGTGCTACCGGTGGGTAAACTACAGCCGGTTGATCGGGGGTTTTCGTAGTCTCACCGCTAAGGACGGTCGCGGCGATGCCGAACCCTCAGATCTCACGGCTACGGCTTCTCGGGCTGATGTTCTGCCTACTCGGCGCTACTCTCATCACGCTGGGTTGGATGGGCACCGCGAAGTATGCCTACGTCGACCAGCAGATGCCATACCTCCTGTCTGGCGGCGCCGCCGGGCTCGGGCTGATCGTGGTCGGGATCGGGCTGCTGGTGATCGCCCAGCTCCGGGTCGAGGCCGACAAGATAGCCGAACGGCTCGCGGCGCTGGCCCCACGCGGCGACGAACCGGTGATCCCTTCCCAGCGCGTCGAGGCCCGCACCCACGACACTGAGCCGCTTCCGGTGGCGCGTACCAGCGAGTCAAAGCCCGATCCGGAAACCGAGCCCTCCCGCGACGCGGACACCAGCGCCCACAAGGAGAACTGAGCCGGATCAGCCGCCGAAGTACGCGGCGCGAAGCGTCTCCTGCTGCAGCATCTCGTTGCCCGGGCCGGTGAACACGATCCGGCCCTTCTGCATCAGGAACGCGCGGTCGGCGCTGCCCAGCACTCCGGCGTTCTGCTCCACCATCAGCACGGTGACGCCTTCGGAGTTGACCTGACGTACCGCGGCGAACACCTGGCCCACCAGCTTCGGCGACAGGCCGAGCGAGGCCTCGTCGATCAGTAGCAGCCGGGGCGAGGCCATGAGTCCGCGGCCGATCGCCAGCATCTGCTGTTCGCCGCCGGACAGCGTGCCTGCGAGCTGGTCGCGCCGTTCCTCCAGTCGCGGGAACAGCTCGAACACCCGTCCCAGGCTGACGTTGGTACGCCGCCGGTCACGGCGCCGCGGCCACGCCCCCAGCCGCAGGTTCTGGATCACCGACAAGCCGGGAAAGACGTGGCGGCCTTCGGGCACCAGGACGATGCCGCGGCGTACCCGGTCCCGGGCGTCCAGCTTGCCGAGGTCGACGCCGTCGTAGCGAACGGTGCCACCGCGACCGGGGAGCAGCCCGGCGAGGTTCAGCAGGGTGGTGGACTTGCCGGCGCCGTTGAGTCCGATCAGGACGGCGTTGGAGCCCTCCTCGACCGCCAGGTCCACCCCGTGCAGGACGGGAACCGCGCCGTACCCGGCCCGCAGTCCCTCGACCTCAAGCAGGGGCATCGGTGGCCACCTCCGTGCTGTCGCCCAGGTAGGCGGCGACCACCTCGGGGTGCCGCTGGATCTCCGCCGGCTCACCGGTGGCGAGCATCCTGCCGAAGTTGAGTACGTAGACGTAGTCGCACACCCCGACCACCAGCGGTACGTGGTGCTCGATCATCAGGATCGTCAGCCGCAGCGAATCCCGCAGCCGGCGCAGGGTGTCCCCAAGCTGATGCGCCTCCTCAGGGCTCATCCCAGACGACGGCTCGTCCAGCAGCAGCGCCACCGGGTCCGTGGCCAGCGCCATCGCAAGATCGCACCGCTTCTGGGTGCCGTACGAAAGGTCACCGACCCGTTCGGCCCGGTACGCACGCAGGTCGAGGTAGTCGAGGATCTCCTCGGCGTCGCGGCGCAGTGCGCGTTCGGCGTCGATGCTGGTCGGCAGCCCGAGCAGGCCGGAGAAGGCGTTGTAGCCGGCCCTCTGGTGCAGCGCCAGCAGCACGTTGTCGAAGACGGTCAGCGACCTCACCACGCCGAGGTTCTGCCAGGTACGGGCCAGCCCGACCTGCGCCCGGCGGTGTGTCGGCAGTCTCGAGATGTCGGTGCCGGCGAACTCGACCAG
>JBOGDK010000157.1:0-10032 GCA_050701795.1 Micromonosporaceae bacterium
AGAGCAGGAGCCGGTCACCCGGCTCCAGACGCTCCACCCTCGGCCGTACCACCGGCAGGAACCCCAGCGGCGGAGCCGTGGTCGGCGGCTCCAGCGGGATCACCTCGCCACGTCGCAGCAGCAGCGGTGGCGGGTGTCCACAGTTGACCACGGTCAGCGTGCCGCCGCGCTCTTCGACCATCGCGGCGGTGACGAAGTCCTCGTAGCCGACCGAGCGGGCCACGGCCCGGTCCAGGTCGGCGACGATGGCACGGAGGTCGGCGCGCTCGTACGCCACATGCCGGTACGAGCCCAGCACCACACTGGCGAGGCGCACCGCGTCGAGCCCCTTGCCGCGTACGTCGCCGATGATCAGGCGGGCACCGTACGGGGTGTCCAGTGCCTCGTACAGGTCACCGCCGATGCCGGCGTCGGCGGTGGCCGAGACGTACCGGGCGGCGAGGGTGAGACTGCCGACCTGGGGACCCACCGGGCGCAGTACCGCCCGTTGCGCCACAGTGGCCAGGCGGGAGAGCTCAGCGAGCCGGTCGCCCTGCTGCTGGCGTACCACCCCTACCGCGGCGGCGACCCCGGCCAGCAAGGTGACCGCCCCGATCAGGGCGAGATCCTCCAGCCGCGGAATCGATGAGCCGAGCAGCGTGAACGCCACCGCGAACACCACGGAGACCACACCGATCCCGAGCACCGCACGCCAGCCGGTGAACGCGGCCGCCAACAGTGGCGGAGCGGCAAGCAGGCCCAGGTAGTGGGGCTGCGAACCGTCCGCTATCTCAACCGACACGATGAGTACGAGCAGCACCAGCGCCGCGCCCACACCGGCTCTCGCCTCGGGGTGCGCGGAACGGGTCGCCGTCGGTCGGGGCATGGTGGGGGACTCCGGACTGAGCGTGACTCTCACGTACGGGGGATGCGGTTGATCTGTACTCACAGCATGCACGTTCCCACGCCGTGGTGGGACCCGTTCCCGTCCCAGTCTGAGGCCCCGAAGGTGCGGCACCAGTCCACCGACCGGCCAGTGAGGTGTGTGCCCCGTCACGGTCGGCATCGCCTATCGTTGACTGAGTCAACAGTTTCTGGAGGTGCCGATGTCTGAGGACGCGCTCGCCACGCGGGTGGCGACGATACGACGCTTCAACCGCTTCTACACCAAGCTCATCGGCACCCTCTCCGAGAGGTTGCTGGACAGCCCGTACACGCTCACTGAGGTACGGGTCCTGTTCGAACTGGCGCAGAACGACCAGACCGCGGTCGCCGAGCTGCGGCGGGCCCTCGGACTGGATGCCGGATACCTCAGTCGGATCCTCACCGGGTTCGCGGCTGACGGACTGGTCACCCGCGGCCGGTCCCCGTACGACGCCCGGCAACAGGTGCTCACGCTGACCGCGGCTGGCCGGTCCGCGTTCGCCGCACTCGACGCCAGGTCGTCCGACCAGATTCGGGACCTGATCAGCGGGCTCAGCCTGTACCGGCAGAACCGGTTGGTGGAGGCCATGACCACGATCGAGGGCCAGCTCGACACGCCCCCGCCGCAATCCGCCCCACCGGTGGTACGGCAGGCCGGTACCGGTGACTACGGGTGGATGGTCCAGCGCCACGGCGAGCTCTACGCCCGGGAGTACGGCTTCGACGAGACCTTCGAGGCCCTGGTCGCCCGGATCGTGGCCGACTTCGTGACGCACCGCGACCCGGAACGCGAGGCGGCGTGGATCGCCGAGGTCGCCGGGGAACGCGCCGGTTGCGTGCTCTGCGTACGGCACGATGACCACACCGCACAGCTACGGGTGCTGCTGGTGGAGCCGTCGGCACGTGGCCACGGGGTCGGGAGCCGGCTGGTCGACGAATGCCTGACGTTCGCGAAGGCGGCGGGGTACGAGCGGATCGTGCTGTCCACGAACCAGGCGCTGCACGCCGCTCGCAGGATCTACGAACGGGCCGGGTTCGTACAGGTGCCTGGTCAACCCGGCGAGGATCTGGACCACAAGGTCGTCAACCAGCACTGGGCCCGACCGCTGTGAACGCGTGCCACCATCGGTCGGGTGAAGCTGAAGCTTGATCTGCACGAGATCTACAACCGCGGCCAGGACATCGATCGTGCGCTCCGCGGCATCATCGACCAGGCCGTCGCCACGAAGGCCACCATGGTCGAGATCATCCCCGGGAAGGGCTCCGGCCAGCTCAAGAAGCGGGTGCTGCGGTTCCTGGAGCAGAAGGAGATCAAGCAGCTCTACCACCGGGTGGAGAAGGACTCGAAGAACTTCGGGCGGCTGTTCGTACATTTCCGGTGGAAGAGGTAGCCCCCCGCCGGGCACGTGCCCGACGGGGGTCCACCACCCACCGCTATTCCGACGGTACGGCCGACATGTCCATCCAGAGGATCTCCCAGCGGTGGCCATCGGGGTCGTTGAAGTCACGCGAGTACATGAAGCCCCCCTCCTCCTTCGGCTCGCCGGCTTTTGGCGCACCGGCCGCTACCGCGTTGTCGACCAGCTCGTTGACCCGCTCCCTGCTCTCGACACTGAGGGCGACGATGACCTCCCGCTGCTGCTCCGGGTCGGGGACCCCGGCATCGTGGAACGACTTGAAGAACGGCTCGGTCAGCAGCATCGCGTAGATGCCGGCCTCGTCGTCGATCACCATGGAGGTGGCGTTCTCGTCGGTGAACTGCTGGTTGAAGGTGAAGCCGACCTTTGTCCAGAATTCGGTCGATCGGCCGAGGTCCTTCACCGGGAGATTGACGAAGATCTGGGTAGTCATTCTGGTTCTCTCCTTGTCGATTGTTCGTGCTGGTCACTACCGGGTTGCTGGGCCCGGTGGGCTCAGGACTTTCGTCCTCAGTTAGCCACCGCGCCAGACCTCACGTGGGCTGATCAGCGCAACCAGGACGTGAACAGGTAGACCTCGTTCGACCGCGGGGCTCATCGGTGACCACGGCGCCGTGTCACCAGCGCCCACAGTTGGGCGGTACGGTCCCGCCGTCCCCACGCGACGACCGCGACCAGGATTCCGACCGTCGCCGGAACCGTGACCAGGACCGGGTCACCGAACACGGCCAGAGTCATGATCACCGCTCCGATCATCAGGCCGGTGAACGCGAGCGCGGCGAGGCCCGACAAGATCGGAATCACGATCGCGACCGCTCCGGCGAGCTCAAGTACGCCGATCAGGATCCGGAACCAGTCGCCCCACCCGATCGCGTCGAATCCGGCGACGGTCTGCGCCTCGCCGCCCACCTTGTTCACGCCGCTGAACAGGTACGTCAGGGCCAGAAGCACCTGCAACGTCCACAGCGCGATGGTGGCCCAGCGCGCCGGCCTGGCTGCCGTGCCGCCGGTTCGGATCTCTGCCGTTGCCTCATTCGTGGCCATCGGCATGCCCCATTCTTTACGTCTACGTAAATTGTGTCCCATGGACACTGTGTATGCTAGACACGGTTTCTCAGCGCTCGCAAGCCCTAGAACGACAGGAGTACGAATGGCGGACGAGAACGGCAGCCGTACCCTCCAGCTGCTCTGGGGGCTACGGAAATCTCCCACCCGAGGGCCCAGACCGGCGCTGAGCGTCAGCCAGATCGCGCGGACAGCGGTGGCCATCGCCGACACCGAGGGCCTCGGCGCGGTCGCCATGCAACGGGTCGCGGGCGACCTCGACTTCACCAAGATGTCGCTCTACCGGTACGTCGCCGGGAAAGCCGAACTGATCGCGGTGATGATCGAGGAGGCTGTGGGAGACCCGCCGGACCTGGTAGCCGTACCGGGCGGCTGGCGGGAGAAGCTCACCACCTGGGCAAACCTCCTGTGGGAGAACTGGGACCGGCACCCGTGGCTGCCCGAAGCCACCAAAGGCGCCCGGCTGATGGGGCCGAAGGAAGCCGGCTGGGTAGAGGCCGCGCTGGAGACACTCGACAGAACCGGCCTCAACGATCCCGAGCGACTTGCCGTGATCCGCCTGATCAGCGGCCACATTCGCAACACCCAGTCGGCCGGGCGCGCCGGCACCGGTCTCGACCCGGCGCAGTACGGGTCGACCTTCGCATCGGTGCTCGCGGACAACCGCGACCAGTACCCGGCCCTGCTGTCGGCCAGTACGTCGGCGGCCACCGTGGACGCGAGACAGTTCGGACTGGCGCGGATCCTCGCCGGCCTCAGCCAGCTGATCGACGAACGGGCAAACGCCCGAGGGTGACCGCAGGCGCCCCGCGCCAACGGAAGCTGGCCAACGAGACTGAGCGACGGCTGGACCCGCCACCACCCTGCCGCCGCAGACGCCACGCCGCCCCACAGACGCCACGCCGCCCTACAGACGCCACGCCGCCCTACAGACACACCGCGGCCCGGCTGCCATGGATGACAGCCGGGCCACGTACCGAATCGGCCGAGTTATCGGCCGGTGCCACCGGTCACAGGTCGCCGATGGTGACCAGGTCCGGCGGGGTCAGCGGCAGCGCACCGCTGATCGCGCCCTTGGACGAGTTCTCCTGCAGCCACGTGATGATCGCCCCGGACTCCGCGTCCCCGTTCGCCGACTTGTACAGCGCCGCCACACCGGCCACGTGCGGGCTGGCCATCGACGTACCGCTGTAGGTGTCGGTCTTGCCGTCCAGGACGGTGGAGGTGATGTCCACGCCCGGGGCGTACCCCTCGACGCAGTCGCCCCAGTTGGTGAACGACGCCGACGCGTCCTCGATGTCAGACGCCGCGGTGGTGAAGACACCTTCGGCGCCGGCCGGCGATGTCAGGCAGGCGTAGTTGGTCTCGTTGCCAGCGGCGACCGCCAGGAACACACCGGACTCCGCGAGCGCGGTGGCGGCGTCGTTCAGGGCGGCGTCGTGCAGACCGCCGAGCGACATGTTGGCGACGGCTGGCTTGGCGGCGTTCTTCGCCACCCACTCCATGCCGGCGATCACGTCCGCGCTGGTGCCACTGCCCTCGCAGTCCAGCACCCGTACGCCGACCAGCTCAGCCTGCTTCGCCACCCCGTACGTCTTGCTGCCCACGGTGCCCGCCACGTGGGTGCCGTGGCCATGGCAGTCCTTGCCGTCTCCACCGGTGGCGTCGTGACCGATCGAGGCCCGCCCCTCGAAGTCCGGGTGGCTCGGGTCGATGCCCGTGTCGATCACGTACGCGCTGACCCCTCCGCCCGTCGCGGTCGGGGTGTAGCTGCTGTCCAGCGGCAGTTCGGGCTGGTCAATCCGGTCCAGGCCCCAGGAGCCGACCTGATTGGTCTCCACCGGCTTCTCGACGTTGACCGCGAAGTTCTGCGATACCGAGGTGACGACATCGGTGAGCCGTACCCGCTCCAGCTTCGCCGAGCCCATCTCGGCCGAGAATCCTCTGATGGTCGCGGTGTAGACATGCTCCGGCGTCACACCGAGCCGCTTGGCGACAGCCTTCGGATTGGCGTCGTCGGCGACGCGTACCAGGTAGGAGCCACCGACCGCGGACTCACCGTGCCTGGTGAGCGGTGCCAGGTCATCCGCGAACGCAGGGGTCGCGGCGACGACCGGTCCCGCGGCGAGCGCCACGGCGGCGGTTGCCAGCCCGAGGCTCCCGTACAGGCGTTTCTTCACGCTGATTCCTCCCCAAGGGGTTGTTCTTCGCAAACAGGGCGAACTGATCGACGTACCGAAATACGTTGATGCGGGGATGGTCAGCTCGGGACCTGGACGAGATCAACGACTTGGCAACTTCTCGCCAACTCGGGCGGGGGCAGCGGCGCGGTCACACCGTCGCGGACGGGTGGGCGAGGGCCGGGCCGAGCGGTGGTGGCTGGCCACCGGCCGGGGGCGACGCGGTCACACCGTCGCGGTAGGGAGAACCCGGGCGCTCACACCACCAGGTCCAGAGTCCGCTCGCCGGTCGACACCAGCGTCAGGCCAGCCCTTCTCGCGGTACGTACCAACGCCCGGACATCAGCCGGTTCCCGCGGCGTGGTCGCCAACACGCGCGCCAGCCGACCCTTGTGCGCCTTGTTGTGGTGGCTGATCGCGACCTGCCGTTCGCCGTCCACCACCCGTACCGCGACCGCGCCGGGGATCCGGGCGAGCCCCGCGTACGGCGCCGACCGGAGATCGACCACCAGCTCGTCGAGCCCCCCGAGCACCGGCTCCAACGCCGGTCGCCACACCCCGGTCAGGGCTCCCACGCTCGGCAGCACGCTGCCGCCCGAGAGCCGGTACGCCGGAATCGGATCCGTACCGCGTACCACCCCGAACAGCGCGGACGCGACCGCGAGCCGCGTCTCCGCACGTTGCCGCTGCGGCCGGCGCAGCCCCGCGAGGTCGAGCGCGTCGTAGAGCACCCCGGTGTAGCGGGCCAGCGCCGGGGCGGTCGGACTGGCGCGGAGCCGACGGTTACGTTCCACCTCGGCGACCTGCCGGTCAGACAACTTCAGCGCCGCCAGGCTCGCCGGTACGTCGTCCGCCAGCTCGACCAGGGCGTCGAGCAGTTTGCGACGTACCGGGGTGAGGGTCGGGTACGACAAAGCGTCGAGATCAAGGGACGGACCATCGCCACCGTCGGCCTTCGTCTCGGACGGGGGAAGCAGCACCAGCACGAGGCCGAAGCCTAACCGGGATGCAGCCTCCGGTCAGTCGGCGAAGACCATGCCGACGGCTTCGCGTACCCGCTGCATGGTGGCGCCGGTGACGATTCCGACCGGCTCGCCGGTGAGCCGAACCCGGTCGAGCCGGTCGACGTCGGCGGTGCCGCCGACCGGATCCGCGTCGAGCAGGGTCACCAGGTACGGCGGCGCGTTCATCCGACCGTGCCGGATCGGCACCACCCACGGCACCCGTACGTCGTTGTGCGCGTCCGCGCTCACCACCAGTACCCGATACCGCCGGTCACCGACGGTGCAGTCGTAGATCTCGCCCTGCTTCACCACTCAGCACCGGCCAGCCGGCGCCCTGGTGCGTGTGCGGCGTCCCAGGCCCGCATCTCGTCGCCGGAAGCGCTCTCGAATTCCTCGTAGCGCCGGGCCGCTTCGGTGATCGTCGCCGCGCGGATCGTCTTGGCCACCCACGCCGACATGCTGATCCCCGCGGTACGGGCCTGGTCCTTCGCGAGCGCGATCACCGACGGATCCAAGGAGACTGTGACGTTTGCTGTGGGCATGGCTGTGACGATACCTGGGACGTCATTGCGCACACCAGCGACACGACCTGTCATCCTCACCTCGTGGACATCGGCGCCCTGGAAGAGATCGCGTCCCGGCTAGACGGAGTCCGGACACACACCCGCGACGGCGTACTGACCTGCCGCTACCACGGGCGGCTGGTGGCCCGGCAGCTCGACGATCGACACGTGGTGATCCGTACCTCGTTCGAGGTTCGAGACCTGCTGGTACGGCAGTTCCCCGACACCTTCTCGATCCCGCGCCGCTACGCCAGGCACATGATGGTCGTCGCAGACCTCCGCGACGGCGACGACGGGGCGATCGAGGACGCGGTAACGGAGGCCTGGCGGCTGCAGCAGGCGTACGACGGGCGGTAGCACCCGGTCGGGGGCTGCTCGGGCGGCACGGCTCGGGCGGCACGGCTCGGCTCGGGCGGTTTCGGTGTGCCGTTACCTAGGGTTGTGTCGTGAGGCTGGCAGAGATTCGTACGTACCCGATCAAATCCCTGCTCGGCGAGTCCGTCCAGACGGCGACCATCGAACGGCGCGGCCTGGCAGGCGACCGGCTGTGGGCGGTACGCGATCACGACGGGAAGCTGGGCAGCGGCAAGGACAGCCGCCGGTTCCGCCGGATGCCTGGCCTGCTTTCGCTACGTGGTCACAGTGGCGAGCGGGTCCCCGTCGTCGAGCTGCCGGAGGGGCGACACTACGACGCCGACGATCCGGCCGGACACGCGGCGGTCAGCGAATTCCTGAACCGTACGGTGACGATCAGTCGGGAGACAGATGTCGTCCACCACGACGACGGTCCGGTGAGCATCGTGTCGACTGGTGCCCTGGAACGCCTCCACGCCATCATGGGCGAGCCGGTCGACGCTCGGCGGTTCCGCGCGAATCTGCTGGTGGACGGGGCTGGCGCGGGCTTCGTGGAAGACACCTGGATCGGCCGTACGTTGGCGATCGGGCCGGATGTCGTACTGGTGCCGCAGAAACGACTGACCCGCTGCGTGATGATCGACATGGCGCAGGACGGGCTCGGGCTGCCCGACGACGGTCGCCTACTCAAGACGCTGAGCAGGCACAACGAGATGACGTTCGGAGTGTGGGCCACCGTGGAACGCCCGGGAACCATCTCGGTGGGCGACCGCTGTGTCCTCGCCGATGTGCCCTGAGCGTTGGCGGTCACGGTGCGGAGCCGTCAAAGAAGATGGTCGTCAGTACGTATCCAGCCTCGTTGAGCATCGAGGTCAGGCCTGGGTCGGGCATGGTCTGCGACACGACCGAGACCGTCGCGGATCGACGCGGTACGCCATCCGCAGCTAATGGCCCACGAGGACATCTGAAGATCGCAAACGAAAGGCCCAGGGGAGCTGTTACGGGCTCTAACCTGGGCCTTCCCGTTGGAGCGGGTGAGGGGAATCGAACCCCCCACTGTCAGCTTGGAATCCAAGATCGACCCATTGTCATGTGCTCTGACCTGGACGTTGACCCGGCGTTACGGGGTAACGGATGGGCCTTGTTGATCTCGGTGGCACGCTAATGGCCCGGCAGTCATCGCCACCCCGGCGGCCGGTGATACACCTGGCCGGTCTTGGGGTCGGTGACGGCCGCGGGGAGCAAGGAGTTACGGATATCGGCCTGGGCGAGGGTGAACGCCGCGGCCAGTGTTCTCAGCTCGTGGCTCTGGCGGCGCGGCGGGAAGGCCGCGATGACGCCGAGCTGGTTACCGAGGCTGCTAGCCACCGCTCGGGCAGTACGGATCGCGGGGCACAGGTCGGAGTCGGCGCTGATGATGAGGGCGATGTCCGATGTGGCCTGCGCGGTGTCCGCGACGAGCGAGACGGCGATGTTGACGTCCGTCTCCTTCTCTTCGTAGCTGGTCCAGGTGGCGCCGCAGGTACGGCACCGCTGGTTTTTGGCCTGGTACCGACCGTGGATGATCTGGAGGTCGGGGCCGTTGTGCGCGGCGAGTGCGGCGAGGTAGGCGCGTTGGCGAGCCTCGGCGGGCGGATCGTCGCGGACCATGGCGGTGAAGTACCGGACGGCGACGATCGTGTCGCGCGGGCGGAGTCGTTGGACGAGTGCCGGGAGGTCGAGCCAGAGGTAACGGTGCTGGTAGCGGGCGCGCAGGCCGTGGTACAGGTTGAAGCCGTCGATGTATGCGGTGACGGTAGCCACTGGTTACTCCCGATCGTGTCCACTCGTGCCCGTTTACGCGCCTCGGGGCACTGTAGACCGCGACCGGGATCGACCTCCAACCGTGCTATTATTGCTGCATACCCCGCTGGGGGTCTCGTACCTCCAGCCTGACGGCCCCGCTCCGGTGGGGCCGTCGTTGTGTCCGGAACTAGCCGCATCAGCTCGGCCAACCGGCGCCCTGGAACGCCGGTGAAGATGCGATGCGACAAGGCCGCGCCAGCCCATGTGGACGACACATCTTCATGATCGTGCGCGGCCGTTCATACACCCCGGCTAATGGCCCGCTAATGGCCCGCGCCGGCAGACTTACAGTGATCCCGTGTTGACGCCTGATCCACCCGTCCTCCCGGATGATCCCAAGCCTTGCCCAGCATGCGGCGCTGATCGGTCGCAGAGTACCGATCCGGAGAGTCTGTCACGGAGCGTCTGCTACTGCGGTCACCCGCGCTACTACGACCACAAGCACGCGGAAGATGCGTGCACTGCCTCGGCAAGCCCAGTTCTTGAACCGTCCCCTGCCATCCCGTCTGCCGTCGACCTGCCCACCAGGGAGTACGCCTGACCCCTGGGTGAGGTGTGCTCGGCTTCGTCCAGGTCGTCGGTGGGCGGGATGGCACCCTCCATCCCGGAGCCTGAGCGCTTCCGCCGGAGGCACTGTTCTTGATCTGGCCGACGCAGCGCCGGCGTGCCCCGAGGACGGCGCCCCGGCGCCGCCCCGCAG
>JBOGDK010000158.1:0-10009 GCA_050701795.1 Micromonosporaceae bacterium
TGGTCGCCAACGTCGCCAAGTACCTCGACGGGCAGCCGGTGCTCGGCGTCGACCCCGAACCGGGCCGCAACCCCGGGGTGCTGGCGCGGCACCGGGCCGGCGAGGTCGACGGGCTGCTCCGCGGCCTCGCCGCCGGCCGGGTCGCGTTCGCCGAACGCGCCATGGTGCGCGCCGACACCGACGACGGCCAGACCCTGCTCGGGCTCAACGAGGTGTACGTCGGCCACGCCAGCCACCAGTCCGCCCGCTACCTGCTGGGCACCCCGGACGGTCACCGGGAGCGCCAGTCGTCCTCCGGGGTCGTGGTCGGTACCGGCACCGGCGCCACAGGATGGTGCGCATCGCTGGCGGCCCAACGTACCGGCGCCCCGCCGTTGCCAGCCCCCGAGGCGGACACGCTGTGCTGGTTCGTACGGGAGGCGTGGCCGTCACCGGCCACCGGGACCACCCTCACCGCCGGGACGCTCGGCGCCGCCGAAAGCCTGGAGCTGACCTGCGAGAGCGAACGGCTGGTGGCCTTCGCGGACGGTCTGGAGAGCGACCACGTACCGCTGGTGTGGGGGCAGCGGCTGACCCTCGGCGTCGCCGGGCGCCGGCTCCGGCTGGTGGTCGGCTGACCTGCATCACCCGGCGTGGCGCTCCAGGTCGCGTAGGTCCTTGGTGAGGTTGCGGCGCACCATCAGGGCCATCAGCGGGCCCGCGATCCGGTAGTACGCCGACGCGTCGCCGCGTACCCGGATGCTGGCGTTGGTGCCCTCGGGATGCGGCTCGAACCGGTACGTCACGCGCATCGGCATCGGTCCCGCCACCGACCGCATGTCCAGCAGGACCGGCGGCTGGTGGTCCACGACCTCCAGTACGTAGTCGATCCGTTTCCCCAGGAAGTACGCGGTACGCGTGACCTGCGCGCCGAGCCCGAAACCGCCGTCGTCCGCCTCCCGGGTCAACGCCGCCTGCGTGATGCCCTGAGTCCACTCGTGGTCGTGCCGCCAGTCCATGGCGTACGCCGCGACCCGCTCGGGTGGCTGAGCGATCACCCGCTGTGCGGTCACGTCGAGGGCCATCGCGGCCTCCTGTCGATCAGCCCCGTCCCCGGGCGGTCAGTGCCGTTCCCGGGCGCGGGTCAGTCCGATTCCCCGGGTGCCGGTCAGTCCCGTTCCCGGCGGGCGCGGTCGGCGAGCACCCACTCCAGGACTTCCTCGTCGTTGAGCGGGTCGACCCCGTCGGCGACCATCCTGGCCAGTACGTCGGTCACCGGCTCCCCGAGGGTGTCGCCGGTCATCAGGTCGGTGTAGCGGACCGCGGCGTCTGTCACCGCGTCCCTGGTGGCGGCCACCGCGGACTCCGACTGGCCCTTGATCCGCCCCGCGTACGACACGAACGCGTCGAGCACCTCGGGCAGCCACGGGCCCGCCTCGTGGCCGCGCGAGACCTCACGCGGGGCCCAGTCCAGCAGCATCAGCTCGACCGCGGTCGGGCTCCAGCGCAACGGGTCACCGGTGTTGTCGTCGACAGCGAAGTCCACCGCGGCGCGGGCACCCCACGAAATCACACTGACCGGCGGGGCGCCGGTGGACGTGCTGAGGGACCCTTCGGGGGACTGCAGGAACTCGGTCACCACGATGTCCCGTGCGGCATCGGAGAGCGTCGGCCGGGACGAGACCCCGTCGTCGGGCAGCAGGTCCAGGCGGGAACCCGCGAACGTACGCTGCTCCACGTACGTGTCGTCGGGTGGTTTCTCCAGCTCGTCGGTACGAGCCAGGTACGCCGTCACATCGGCCCTGAGCTTGCCGCCTGGGACGTCTTCGATGGTGATATCGGGGTCCTCCGCCGCCGCCTCCCGCCAACCGTCCACGACGCGTTCGGCCGGCACCCCGACGCTGAGCGACTTGACGATGCCGAGGTTGTGGTCGAGGAGGTACGACATCGCATGCTCGGGCCCGCCGCGGTCGGCGTCACGGTAGGCGAATCCGGCGACGTACTGGGTCTGGTCGCCGTAGTTGTCGGTTATCGCCCAGGTGCCGGTGCAGGTGACCTCGCCGGCGGCTGGCGCCCAGGACGGCGAGTCCGGTGCCGCCGCGTCGTCCGGCTTCGCGGTCCTGCCGGTCTTGCGGGCCCCGGTCCTGCCGGCCCCGGCCTTACGGGACTCGGCTTCGGGTGCGCCGGGCTTGGGGGACTCCCGGGCGGTGTCCGGCAACAGGGCGGTGAGTGCGGCGCGTACCGCCCCTGCCTCGGGGCCGTGCTGGTCGGCGAGGTACCGGTTGAAGTCCGCGGCGAACTGGCGTACCGCCTCGATCCGGCCCAGATCCGTGGCGGCGTAGACCCCGCCGAGCAGTGCGGAGACGGCGAGCTCAGCGTCGAGGGCGAGCGGCATCTCAGCTACCGGCGCGGCCTCCTTCAGGATCGCCGCGTAGATCAGATCGCTGGGACTCTCGGTCGGTCGTTCAGGACGGCGCGAGGCTGACGGCATTCCGCAACCCTACGCGGAGTCACCATGCCCGGGGGGCGGCCTGTAGATCTTGGTCCAGCGAGACGCGAAACGGGCAGCCGCCATAGCGTTTCGGGCTCCGGCGTACGCGTGCAGCTCACCCCGGATCGGGACGACCACGCGTTCCCGCGCCACCGCCATAGCGACATTACGGAGAGTATTCTCCACCCGCGAACCGCCGGCCCTGACCGGCCACAGTGCCACCGCCGCGGCAGCGGCGAAGAACAGCCACCACCCAGCCTGGCTCTACCTGGTCGACACCAGTGCGATCGCCCGGATCAGACACCCCACGGTGCGCGAGGAACTCGACCGACTCGGGCGGTCAGGGCTGCTGGCCACATGCGTCACCACGGATCTCGAGGTGCTCTACTCCTCACGGAGCCCCACCGAGTACGCCACCACGCGGCGACACAGAGCGGCGGGTTTCACCGATCTTCCCCTTGACCCAGCGGTAGGAGACCGTGCCCGGGCCATCCAGGCGCTGCTCGCCCGCCAATCTCAGCACCGGGTCGCTGGAGTGGTCGACCTGCTCACCGCTGCCATCGCCGAGCATCATTCGGCCATCGTGCTTCACTACGACGCCGACTTCGACCACATCGCGACGGTCACCGGACAACAGGTCAGGTGGGTCGTACCGGGTGGCACGGTCGAGTAACCAGGACGCAGGAGCCGGTCGCGGCGATCAGTGCTCGCCGCGAGCGGCGGCCAGCGCGTCCCGGGCTTCGGCGTACGCGTGCAGCTCACCCCGGATCGGGGCGACCACGCGTTCCCGCGCCACGGCCGCCACGGCGTCACGGAGCGTACGCTCCGCGCGTACCGCGAACCGCCGGCTCGACCGGTACACCAGGCGTTTCGCCAGCGCGGCCACGAACAGCCCGAGGACGATCCCGCCCAACAGCAGGACGGTGGGCACCGGCAGGTAGCCCACGGTGGGCATCGGGGGCTCCGGGAACGCGAAGAACATCACCGCGACCCTGGCCAGCAGCCACAGGGCACCCACCGCCGCGGCGGCGAAGAACAGCCACTGCAGACCGTTCACGGTGCGCCACCAGAACGGCTTCCGGTGGGCGCCCAGGTCGGTCTCGGCGATCGTGTTGTCCAGCTGGTCGGGAAGCGTGTCCGCGTGGGTACGGGCCACCGCGGTGATCGCCTCCGGCCACGGCTCCGGGAGGCCGTCGCTGACCTGGTCGGCCAGTGAGCGTACCGCCAGGTCGACTTGTGACTGTTGCGCTGGGCTCGGCTCCGCGATGGCGTGCCGGGCACCGCCGTTCTGGGTCCGGATCGGCAGTCCCACCCCCGCCTTCGCGGCGAGCCGGCGCACCGGGTCCGGTCGCAGGCCACCCAGCCACCGGGCCACCGGCCAGCGGATCGCCGCCACACCCCGCTGTTGGTACGTCGCCGCCGCCACGGACGCCACCGCGGCGACCCCGGCGCTGTCTCCCAGCTTCGTGGCCAGGGTGTTCACCATGCCGCGGTCGACAGCGTCCTCTGCGATCTCGGGCCCGATCAGGGGCTGCACCGAGTCGATGGCGGTGTCCACGTCTCCGGCGAGCCGTTGCAGGGTGGCCTGCCTCGCCGCCACCGTCTCGGTCAGCAGGTCGCGCAGCTCCCCGACGCCGTACCCGGTGACCGCCGAGGTGGCGTAGAGCCGTACGCCTTCCAGGCCGTCCTCGTCGAGCAGCCGCCGTACGTCCCCGAGGCAGCGTTCCGCGTCGTCCTTGGTGAGCCGGTCGACCTGGTTGAGCACCACCACGGTGACGTCCCGGTACCGGGTGAGCCCCCGCAGGTAGCGCTGATGCACCACGGCATCGGCGTACTTCTGGGGATCCAGTACCCAGATCAGGAGATCGGCGAGGCCGGTGAGCCGATCCACCTCCAGATGGTGGGTCACCTCGACGGAGTCGAAGTCGGGAAGATCCAGCAGTACGAGCCCCCGCAGCGCCGCCTCCGCTTCACCGTCCAGTACGGATTCCCGGGCGATCTGGTGCCGTTTCGGAATGCCCAGCCAGTCCAGCAGCTCCGCCGCGCCGGACGGGTTCCAGACGCACGCGTGGGCCGCGCTGGTCGTGGGGCGGCGGAACCCCACCCGGGACAACTCCAGCCCGGACAGTGCGTTGAACAGGCTCGACTTGCCGCTGCCGGTGGCGCCCGCGAGGGCCACCACGGTGTGGTCCCGGGACAGTCGCAGTCGTTCACCCGCGCGGTCCACCACGGCACGGGTGGTGGTCAGGCGTTCGACCGGGACCCGTCCGGAGATCACCTTCAGCAGCCGTCGCAGACCGTCGACCTGGGCCACAAGCCCATCGGCGTCCACGGCCACGGCCTTGCCACGCTTGCCGAAGCTGGGGAGCCTCCTGGTGCCGGACGCGCGGGACCCGGCACCTTCGCCTGCCAGCACACTCACCGCTTCCGCCTCGAGGTCTTAGGTGTCCGCCTCACCTTGCGCTCCGACCCACCTTTGCCGCTGCCCTTGCCGTTGCCACGCGCAGCCGCGGGCTCCGGCGTGTCCTGCTGTGACGATCCTGACGTATCAGGGGCGCCGGCGTTGTCCAGGTCCGCGGTGTCGGGTGCGGTGGCGGTGTCGTCCGTTGGAGTGCTCTGGGGTGTGGCGTCCCCCGGTACGTCGGGGTCCCGGGTCCGGGAGGTGGATTCCGGCGCCCCGGCCTTGGCGGCTTTGGCGGCTTTGGTGGTACGGCCCTTGGTCTTGCCGCTCGCCTTGGTGCCGCGGGCGCTCGGCGTACCGGCCCTGGTGGCGCGGGTCCTGGTGGCGCGGACCTTGGTGGTCCCCGGGGTGGAGTCAGACGGCTCGTCAACGCCCACGTTGCCGGCCCCACCGTTCGGGGTCTCCGGCTCCTGGCCGGACTCGGCTTCGGCCTCGTTGGAGACCGGGTCTTCTGTGGCCCCGGCCGGGTTGGTTGGCGCGGCGGCCGCAGTGGGCTCGGCAGCCGCGGCCGGGTCGGTCTCCTCGGCTTCCCCGGTGGCCTCGGCCGGGTCGGTGCCACGGTCGGCGGACTCGGGGTCGTCCTGGTCGGGCACCGGGGCTGGCTCCGGCTGGACCGGTACGAGCGGGATCGCCGCGAGCGCGTCCCGAGTCGGCATCAGACCGGCCGCGATCCGTGCCCGTTCCACGTCTCCGCCGGCGGTACGCAGCCGGTCCGGCGCCCCGTGATCCACTCCGGCGTCGTACAGCAGCGCGGTGTAGCGCTGCCGTTCGTCGTCAAGCAGCACTCGTACCCGGTCCAACAGGTCCTGCTTGGCACGGGCCGCGAGCTGGCGCACCGCCTGATCCCCGAAGATCGCCTCCAGGATCTTCTGGGATGCCACGGTGGTGCCTCCGGCGACGGCGATCTCCGCGCCTGTGGGGATGAACGCCGTGGACGCGAACACCCCGACCATCACCAACAGCCCGGTGGCGTTGACGGTGTACGCCGTCAGCCGAGCCACCGAACGCTTGCTGCCGGCCTCCTTGCGTACCAGCTCAAGGATGGACCGTTGCCATTCGGTGACCAGCTTCTCGGCGCGTTCCTCCAGATCGGGCGAGGCGCGGTGGTAGCGGAGCCGGTTCTTGTGGTCCTCCTCGGCGCCGGAAGGTCCGGTCTCCAGTAGCGCCCGGCCAGCCGGGTGCGTCGCCCATTGGGCAGCTGTCCGCTCCGCGGCATCGGCGGCCGTCGCCGTGATCAACGCCGCGGTGCCGGAGGTGAGCGCGGCCTTGAACTTCCGGCCCGGCAACGGACGGCCGGTGACCGCGGCGCGTACCTGGTCACGGAGCTTTCCGATCCGGGTCTCCAGAGCCCGGGTCAGATCACCGCTGCCGACCAGCTCCTGCCACCGCGCCAGCACCTCACCGCGCAGCAGCGCGCCGTCGCTGAGGCCCTTCTCCACCTGGGACAGCGCTTCGGTGTACGCGTTCTGCGCGGTGACCCGTAGCGCCACCGCCTCGTCCCGCTGGGCGTCCGCCTGTGCCGCGATCGCCTCCACCCGCGGGTGGATCGAGGCAAGGGTGCCGCTGAGGGTCTGGCGTACCACGGCGTCCCGGTGTTCGGCGTCGCGGGCCAACGTGGCGAACCATTCCCGGACCGGTCCGACCGTCTCCTCAGGGAGCAGACCCTGGTTGTCGAGTTGTAGTTCCTCGACGATGAACAGCGGGGCGCCCCCGAAGCCGTGGTCCACCAGCATCTGTTGCAGGTGCGCCACGATGACGTCGCTTCCCTCCGACGGCACCCGGTCGAGCACCAGGGCCACCGCCGCACCGCGTTCCTCGGCGTCCCGCAGGACGTCCCAGGGAACGGCGTCGGCGTACCGGGCAGCGGTGGTGAGGAACAGCCAGAGGTCGGCGGCGGCAAGCAGTTGGCCGGCGAGCTCGCGGTTGGCGTCCACCACCGAATCGATGTCCGGGGCGTCCAGGAACGCGACACCGGCCGGCAGGTCGGGCGCGGTGACCACCTGCAGTCGTGGCCCCTGTACGACAGCGCTCGCCCGCGGGATGTCGGGCAGCAGGTGGGCTTCGCCGAACCACCGTACGTCGTCCGGGTTGCACACCAGCACCGGTGACCGTGTGGTCGGACGCAGTACGCCGGCGGGGCTGACGGGTGCCCGCAGCAGGCTGTTCACCAGGGTGGACTTGCCGGCGCCGGTGGAGCCGCCGATGACCACGAGCAGCGGCGCGTCCAGCCGCGCGATGCGGGGCAGCAGGTAGTCGTCGAGTTGAGCGACCAGCGCCGCACTGTGCCGCTCCGCCTGCTCCGCGACGGGCAGTGCCAGCCCGAATCGGGTGGCGGCCAGGGAGTCCCGCAATTGTCGGAGGGCGGCGGCCAGGACGCCCATCTGGTCACCCTGCCGCGCTCCCGCGCTGGTACGTGCCCGCGGCGACGGCGTACGCCCGCTCCGGCCTTGACGTTGTCCGGAGCCACCGTCGGCGGGCTGTCTGGTGTCACGGGCAGGGTCGTCCGCGTCGACGGGTGGTGGGGTCGCCGCCGTACGGGTCACCTCCGCCTCCCGCGCGGTGACTCCGTTGTCGGAATCGGAAGTCCCACCCCCCGATCGCGCGACGCCCATGCCCCCCTGCGTCGTCACCGCTTCAGCCTGCCCGATCAGTGACGTCCCTACAACGCAGACACCCCACTCCGGCGGTCACCATCCGGCTACGAAGTAGGCTTTTGTCGGATTTAAGCCGTTTAGACATTCGACGGACTGATACCGCCGCACCTGTCCAGCGTAGATCGTGCGGCAAAAACCCCCTGTTTCAGGTACGAACCGCCGCCGACCACCCCGTCAAGCAAACCACCCACCCGGTCACAGACAAGTCCCCCGGAATCCGCCTGGGGCGCCACATCATCACTGGGCGCGGATCATGAAACACGGATCTGTGTCTCGTGGCCGGAGTCCGATGTCGCGGCGTGGGAGTGCGAAAAGGATGCGACCTGGGGATCCGGCGGTGCTAGGTTCGCCGCGGCGCCAGTTGGCGAGAGGAGGTGAGTGCGATGTCTGAGTTCCTGTCACCGCGCTCCCTGCCCGCATCGGCGCGCAGCGGGTTCTCCACCTGAGGGAGCGTGCTCTCCTACGGAGGAATCCTGTGACCGATCTGGTCATCCGCCCGCTCGAGCCGGGCGAAGAAGAGCTGTTTCTGTCCTTTGACGATCCCGGACTGGTCGGCGTCGCGTCGACCGGTCGGGACTTCCGTGCGTACCTCGGGGAACGTCAGTACCGCCCTGAGTGGACCTGGGTGGCGGTGCGGGGCGGCACCGTCCTGGGCCGGGCCGCCTGGTGGGCCGGACCCGACGACCCTGAGCCGCTCGCCCTCGACTGGTTCGATTTCGCGGATCCCGAGGTGGGCGTGCGGCTGCTCCGGGAAGCGAAGCCGCGTACGGACTTCGTCTTCATCCTGCCGGCGGGCTGGCGGGACGATCCGCTGGTGCGTACGCACGCGCGGCTGCGGATCGACGCGGCACGTCGTGCCGGCATGACGCCGCTGGTGGAACGCCTGCACTACACGTGGACCCCAGCGGACGGGCTGGCTGAACGGCCGGCTCGGCTCCAGTACCGGTCCGAGCCCCACGACGAGGTCATCGCGGACGTGGTGTCCCGGGTGCACAGTGTCACTCTCGACGCGCACGCGCTGCGGACCATCGCTGACGGTGGCCCGGAGGCGGCGGCCCGGGACGAACTGGAGTTCTTCCACTGGATGCCGTCGCCGCGCGAGTGGTGGCGGCTGGCGTACACACCGGATGGGTCTGTCGCCGGGATCACCGTGCCGGGGCGCAACTACGCGGGCCCGATGATCGCTTTCGTCGGGGTGGTGCCGGAGCAACGCGGCCACGGTTACGGCTACGACCTGCTGGTCGAGGCCACGCACATGCTGGTGTCCGAGGGGGCCGATCAGGTCACCGCGGATACGGACGTCAGCAACGTCGCGATGGCGGCGGCGTTCGCCCGGGCCGGCTACCCGGTGACCCAGGAGCGGGTCTACCTGAAGTGGTAGTCGCTCCTGGCGCCGGGGACGTGCCAGGCTGCCGGGACGCGCCTGGCGACCGGGGTGCGCGTGGCCCCCGGGACGTGCCTGGCGACAGGGATCCGCCGGGTGCTGACACCGCGCTCCGCGACCCACTTGCCAGTCTCGCGGCGGCGGCAGTGTGACCCTCGGTTGAAGGTGAATCCACTCGGGTCGATATGCCCCGACTCGGGTGGATTTATCCTGCGGAAACGACACGCGCGTCAGGGCCGTGTCATCCCGTTGCGTGGTGCGTTGTACCACCCGTCATCAGCACGCCACCAACCGTTGACGGGGCGATCATGGACGACTTCTCGCGCACCCTGCTGCCCGCCGCCGCCGAGTCCGGGCTCCCGGTGACCACGGTCAGCCGGCACCTGCCGATATTGCGGCGTCACCTCGCCGACGCTGGCCCCGTACTGGTGGCGGCCCGGGCGGTGCTCGGCGATCGTCCGTGGCAGGGTGAGGTTGTCGTCGCCACCACCGAGAAGCAGTTGCTGGTGACGCGGGAGAGTCGGTTCCTGCACCGGGTCGGGCCGCACGTCGCTGGTGCGGTCCCGGCACTGGTGAACGTCACCTGGTCCGCCGACCCGCGTTCGGCGGTGATGGAGCTGGCGTTCACCGTCAAAGATCACCGTCACCGGTTCCTGATCCAGGCCCCCGACCGGCACCAGGTGTGGCGCATGGACGCGATGTTCGGGCAGATCTTCCTGCAGCCTCTCCAGATGGCGTTCTGACTTACCGGGACGACCACCGCCGGCCCGCCAGCTGATCCCGGGCTTTACCTGGGCGGCTGGCAGGGGCAACATGCTCGTGTGACGTATACCGGGACGTGGATGAAGGCAGCGGCGACAAGCCTCGCGGCCGCGGTGGCGCTGGCGGGGCTCGCCGGATGTGGCGAACGGGAACAGGCCGCGCCGTCCGATCCGCCGATGCAGCTGACCGCTGAACAAGAGGCGCTCACCGAGCTGGGTTTCCCGCCTGAGGCGGTTGTCCCCAAGTACGACCCAGGCGACCCGAAACGGGACCGGGAC
>JBOGDK010000159.1:0-9961 GCA_050701795.1 Micromonosporaceae bacterium
CCTGTACGGTCCACCTGGTCGCCGAGGTGGCCTGGAACGTGCCGGGCCCCTCCGGTACGACGTGGACGTCGCGTACCGTCTCCGGTACGTCGATCCGGGCGGCCACCCGCCCCACGTGGTCCGGGGTACGGGGGTCGGTCCGGCCGCGTACCGATCCGAATCCGACGTCCCAGACGGTGCGCTGCTGGTCGATCCGGTCCGGCGCGGTGACGGTGACCTCCGGTGCGGCGGTGGCCACCGGCCGGGTCGCCTCCGCGCTGCCGGCCAGCACCGCGCACACCAGGACGGTCACCGCCGCGGCGAGGACCGTCTGCCGTCGGATCGCTCCGCCGGTGCCCCGCGGCCCGGTCGGCCGTCCCGGTGTCACGCCTCCCGACCGCATCTCACGCCTCGGCCCGGATGGTGACCGACCGGGTGCCCAGGCCGGAATGGCTGGCGGTCAACGTGATCTCACCGGCCTTCCCGTCGCGGGTACGCACCCAGACCGCGCCGACCCCGCCGTTGTCCCCGAACGCGAACCGCTTCTCCCCGATCAGGTCGGCCGGCCCGGACAGCGTCAGATCGACGTCGCCGGTGACGTACGGGCGGGGGGCTCCGTACCGGTCGACGGCGCGGAACACCACCCGGGTGGCGTCACTGCCGTCGGCATTCAGGGTGTCGTCGTCCGCCACCACGGACAGCCGATCGGTAGCCGGGTCCGACGAGAAGTGGCGACTGGTCACCCGCCTGTCGCCCAAGTACCCGTCGATCCGCAGCTCGGGGTGTCCCGCCGGATCCACGGTGAGATCGATGAACGAGGGCGGGTACGTCAGGTACCCGAAACCCTCCACGTCGGGGCGGGCCGTGCCCCGGTGGTCGCCGCCGACGAAGACCTCGAGCCGGTCGCAGTTCGAGCAGATCATCGCTTCCGGTCCGGGACCGTCACCGGGCGAGTCGGGACCGAAGTCCCAGTAGAACGCCGGGGCGATCACCGGGCGGGTACGCGGGTCGACCTGCGCGGCGTAGATCGCGGCACCGAGCTTCGGCACCCGGAAGGTGTCGGCGACTCCGTTGCACTTGAGCCGGTGGTCGGTGAACCCGGTCATCGAGTCGTAGTCGAAGGCCTGCCAGGAGAGCAGGCCGGCGTACCGGTCGTCGGAGGCGGCCTGGTTGTGCACCTGCGCGTGCAGGTACGCCTGTCGCGCCTGGATCTCCTGCGGGTCGGTACGCCGGTAGAAGTGCGGTCCGGCGAGCGAGCCGACGGCCTCGCTGACCAGGAACGGGATCTCCGGCAGCGGCGGCCGCAGGGTCGCCACCTCGTCGGAGTGCGTGTAGTCGTTGTACGAGAACACGTCGGCTCCGAAGTCGACGGTGGAGTACCGGGAGGCCAGCATCGCGCCCGTGGTCTGCCGGCCCGGGTCGAGCCGTTTCGCCAGGTCATGGGTGCGTGCGTACAGGTCGGGATAGTTGGCGGACTCGTTGACCCGGGTGCCCCAGACGACCACGGACGGCCGGTTGCGGTCCCTGCGGATCATCTCCTCGACGTCGCGTACCACCAGGTCCTGCCAGGCGGCGTCGCCGACGTACTGCCAGCCGGGGATCTCTTCGAAGACCAGCAGCCCGAGCTCGTCGCAGGCGTCGAGGAAGGCCGCGGACTGCGGATAGTGCGCGCACCGCACCATCGAACAGTTCAGCTCCCGCTTCAGGACCTTCGCGTCAGCGCGCTGTACCCGGTCCGGCATCGCCATCCCGGCGTACGGGTAGATCTGGTGCCGGTTGACGCCGAACAGCTTCACCCTGCGGCCGTTGAGGAAGAAGCCGTCGGTATCGAACCGCGCCTCGCGGAAACCGATCCGGGTGGCGTACCGGTGCACCGGCTCGCCGTCGGAACGCAACACCGCGACCACCTGGTACTGGTACGGATCGTCAAGGTCCCAGAGCCTGATCTCGCCCAGGTCGCGCAGGGTGGCCTTGACCGTGCTCGTCCCTTTCCCGTCGGCAGCCGCCTCGACGGAGTCACGGGACAGTACCCGGCCCTCGCCGTCGGCCAGCTCGACGGTGACCTCGCCGGAGAACGCCTCGACCGTGTCGACGGTGATCTCCACCTCGACGTGTCGGTGGTCGGTCAGGACGTCGACGGGACGGGCGTACAGGTCCGCGAGGAACGTGGCCGGTAGGGCGCGCAGCGACACGTCCCGGTAGACCCCGCCGGGTTGGAAGAAGTCGACCTCGCCGGTACCACCGGGGTGTCCGCTGGGTGGCACCGGAAGCCATCGGGAGTCCACTGTGACCGCGAGCAGGTTGTCGGTATCCGTGACCAGGTCAGTCACCTCGTGGCTGAACGGGAGGTAGCCACCGGAGTGCTCGCCGAGCCGGGTGCCGTTGAGCCACGGGGTGGCCGCGGTCAGCACTCCGGCGAAGTCGAGGAACACCCGGGATCCGGCGTACCCGCCGGGTAGGTCGAAGTGCCGCCGGTAGATCCACACGTCTTCCCAGGACTCCGGCTCCCAGTCCCGCCAGGACAGTTCGGCGACGGTGTGCGGCAGCGCCACCGTGGCGTACCGGCTGTCGTCGAAGTCGGGCAGCACGGCGTCGGAGCCGGTGTACCGGCCCCCGAACCGCCAGTCGGTCCGCAATGGCGTGATCCGGCTCGCTGGCCCGCGGGTGGCGGCGAGCGGGGCATTTCTCCCGGTGGTTTCCGGGCGTTCCCACAACACTGACAACCCCGCCGCTCCCATCACTGACGCCGTGCCGGTACGGAGTACATGCCGCCGGGACCAACCCCGCTGACCGTGGTTTCGACCCATGCCCGCGCTCCTGTGGTGACACGCGGTCCCCGTGCCGCACCTATTGGTCTGACCTCTTACCTACGACCATCCTAGGGACGCGACGATCACGGGTCAACGAGGCGAGACATCGATTTCTAGGGATAGGGGTTCCAGGCTGCCCGCCGTTGCTTCCGAGAAACCCCCCGCCGCCTCCGGGACGCCGGAATTCCGGACTTCAGGGGGCGCCGGAGCCGCGACGACCGCAACGCCCGCCAGTAACCATGGATCCGGCGCAAAGTCAGCCAGGTGACAACAACGGTGAGCAATAGCGTCAGTTGCGGCCACCAGGTATCTACGGCGACCCCGACTACGAGGCCGGCCCCGATGCGTAACAGCAGTCTGTCAGCCACAGTCGGTGCCTCTCCCCGGAGCGCTACCCCGCACCGGGACCAGCAACCGATCACCGTCGGCCAACCACTCGTTAGGGCACCGTGAGCTACCTAACAGCGGCTGTCGAAAAGAGAAGTGTTCATCGATGGACGCCCAACAGGCGTGTCACCGCTCGAAGCGCCGGCATCGGAACAATTCGGAAAGCGAGGCCAGCAACGGCTTTCCCAAACGCGGCAGAGACCGTTGCGGACATCAAAACGGCGACCTTTGTGGACAGAACGGGTCAGGGTGTGGCCTCGACCAGCGTGGTGATGTCCCAGGGGTCGAGTCGTAGCGGGCGGTCGGGGTGGACCGGGTCGCCGGAGAACAGGTCCCGCCCGGTGACCGGCACACCGGTCAACTGCTGCGGTTCGAACGACCAGTTGCTGATGAACCACAACCGTTGTCCGGTACGTGTCCGAGCCCGGGTCACTCGTACCGGCTCGGGCGCTCCTTCGCCGAGCGGGGTCACCCCCGCGTGCCGCAACACCCAGGACGCGATCGCGTGCCCCGCCGCCGGATCCGGCAACGTCCCCAGGTACGTCACCCGGCCGTCGCCGTACCGCATCGACGTCGCCGCCGGGAACCGGCCGAAGTGCGGATGCTCGTACGCCACGATCGGCTCGGCGCCTTCGAGCTCCAGTTCGTCCATCCAACCCTCGGCCACGGACCCACCGGGCAGCGCCGGTCCACCGTCGACAGTGGACAGTGGCACTGGTGTGGCGAGGTTGGAGTAGAGCCGGTAGCTCACCCCGGCCGCCTCCCGCAGCACCCCGGGCGCGCGCTGCCAGCGGGCGCGGGCGTGTTCGTCGCCGTACCCGGCGCGGAAGGTGAGCACCAGGTGGCCGCCGGCCTCGGCGTACCCGACCAGCCGCCGCAGCAGCGCGTCGTCAGCGAGGTACAACGCCGGGGCGACCAGCACCGGAAACTCGGCGAAGTCCTGCGCGGGGTGCACCACCGCGGCCTGGGCACGGGCGTCGAAGAACGCCCGGTAACAGGAGTCGAAGATCCGCTGGTAGCTCCGCTCGTCGGGCCGCCCGTCGGGCGTCTTCAGCGGCGGCTGGAACTCGAACGCGTACCGGCTGTCCTGCGAGTACAGGAACCCGACCTCGGCCTCCGGCCTCAGCCCGGTGAGCAGGTCACCGTGCTCGGCCAGCTCGTTGCCGACCCGGGCGATCTCGTCGTAACAGCGGTTCGGCTCCAGGTCGTGGTTGAGGATCCCGTGGGAGTACGTCTCCGAGCCGTGGTGCAACGAGTGCCAGTGCCAGTACGCCACCATGTCCGCGCCCCGGGAGATCGTGGCGTACGCCGCCATCCGCCACTGCCCGTCGTACCCGGGGAAGGTGTTGTCCGAGCCGCCGACGCTGATCGGGTTCATCTCGGTGATGAAGAAGTTCGACCGTTTCCCGCCGTACGCGAGGTCGCTGCGCAGAGACAGCTGGACCGGCCCGGAGCCGGCAGGCCCGTGCTGATACAGCTGGCCGGTCCCGGCATCGTCCGGCGAGGTCGGGGGGTGGCCGAGCGCGTCCTGGGTGGCGTGGGGGAAGTTCTCCGCCGACACGTCCACCACTCCGGCGACCTGGTACCGGTCCACGTCGGCGCGGCCGTGGTTACCCACCAGGTCATGCGTCACGAACTGGTCCTCGCGGGCGTACTCGCGGACGATCGTGGCCTGCCAGGCCAGGTAGTCGGTCACCAGAGATGCCTGGAACCGGCGCCACTGCAGGTCGTACCCGGGGTTGGTGTTGCCGGAGACCCCTGCCCCGATCCGGATCCGTGGCGCCGGTCGCCACAGCTCGTCCCAGTCCGAGAGCCGGTGCGACCAGTAGTTCAGTCCCCAGATCTCGTTGAGCGCCTCGACGGTGCCGTAGCGCTCCTTCAGGAACCCGAGGAACGCCTCGAACACCTCGTCGTTGTGCACGAACCCGGAGCCGGTCTCGTTGTCCACCTGGAAACCGATCACCGCGGGGTGCTCGGCGTACCGGGCGAGCAGGCGACGGATGATCCGCTCCGCGTACCGCAGGAACGTCGGGTTGGCGATGTTCATCGCCTGCCGGCCACCGAAGCGCGCCTGGCGTCCCTGCGCGTCGATCGCCATCACCTCGGGATGGTCGCGGCACAGCCACGCCGGGGCCGCGTACGTGGGGGTCACCAGCACCACCGAGATCCCGGCCTCGTGCAGCGCGTCCAGGATCGGCTCCAGCCAGTCCAGCTCGAAGCGCCCGTCGGCCGGCTCGCACAGCGCCCAGATCGAGTCACCGAGCCGGGCGTAGTTGATCCCGGCCTCGCGCATCATCGCCACGTCGGTCGCAAGCCGCGGGTACGGCTGGTACTCGTGGTAGTACGACACTCCGAACAGCACGCGCCCTCAGCCCCGGACGGCGCCCGCGACGCCCTCCACGAAGTAGCGCTGCAACAGCAGGAACACGATGATGATCGGCAGCAGGCTGATGGTCGACGCGGCCGCCATCCCGGACCAGTCGGTCAGGTTCTCACCCTGGAACGAGTAGACGCCGACGGCGAGGGTGCGCAGGTCCGGCCGCGGCAGGGTGAGCACCAGCGGGATCAGGAAGCTGTTCCAGACCCGCATCAGCGACAGGATGATCGCGGTCGCGATTGCCGGCTTCGCCAGCGGCAGCATCACGGTCCAGAAGGTACGGAAGAACCCGGCGCCGTCGATCCGGGCGGCCTCCTCCAACTCCTTCGGAAGCTGCCGGAAGTACCCGGCGAACAACAGAATGATGATCACGTGTGCGCCGCCGGCCTCGGCCAGGATCACGCCCCACAACGAGGCGCCGAACCCGAGATCGTTCACCAGCTCGAAGATCGGGATGATGGTGTAGCCGTCCGGCAGGAACAGCGTCGCGATCAGTGCCCCGACGACGAGCTTCTTGCCGGGGAACGGGTACCGGCCGATCACGTACCCGAGCATCGCGGTGGTGACCACGACGATGGCCACGGTCGCCACGGTGACGAAGATGGTGTTCCAGAAGTACGGGCCGATGTCCGCCTCGTACCAGGCGCGGCTGTAGTTCTCCCACTGCGGCACCTCCGGCAGCAGCGAGACGCTGCCGTAGATCTCCATCTCGGTCTTCAGCGATGCCGAGACCATCCACAGGAACGGGTAGACCCACATCAGGCAGATCGGGAGCAGGATCAGCGAGACCACGATCTCCCGCTTCCAGCTACGGCGACGCCGCTGACCGCTCGGCGGCTGTTCCGCGGCGGGTGTCGCCTCACCTGGTAACACCGGCGCGGGCACCGTATCGGGGATGGTCACCATCCGCCCCTTCCCATCGCACGCTTGCTGGCATTGGCTCGGCGCAGCCCCCAGGCCTGCGCCAAGGTCAGCACCAGGACGGTGACTCCGAAGAACACCGCGACCGCGGAGGCGTACCCCAGCTGGGGTTTGGTGTCGGAGGCGAACGCCAGCCGGTAGATGTAGACCTCCACCAGCTCGGTGGAGAACGCCGGCCCGCCGTGCGTCATCGCCTGCACCAGCGGGAAGGTCTGCAGCGCGCCGATGAACGCGATCAGGCTGATCACGATCGCGAACGGCGTGATCATCGGCAGCGTGACGTGCCGGTGGACCTGCCAGCGGCTCGCCCCGTCCACCTCGGCAGCCTCGTACACGTCCTTCGGTACGGTCTGCAGCGCCACCAGCCAGTAGATCATCGAGATCCCCATCCACTTCCACACGAAAACTCCGGCCACCGACCACAGGGCGATGTCCGGGTCACCGAGGAAGTCGATCGGGGCGTCGATCAGCCCGAGGTTGAGCAGGAAGGCATTCAGCGGCCCGTCGAACGGGTTCATGATCATGCCCATCACGACGCCCACGATCGCGGTGGTGGTGACCACCGGCAGGAAGAAGATGGTGCGGAACACCGCCCGCATCCGTAGCGCCTGGTCGTTGAGCACGATCGCGGCGAGCAACGCCAGCAGCAGCATCGCCGGCACCGCGGCGAACGCGAACCCGAAGGTACGCGCGAACGCGCCCCAGAAGTACTCGTCGCTCACCGCTCTGGTGTAGTTGTCGAGTCCGGCGAACTCGCGTTCAGAATCCAACCCGGACCAGTCGAGCAGGGAGATGTACCAGGAGGCGACGACCGGATAGAACGTGAAGAGCGCGGCCAGCACCAGCGACGGCGCCATGAACAGGTAGCACCAGCGGGCCGCCGTGATCCGTTGCCACAGGGTCCCCGTACCCCCGCCACCAGGAGGCTTGGCGGGGGCACGGAAGGACGCCTGGGTCACCACGGCCATCTTCTCGAAACTCCGTACTCGCTACAGCGCGTCGTAGTCGGCTTTGGTGTACGGCTTGCTGGGATCCCAGTTGCCGAACGCCCAGTCGTCCCGGGACACTTTGGCGCCCTTCTTGGTGGCGGCCTTGATCGCGTCGTCGAGCGCCTTGTCGCTGGCGTCCTGGAGCTTCTTCAGCGACCCCTTGACGTCCTTGGTCTTACCGACGAAGAGCGCCTGGATCAGCTCACCGAAGGTGGGGGTGATCGGCTTGCGCTCCCGGTACGCCAGCGCGACGTCCGGGTTGCGGATCTCCACCGACGGGTTGGCGACCATCGTGTCGGCGATCTCCAGGCAGCGCTTCTGCGCCGCAGATGCCTCACCGCGCATCGCCTTGCGGGCCTCGTCGTTGATCGGTGGGTTCCCGGCACCGACGAACTTGCCCCAGGCCTTCTGGCCGTCGACGCTGTTGACGTACGAGAGCACGTCCCCGGCGACGTCTTTGACCTTGCTCTTGGCGTACACGTGGACCCAGTCGGTGCCGTGCACCGGGTAGCCGGGCGGGATCCCGCCGGAGGCGTCGGCCACCGGGTGGCTCGCCACTCCGAACGTGAAGGCCTCATTCTCCTTCTCCCACAGGGCACTCACCCACGGGCCGCCCATCACCATGCCGGCGTTGCCGCGTACCACCCGGGGCCAGGACTCCGGCGCGACGAGGGAGTTGCTGCCGGGGAACACGCTGCCGTCGGCCTTCAGCGACAGCATCAGCTCGATCGCCTCGGCGATCCCGTCCTGGGTGTAGACGAACTCACCGGTCTTGAGGTCCATGTAGCCCGCTGGGGTACCCACGGAGGCGACGCCCGCGGAGCGGGCCAGGTACGAGACCACGAACTCCAGGCGGGGCGGCTGCGCGATCTCGAAGACCACGCCGTAGGCCCGGCCCTTGCCCTGCTTGGTGATCTTCTTCGCCGCGGCCCGGTAGTCCTCCCAGGTCAGCGGCTTGGAGGCGGGGTCGTAGCCAGCCTGTTCCATCAGCTTGGAGTTGTAGTGCAGCAGCGCGAAGTGGCGCTGTTCGGTGGCCAGCGGGGCCGCGTAGTGCTTGCCGTCGAAGACGTTCACGCCCTCGGCGAAGACCTCGTCGGCGAAGCTGCCCTTCCAGGCGTCGAAGTCGCTGATCGCGTCTTCGAGAGGGGCGAGCCAGCCCTCGCCGACCGCCTGGGTCAACGGGATGCTCGGCGGCAACTGCAGGACGTCGTGCGCGCTGCCGTTGCGGAAACCCAGCGGGGCGACCTCTTCGATGCGTTCCCAGGGCAGGCCGTCGTACTTGGCCTTGACGTTGGGGTGCTTCTTCTCGTACGCCCGGAAGAACTCCTCCCAGAACGGCCCCTTGGTGTCGTTGCTGTCCATCAACCGGAAGCTGACATCGCCCTTCGGGAACCTGCCCTTCGGGTCGGGGATCTTGATGGCGTCCGCGGCGGGATCGCGCTCCGCACCGGAACAGCCGATGAGGCCCGCCACCGACGCCGCCGCCGCTACCCCGCCGGTCACCCGCAGGAAGTCCCGCCGGGTTACTGCATGTTCTGCCCGCCAGCTGGCAGCCATCAGGCGCTCCTCTCGCTGTAGATCCCTTGCCGACCCACGTTATCCGGCCCCCGATTCGCGTATAGTGGTCAGAGGTTAGACCACTGCCCAAGGCGGGTCAACAAGTAGTACGGGCAACTAGAAATCGATTACACCATGCACCGCGCCCGTACCATGAGGAGCCGCCCTACCGGGGGCAGGTACCACGTACGCACGACGGCATGGTCGCCGTTGTCGCCAGCAGAAGGGTGTCAGTCGATCATGTGGCAACCCGTTGCCGAGCCGGGCAGCCTCACCGAGCGCATCGTCGCCCAGGTGGAACGGATCCTGCACACCGAGCAGCTCAACCCCGGAGACCGGCTCCCCCCGGAACGCGAGATGGCGCAACTGCTCGGCGTCAGCCGGCCCTCGCTGCGAGAGGCGATCCGTACCCTGCAGGCCCGCGGCCGACTGGTGGTCAAGCACGGACAGGGTGTCTTCGTCGCCCAACTCCGTTCCGAGCAGGAACTGCGGGCCGCCCTCGCACAGGCCGAGATCAGCATCAACGAGCTGTTCGCGATGCGAGAGGTGCTGGAGGTGCCAGCGGCTGGCTGGGCCGCCGAGCGAGCGACCCCGGAACAGCTGGCTGCGCTGCGTACCACCCTGGACGAGTTGAACCAGGCGTTCGACTCCGAACCCGCCGACTTCACCCGGCTCGCCGGACTGGACGCCAACTTCCACCTGAGCATCGCGCGTGCCGCCGGCAACCGGTTCCTACAGCAGACCAGCCACGTGCTCAACGACATCCTGCTCTCCGGAATGGAGACCACGCTGCTGATTCCCGGCCGGCGCCAGAGATCCCGGCGGGAACACGAACGGATCCTGCAGGCGCTCACCGCCGGCGATCCGGCCGCGGCCAGGAGGGCGGCACAGGCGCACATCCGCAGCGCCCACAAGGCCGCCATCGAACGGATGGCCACCGA
>JBOGDK010000160.1:0-9936 GCA_050701795.1 Micromonosporaceae bacterium
GCGTGCCGACCCACCATCTCCTCACCATTGGCCGCCTCCGTGGTACGCCGGCGACGCGTACCCGCGGTGCCGATTCGGCGGCAAGTCTAGGGAGTCGACACCAGCCTGAGGTGTGCCGCCGTTCTCACGAGTCCTCGGCGAGGCTGGTACGCACCGTGCCGGACCGTACGTCGATCACCTCGGGTCCGTCGCCGTAGTCGGTGAAGTCGTTGTCCACGACGGTGTTCGTGGTGCCCTCCCCGGCGTCGGCGATCACCGCGTGAGGCGATCCCCCGTCCCGCCGGAACGTGTTGGCCCGCACCACGGTGTCCGTGGTGCCGATGGCGAACTTCAGCCCGGCGGTGGGACCGCCCCGCAGCAGGTTGTCCTCGATCCGGCCGTCCGTGACGTGGTTGAGGTAGACGCAGTACGACCCGGAGTCGCCGGTGGGGGTGTCGATCGTGTTGTCGGCGACCCGTACGCCGCCCTGGCGGGTGACGTTCACGCCGTTGGAACCTGGCCCGCGTACGGTGTTCCCGCTGATCACCCCGCCCACCCCGTGGTGGACGTAGATCGCCGTGCCGGTGGTGTCGGTGATCTCGTTCCCGGTGATCACACCGTTCCGCCACGCCTCGGCCTGGATCCCGTAGAGGGTCGACCCCTCGCAGCGGCTGTCGACGACCCGGATTCCCTCGTAGTAGCCCTCACCGTTCGAGGTGTGCGACCCCATCAGCGCTCCGAACGGCCCGAGGCCCGAGCCGTCCGTCGCCGGTCCGGCGTAGCAGCCTTCGACCACGACGTCCTTCGTGTACGTCCCGTCGAACTCACCGATGTCCGCCGACCCGGGCAACGCGATATCGACCTGGACCGCCTCCCGCGGGAACGAGGCGCCGTTGCGCCGGTATCCCTCGAACCTGCAGTTGACCGCCCGGGCTCCGGCCACGGCGTTGAACTCCAGCCCGTGGTAGCCGGTCACGTTACGGACCACCACGTCGTGCACCGTGATGTCGCGGGCGTGGATGAACCCCATCACGTTGGAGATCTCCCCGTCCGGGGCCAGGTGCCCTCTGCCGTCCCAGATACCGCCCTGCACCGTGATCTCGCTGTTGCCCGAGTATCCGGGGAACACGTCCGTGTTCGCGAAGTTCTGCAGCAACTTGTGAACGCCGTGCGCGTAGAGGTACGCGTCGTCCGCGACGATCCGGGTCCCCGACCGGACGATCAGCGCCTCTGTCAGCTTGTAACGCCCTCGCGGTATCTGGACCGTGCCGCCACCTTGCGCGTCGTCGAGCGCGGACTGCAGCGCCCTGGTGTCATCCGCGGTCCCGTCGCCGACCGCCCCGTGATCCCGTACATCGAACATTCGACCTCCCGGTGTGGTGTACGCAGACAAGCACAGGAGCATGTGGACAGTCGACCCGCCACACCTCTCTGCTGTAACTTCGCCGTGCCTTACCGTGGGGTTACCCGACAGCACTTATATAAGTGCTGTTAGAATTCCGGTGTGACAGAATCCGAGCACCGACCCGACGACCTGCTGGACAGCAGTCACTGGCGCCCGCTGTGGCGGATGCTCAGCGAGATGGACCGGGACATCGCCGCGCTGTACGCCGAGGCCGGCATCAGCGACGTGAGTCCCCGGTTCGTGGGCCCCTTGATCAAGCTCGGCCGGCACGAGCCGATGACCATCCAGCAACTCGCCGACGCCGTCGAGGTCACCCACTCCGCGATGAGCCAGACCGTCGCCGCGCTCCGTAAGGCAGATCTGGTCGAGAGCGCCGAGAACGTTGACGGCCGTACCCGCCGGATCCAGCTCAGCGGCAAAGGGCGCGAGCTGCTGCCCTTCCTGCGGGCGGAGTGGCGCGCCACCGAGGCGACGGTACGGGAACTGGAAGCCGAAACCCCGTACCCGGTCAGCCGGGCGGTGCGGGACATCCAGGCAGCGCTGGCGAAACGTTCCTTCCGGCAACGACTGGCTGACAACCTCGCCAAGGCCCGTGACGGACGGCTCACGTGACCCTGCTCGCCGGGTTGATCGACACCCGGCCGCTGTCGGAGAACCCGGCGTTCCGCAGGCTCTGGCTCGGCACCACCGCGTCCGGGTTCGGCGGCATGATCAGTACGTTCGCGGTCACCTTCTACGTCTGGGAGGCCAGCCGCAGCACCGCGCTGGTCGGGCTGATCGGCTTGTTCGTCGCCGCACCGATGATCGGGGTGGCGCTGCTCGGCAGCGCCTTCGCCGATCAGGTGGACCGGCGGAAACTGGCGCTGTCCACCACCTGGGCCCAGATCGCGGTCAGCCTGGCGATGGCCGGCGTCGCCGCCGCATCCCGCGACGCGGTCTGGACGATGCTGGCGCTGACCGCCGGCACGTCCGGCCTCGCCGCCTTGAGCGCGCCGGCGAAACGCGCGTTCATCCCCTCACTGCTGCCCGGCAACCGGCTGGCCGCCGGGCTGGCGCTGAACCACCTCTCGTTTCAGCTCGCGATGTTGCTCGGCCCCGCCGTCGCCGGGCTGATCACCGCGCAGTGGGGTACCACGGTGTGCTTCGCGATCGACGCGGTCACCTTTGTCGCCGCCCTCACCGGGCTCTACGGACTGCCCGCCACCACGGCGACCCCGGCGGCCGGACGCTCCGGACCCGGCGCCGTCCTGGACGGGATCCGGTTCGCCATCCGTACCCCCGCGGTACGAGGAGCCCTGCTGTGCGACCTCGCCGCCACCCTGTTCGCGATGCCGGTGGCGTTGTTCCCCGCGATCAACTCCGAGAAGTTCGGTGGCGCACCCGAGACCCTCGGACTGCTCACCACCGCGATCGCCGTCGGGGGCGTCATCGCCTCCGGACTGTCCGGGTACGCCACCCGCGGGCGACGGCCAGGAATGGTGCTGATCGGATGCGGCACCGTATGGGGAGTCTCGCTGGCCGCGATCGGGATCACCGACCAGTTCGTGGCCGTGTTCGGCCTGCTCGCCGTCGCGGGTGCCGCCGACACCTGGGCCGTGGTGTCGCGAGGCACCGTCGTACAGTCCCTCACCCCGGAGTCGCACCGGGGGCGGATCGCCTCCCTCGAGTACGTCGTCGGCGTCGCCGGACCGCAGCTCGGCAACCTGCGCGCCGGCCTGGTCGCGGCGGGCACGTCCGGGGGCGCCGCACTCGCCATCGGCGGCGTCACCTGCGTCGCGGGGATCGGGCTGGTCGGCGCCCTGACACCGCGGCTACGGCGGTTCACCGTCCCAGTCGCCACTGAATCACCAACTCCCGCCGCGGCCCCCTGAGCCGACACCGACCTCCCCAGCAGAATCGTTAGCCCCGCTCGTGCCGATCACCCCGATCCCCGACGCCGGGGCCAAGGCGTACGCCGTCGCGGCGGCGAACTTCGCGACGACCGCCGGATCGCTCCACTCCGGTTCGTCCGGCTCCAGTACGGCGTCCTCCATCGCATACCGCCAACTCTCGAGCTCGCCCAGCGCCACCGCCCAGACGGCGTACAGCTGCAGGTCGCCGCGCTCTGCCACCTCGTCGGCATCCCGCTCGTCGGAGGACGCGAAATACCGCCGGAACCCCTCGACCCGCTGGCGTTTCGCAAACCCCTCCGGCGTCCGCACCAGCAACTCCCGGCGGTTCTGTAGCGCTGCCACCCCCATACCGACAAGCACCGAGGACGCCGCCGCCGTCAGCCGGCGCGAACACCGCGGACGACAGCAACGGCGACCCGTCGAACAACAACTGGCGGCAGCGGTCGTCCGCGCTCCGCAACACGGCGACAGTCGTGGAACTGCCGAAATCGACCGCCAGTACGGTGTTGTCGATCATCAGTCCCGGTAGAAGTCGGGTTGGCAGCGAGCGGCGGTCACCACACTGTCCGGCACGCCCTCCATCCAGCGAGGCCGTTTCCGGCCATCCGCGCCTTCGCCGGAACATACGTCGGTGCCCATGATGACTGTCTTCCACCGGTCGCCGGTGAGGCGCAGCACCACGATCGCCGAGTCTGAGCCGGGATAGCGCACCTCAACGGTGGCGTAGCCGCGTTCGCAGGCCAGCACACCGCGCCGTGTCAGCTCATACCCGCTACCGGAATCGTCCTCAGCCGGCTCACGGACCGCCGCCAGCACCTCATCGCGCTCCGGACAGGACCGGGACGGTGAAGGGGAGGGGCTTGCGGACGCCTCGGCCCTTGGCGATGGTGTGTCGCCGGTCGTGCCGGCGCAGGCCGTGAGCAGCAGTGCCGATCCCACCGCCACTCCGAAAGCCCCTGACTGGCGCAACACAGTGCTCATCTGGCTTCTCATCACGGTTGGCACATCGCAAACGGTACTTATGCGCATCAAGGGCTGACGCCGCAGCTACGGCGGCTCACCGTGCCGGTCGCCGCTGACTCACCAGCCCTCGCCGCCGCCTGCGCAGCGTGGCGCGCCTCGGGCACCTGGAACAACCGGCGGAACCGCGCCCCCGACCCGCGGTCCCGGTACCCGCGGACTGCTGCCACGGTGCCAGCCGGCTCCCGATCCGGTGCCACCCCTGGCTGAACCGCCGGTCGTACCTGGTAAATGACACCCCGCCGCCCGCCGCCCCTTCGTAGCGACGTAGTTGGTTTTCGCTCCAAGCCACGGACGATGCCGCTCGTTTGACTGACCCTCACAGGCGGAGTGCGTGGACGCCGTCCTCCACGGGGATGACCGTGATGATGAGGCAGCCCATCGGGGCACCGGAACGCCCGATCCGGGCGTCAGTAGTGAGCAGTGCCGTGCCGTGCCGCTCGGCAGCGGCGACGTAGACCGCGTCGGCGTAACTCAGTGACCCTTCCGCAAGCTTCCAGGCCCGGCGTACGTCTCTCCACGGCGTGCCCTCGATCTCGATCTCGAAGGACTCGACGGCCCTGATCGCATGTGGAAGGTCCGTCGCCGCGAGCGGATGGCCCGGTCGGTTCGCCGCGGCACGAAGCCCGGACATCACCTCGAAGGCGAAGTGCCCCGGCGCGACCAGTGGCTCGGCGGCCGGCTGTGCGGTCAGCGCGTTACGCGCCGCGATCCCGCGCTGTCCGGAATCCGCGACAGCGTCGATGACCAGTGACGCGTCGACTATCACGACGCCGGTGGTTCGCTAAGCCTGTTCGCCCGGGCCTGGTGGGCATCCTCCACGGCGTCGAGGACCGCGGCCCGTTCGTGCTCGGGTACCTCCGGCCGGCCCTGCAGCCGCGCGGCCGTCTTCGCCAGTGCGGCCCGCCGACGCAGGTGTACCGCCTGCAAATGCACCGTGTCACGCAGATAGCTCTGCAACGACGTGCCGCGTTCGGCTGCCGCCGCCCGGATCTGATCAAGATCATCAGAGGGCACGTCCCGGATCAGCACATTGGGCATGAGAGGATGCTATCGCCCCCGATAGCAGGTGTGCAAGCGTCCTCCGTAACGCCATTGACGCTGCCTTCCCGACGCGCCCACCATGCGCCCGACGAGCCCCAGGCCTAACGTCCGTGCAGGTCAGAGGGGGTGCGAGGGCCCCCAGCTATTTCGCGTTGAAGTAGTTCGCCTCGGGGTGGTGGGCGATCAGCGCGTCCGTCGACTGCTCCGGCGCCAGCTGGAACTCCTCAGACAGCTCGACCCCGATCCGGCTCGGGTCCAGCAGCTGAACGATCTTCGCGCGGTCCTCCAGATCCGGGCAGGCCGGGTAACCGAACGAGTAGCGGCAACCCCGGTACTCGACCTGCAGGATCCCGTCCAGATCAGGGTCGGAGTTGGCCAGCGTCGTACCGTTCGGCAACTGCAGCTCGGAACGCACCCGCTGATGCCAGTACTCGGCGAGCGCCTCGGTCAACTGCACCGACAGGCCGTGCACCTCCAGGTAGTCCCGGTACGCGTCCCCCGCGAACAGTTTGTTGGTGTAGTCGCTGATCGCGCCGCCCATGGTGACCAGCTGGAACGCGACCACGTCCAACTCATCGGACTCGCGGGTACGAAAGAAGTCCGCCAGGCACAGCCGACGGTCCCGCCGCTGCCGGGGGAAGGTGAACCTGGCCCGTTCGGCGTGCCCGTTCTCGTCCAGCACCACCAGGCTGTTGCCCTCGGAGTAGCAGGGGTAGTAGCCGTACACCACGGCGGCTTCGAGCACCTGCTCGGAGATCAGCCGGTCCAGCCAGTACCGCAGCCGGGGCCGGCCCTCGGTCTCCACCAGCTCCTCGTACGACGGGCCCTTGCCGCCCCGGACGCCACGGAGCCCCCACTGGCCCAGGAACGTGGCCCGCTCGTCCAGCATCGACGAGTAGTCGGCGAGCGGGATCCCCTTCACCACGCGGCTGCCGTGAAACGGCGGTGTCGGGACCGGCACATCCACAGCCACGTCGGACCGTACTGATGCGTCATCGAGCGCGGGGAGCCCGGCCTCGGCCTGCTGCGCCTTGTGGCGTTCCCGGCGGGCGCGGCGCTCGGCGAGCTTGCGTTCCCGGTCCTCGTCCACGGCGACGGCGCCGCCCCGCTTGACGGTCATCACCTTGTCCATCAGGGACAGTCCCTCGAACGCGTCGCGGGCGTAGTGCACGTCCCCGGAATACACCTCGCGCAGGTCGTCCTCCACGTACGCCCGGGTCAGCGCCGCGCCGCCGAGCATCACCGGCCACCGCTCGGCCATCCCCCGGGTGTTGAGCTCCTCCAGGTTCTCCTTCATGATCACGGTGCTCTTCACCAGCAGCCCGGACATCCCGATCGCGTCCGCCTTGTGCTGATCAGCGGCGTCCAGGATCGCGGTGATCGGCTGCTTGATCCCGAGGTTGACCACGGTGTAGCCGTTGTTGGACAGGATGATGTCCACCAGGTTCTTGCCGATGTCGTGGACGTCGCCCTTCACCGTGGCCAGCACGATGGTGCCCTTGCCGCCGTCCTCGGCCTTCTCCATGTGCGGCTCCAGGTGGGCCACCGCCGTCTTCATCACCTCGGCCGACTGCAGTACGAACGGCAGTTGCATCTGGCCCGAGCCGAACAGCTCCCCGACCACCTTCATGCCGTCCAACAGCAGGTCGTTGATGATGCTCAGCGCGTCCCGGTCCTCGAGCGCGGTGTCGAGGTCGGCCTCCAGGCCGTTGCGCTCACCGTCGATGATCCGCCGCTTCAACCGCTCGTCCAACGGCAGCGCCAGCAGCTCCTCGGCCCGGGACGCCCGCGCCGACGCGGCGTCCACGCCTTCGAACAGGTCGATGAATTTCTGCAGCGGGTCGTAACCCTCGCGGCGCCGGTCGTAGACCATGTCGAGGGCGACCTCGCGCTGCTCGTCCGGGATCTTCGACATCGGCAGGATCTTGCTGGCGTGCACGATCGCCGAGGTCAGCCCGGCCTGCTGGCACTCGTGCAGGAACACCGAGTTGAGCACCTGCCGGGCGGCCGCGTTCAGGCCGAAGGAGATGTTCGAGATCCCGAGGGTGAAGTTGACTCCCGGGTACCGCCTGGTGATCTCCCGGATCGCGTCGATGGTCTCGATGGCGTCCCGCCGGGTCTCCTCCTGGCCGGTGGAGATCGGGAACGTCAGGCAGTCCACCAGGATGTCGCCACGGGCGAGGCCACGCGAGGTCAGGTCGTCGATCAACCGGGCGGCGACCCGTACCTTCCATTCCGCGGTACGCGCCTGCCCCTCCTCGTCGATGGTCAGCGCCACCACCGCGGCGCCGTGCTCGGCGATCAACGGCAGCACCTTCGCGTACCGGGAGTCGGGGCCGTCGCCGTCCTCGTAGTTGACCGAGTTGACGATGCAGCGCCCGCCGAGCATCTCCAGACCCGCCTCGACGACCGCCGCCTCTGTGGAGTCGAGCATGATCGGCAGGGTGCTCGCGGTGGCGAACCGGCCCGCCAGCTCCCGCATGTCCGCCGCACCGTCGCGGCCCACGTAGTCGACACACAGGTCCAGTACGTGCGACCCGGACCGGGTCTGGTCCCGGGCGATCTCCACGCACGCCTGCCAGTCGCCGGCGAGCATCGCCTCCCGGAACGCCTTCGAGCCGTTGGCGTTGGTCCGCTCCCCCACCATCAGCACGCTGGCGTCCTGCGCGAACGGTACGTGGTGGTAGAGCGACGCCACGCCGGGCTCGCGTACCGGCTCGCGGGTGGCGAGCGTGGCACCTTCCAACCGGGCGATCACGGTCCGGATGTGTTCCGGCGTGGTGCCGCAGCAGCCGCCCACCAGCCTGGTGCCGTAGTTCGTGACGAACTCGTGCAGCGCGTCCGCCAGCTCGTCCGGGGTCAGCGGGTAGCTGGCGCCATCCGGGGTCAACTGCGGCAGCCCGGCGTTCGGCATCACCGAGATGTCGACCTGCGCGTGCTGGGAGAGATATCGCAGGTGCTCGGTCATCTCGGCGGGACCGGTGGCGCAGTTGAGCCCTATCAGGTCGATCCCGAGCGGCTCCAGCGCCGTCAGCGCGGCCCCGATCTCACTGCCGAGCAGCATCGTGCCGGTGGTTTCGACGGTGACCTGGCAGATCAGCGGGATCTGGCGGTCGGCCTGCCGCATCGCCCGTTTCGCGCCGATCACCGCCGCCTTCGCCTGCAGCAGGTCCTGGCAGGTCTCCACCAGCAGGCCGTCGGCCCCACCGTTGATCAACCCGAGAGCGTTCTGCTGGTACGCGTCCCGCAGCACCGCGTACGGGGCGTGCCCCAAGGTCGGCAGCTTGGTGCCCGGACCCATCGAGCCCAGTACGTACCGGGGCTGCTCCGTGGTCGACCAGGCGTCGGCGGACTCCCGGGCGATCCGTCCGGCGGCCTCCGAGAATTCGTAGATCCGTTCGGTGATGCCGTACTCGCCGAGGTTCGCCAGGTTCGCACCGAAGGTGTTGGTCTCCACCAGGTCGGCGCCGGCCTCGAAGTACGCGTCGTGGATTTCCCGTACCACATCGGGACGGGTGACGTTGAGTACCTCATTGCAGCCCTCATGACCCTCGAAGTCATCGAGGGTCAGATTCGCCGCCTGCAACATGGTGCCCATGGCGCCGTCGGCCACCAGGACGCGTTGCTGCAGGGCCTCGGAGAGTGACTGTGAGTTCGACACCTGTTCAGGCTAACTGCCCGAAGTGACCAACTCGGAAACGATCGTGAGGGTGGCCACAGGGTGGGAGCCGCCCGCGTGGCTGCGCCCGTCGCCGCCTCCCACCGCTCCGTCGCCGCCTCCCAGCGCCTCCGCACGGCTCGGACGGCGGCGACGTAGGCTGTGGCCGTGACCGAGTTCGACGGCCTACCCGTTCTCACTGACCCCGTGGTGGTGGCTGCATTCGAGGGTTGGAACGACGCAGCGGACGCCGCCACAGCGGCGGTCGAGCACCTCGAGGAGCTCTGGCAGTCGCGTCCGGCGGCCGAACTGGACCCGGACGGCTACTACGACTTCCAGGTGACCCGCCCGATGATTTCGATGGTCGACGGTGACCAGCGGCGGATCGAGTGGCCCACCACCCGGTTCTCGGTGTGCCGGCCCCCCGGCACCGAGCGGGACGTGGTGCTGATCCGCGGCATCGAGCCCAACGTGCGGTGGCGGGCGTTCTGCGACGACGTACTGGAGGTGTGCCACAGCCTGGCGGCGGAGAAGCTGGTGCTGCTGGGGGCGCTGCTGGCAGACGTCCCGTACACCAGGCCACTTCCGGTGTCGGGCAGCTCCTCGGACGAGGCCATGATCGAACGGCTCGGGCTGGCGCAGACCAAGTACGAAGGCCCCACCGGCATCGTCGGCGTGCTGCACGAGGCGGCGAGCAAGGCCGAAATGCCCGTGGTGTCGTTCTGGGCACACGTACCGCACTATGTGTCGGAGCCGCCGTGTCCGAAGGCCACCCTGTCCCTGCTGCACCGGGTGGAGGACTCGCTTGATCTGCCGGTCCCGATGGGCGACCTCACCGAGGAGGCCGCCGAGTGGCAGGAACGCGTCGACAGCCTCACCAAGCAGGACGCTGACATCGCCGAGTACGTACGGGCGCTGGAGCAGCGCGCCGACGACGT
>JBOGDK010000161.1:0-9925 GCA_050701795.1 Micromonosporaceae bacterium
CAGTCGGGGCCGTGCGGGGCGGGGGCGCTGGGCGGGGAACATGTGCTGATGGCGGGCCCGCTGGCGGCGTTGCGGGCCGTACTGCGGCAGCGCCGGCATCACCCGGCGTTCCGGATCCCGCCTCCTGCGTGGGACCAGACGCATCAGGCCACGCTGGAGCGGATCGTCGCGCTGGTCCGTACCGCCGTACCGGCGGTGGCGGCGCTGGTCGCGCTGCTGGACGCCGAGCTGGTGATGGCGAAGGCGCACGCGCTGGCACATCGCGGCGACGTCGACGCTGCCGCCGTGCTGCTCCGGCGCCTGGAACGGCGCGGGACGGCCGGTCCGTACGGCTGGGACCTGCTGGCCAGGATCCACGCCCAGCGCGGCGATCTCGCTGGAGCCGACACGTGCTGGCAACGGGTGCAGGCGACCGACCCGGGGGACGAGGCCGCGGCTGCCGGTCGCCGCGCTGTCGTCGCTGTTTTGGCACGGTCCACCGGCACGCCCCGCCACAGACGTGGCGCCGGTTGTGACGCACCTGCGCGACGACGCTGATGGGACCCGTCCCAGGCCGGCACCGCCACCCTTGGATACGTGCACGTCGATGCCCGCCGCCTGGACCGCTCCTCGACACTGGCGCCGAGGAGAACCGATGCTGTACGCATGAGCCCCGAGAGGTCCGTACCGTTTCACGTACGTCTGCTGGAAGCGTCGACCCGCAGCCTGTCCGCGGGGGTGCCTCCATCGCCTCCCGGCACGATCTACGTGTTGGCGTCGTCGGGCGGCATCGCCGCGCCGCCGCGCCGTGACTTCGCGCTGCTGTTCGGGCGAGGGCACCCGGACGTACACGTCAGTCTCGGTGCCGGGGATCCACATGTCAGCCGGTGTCAGGGCCGATTGATCTGCGACGGGGCGGAGTGGTGGATCCGCAACGAGGGACGGCTGCCGATCCGGATGCCACGCTCGGCGCTGCTGCTCAGCGGCCAGGAGTCGCCGCTGCCGAAGGGCTACAGTCCACTGTTCATCCGCAGCTCGCCGCGCCGGGAGCACCTCCTGGAGGTACGGATCGTCGGTGCCGGATCCTCCACTGACCTGGGATCAGGGGCGGAGGACGCGACGGTGGCACCCCGTACCTGGGAGCTCAGCGCCCAGGAGCGGCTGGTGCTCACCGCGCTCGGGCAGCGGTATCTGCGGCAGGAGAGATACCCGCAGCCGCAGGCCTGGAAGGCGGTCGCGGATGAGTTGAACGACCTGGCGGGCGCCACCGAGTGGAACGGGCACCGGGCGGCGAACATCGTGCTCGCGGTACGGGAACGGCTCTCCGCCGCGGGGGTACGCGGCCTGACCCGTGATGAGGTGGGGGAGCCGGTCGGCAACACCCTCAATCACAACCTGATACACGAACTGCTCGAGAGCACCACGTTGACGCCACGGGACCTTGACCAGCTCAGCGACCACGACCTCTGACGCCGGATGCCCTGGCACGGCCGCGCCAGGGCATCCGTCAGCTTGCCCGGGCGGTCAGCTGGTACCGGTGCGGCGACGCCTCGTGGTGGCACGGATCACGAGGCCCACCACGAACGCCCCGAGGCCCAGGGCGAGCAGCCCGCCGACAGCCATCCCGGTCACCGGCAACTCCTTCTCCCCGGCCTTGGGCGCGGGGGCGTTCTCGCCACCACCACCGCCGCCACCTGGCGCCGCATCGGACGCGGTCGGTGCCGCGGTACCGGTGGCGGTCGACGACGGTTCAGGTCTGGTCGAGGAGGGCTTCGGCTGTGAGGGCTTGTCCTTGATCAACTTCGGGCCGTTGGGGCCCCAACCGAGCCGGCTGGTCAGCATCGCCCGGTACCGGGCTTTCTCGCTCTTGCTGCCCGCGTCGCACCTGGCGTTCTTGGCGCACTTCCAGGCGTGGAAGACCATCCAGAGCTTGCCGTCCATGGTGCGTACCTCGGCACCGCCGGGTCCGCAGCGTCCGGTATTCCTGGTGCTCATCAGAGTCTTCACAAAGTGCCAGTCGCCGCTGGTCAGGCTCCTCGCCCGGTACACGTCCGTCCGGTACGAACAGTTCGTGTAGCTGAAGCGGGAGACGAAGAAGTAGACCTTCCCGTTGTGGTACGTCGCGTCCGGGGCTTCGATCTGGCGACTCTTCTCAATGAGCACCTTCGGATCGCCGGTGGTGTGCAGGCCGCGCTGATCGACCTTCTGGATCCGGATCTGGAAGTGGCCCCGGTGGTCGTTGACCTTGTAGAGGACGTACCGCTGACCGCCCCGTTTGACCTCTGTGGGGTCGATCACCTCCGAGCCCTTCCGGCACACCAGCGGGTTCCGCAATGCCTTGAACGGGCCCTTGGCGGCGTTGGAGACGGCCGCGCCGATGCAGCGGTCGCTGGAGCCCTTCTTGTTCGCGGTGAAGTACATGACGTACGTGCCCTGCTCGTTGCGGAACACCGACGGCGCCCAGAAGGTGTAGTCGCCGTCGGAGTTCGGCCCGACCCAGGCCGGCTTGTCCGGCATACTCCGGCCGTGCTTGGTCCACGGGCCGGCCATGCTCGGGGCCGTCGCGTACGGGAAGGCGCCTTTCGCGTTGCCGCCGGTGGCGTACGCGTAGTAGGTCTTTCCCGACTTGAGGATCGAGGGGTCCGCGAAGTTCTTGTCGATCGCCACGTCGCCAACCGAGGCGGCGTTGGCCGCTGGTGCGGCCAGCAGGGTGGTGCCTGCCGCGATACCGGCCACGGCAACGGCCACAGTCGTCATCGTCGCCCAGCCGCGCGCTGTTTTCATCCGCATCGCCACATCTTCGTGGTTGGCGTCAAATGGGGCTGCCCAGGTCTGTACGAACTCTGTAAGAACTTGCCGTAGCGGGCCTCGCCGGAACTGCGATGTCCGCCCGTGCCGGGGGCAGTCTCGCGTCAGAGGGAGGTGCGGAAGGGCCCGCTGATCTCGTACGTGATGCCGCCGGAGCTGACTCCGCTGGTCCCGCGCTGGGAGGAGAAGTAGAGCCGGTTCCCCGCCGGGTTGAACGCGACCCCGCACAGCTCGGAGGATGCCTGTCCGGTGACTCGCAGGAACGACGCGACGATGTCATCGGGGGTGATGATGCAGATCTGCATGTCGTCGCCGTCCTCAGCGACGTACAGATCGCCGACCGGGGCGGCGGTGATGTTGTCGGGGCCGCGCAGGGGCGGGCTGGGGGTGAGGTTGTCGTCGTAGGTCGTGGCAAGAGTCCTGGTGGCGGCGTCAAAGGCCCAGACTCTGTTGTCGCCCTTCGTGGTGAAGTAGCAGATCCCATCCTTGTAGTAGGCGCCTTCGCCGCCGTTGAACCGCCTCGCGCCCGCAACCTGATTCCGGGTGCGGGTGGGGCCGCCATCCGGGTCGGGCACGTTCGCCCAGGTCAGCACCCCGTTCGCCTGCCTCAGGACCTGCAACGTGCCTGCTGAGAGGTCTCCCCAGATAGTGGGGACGAACCGGTAGAAGCAGCCGTCGGTCTCGTCCTCGGTCAGGTAGATCACCTTGCGGTCCGGGTCCGCGGCGGCGGCCTCGTGCCGGAACCGGCCCAGCTTGGGACGGCTCGCCGGAGCCTGGGCATCCCACGGGTCGGTCTCGTACACCAGGCCACGGTCGACCTCCTCGCACGACAGCCAGGTGTTCCAGGGAGTCGCGCCGCCGGCGCAGTTGCGGTTGGTCCCACCCAGGATCCGGTACGCCCCGGTGATCTGCCCGGTGCTGTTGAACTTCACCGCGCTGGCCCCACCGGCGCCGGACGGGAGCTCGGAGTTGGCGACGTAGATCCAACCGGCGCCGTCGGCGAAGCAGGCACCCCCGTCGGGCGCCCCAGGCCACGTGTAGGACGTGCCGGAAACCGTCTGGGTGGAGCGGGCGATCACCCGGCTGGTGAACCCGACCGGCAACCGGATGCCACGGGCGTCTGCGGGCTGCGGGGCCCCGTACGGGCTGGGACCGGCCTGCGCGGGGGCGGCGAGAGCGGTCTTCGGGAGCGTGAACCCCAGCGCCACCGAGGTGCCACCGACAACAGCGGCACGCAGGAGATTGCGGCGTTCCACTGACTTGCTCCTTCCAGCAGGCTCGATAGGGCTGCCATGCCACGCCCCCGGCCGTCAACTGGCAGCATCGCGAATCTACCGGGCCACAGTGGACAACAGCCAAACCCTGATGGGCTCTGCCAACCCACCCACAAGATCCGGACAGCCCCGTCAACCGAACCTGGGGCAGTCCCGTCGCCGCTGGCAAAGATCAACGATGTGCTCGACGGCGAGTGGATCTGATGCTGCTGTCACCTGCTGCTGTGAGGGGATGCGACCAGGGACGCGAAACCCCCGCTACCGGCGTTCGCGCTGGTGGCGGGGGTATCGGTGGGGTGCGCCGTCAGGGACTCGAACCCCGAACCCGCTGGTTAAGAGCCAGCTGCTCTGCCAATTGAGCTAACGGCGCCTACGTCGTGCGACAGCGCAGAACATTAGCACGCGCGCACGGGCACCGCCCAACGGGTTCCTCCGTATGGACCATGCGAGTGTCGCACCGGTCAGGCACCATATGAGGTGCGCGCGTCGTCGCACCGAGCGAGCACCACCGCGCGTCCAACACATGGTTTGGGATGGATTCGGGGGAACCATGGCGTCACCGTTGATCAAGCTGCAGGCTCGTGCGCGCTTCACCACGTCGCTGGTGATCGCGCTGCTGAGCGTCATCGTCCTCGCTGGTTGCACCGGCACCACGACGACCTGGCGGGAGCCCGGCGACCCCAAAGCGGGGGGTGGGGAGCACCGGGTCAAGCTCGAGGTCACCTCGCCGGAGTCAAAGGCGAAGAACGTGCCGACCAGCACCGAAATCGGTTTGAAGCTCGCGGGAGCGGACAAGACCACCGTGGAGCTGAAGTCCGCGGAAGGGGACACCGTACCGGGGACGATGCGTAAGGACGGCTCCTCCTGGGTTCCCGGTCGTCAGTTGGCGTACGGCACCAGGTACACCGCGACCATCACCGCGTCGAACAAATCCGGCGGCAAGGTGACCGATGAGTTGACATTCACCACGATGTCGCGGCCAGGGCAGATCGTGGGCGCGGGCCTCTACCTGTTCGACGGCCAGACGGTGGGTATCGGGATGCCGGTGGTGGTCGAGTTCAGCCGAGCCGTGAAAGACCGCGCCGCGGTCGAGAAGCGGCTCTTCGTCACCAGCAAGCCCGCGGTCGAGGGCGCCTGGCACTGGTTCGGCAACTCTCAGGTGCACTACCGCCCGAAGGACTACTGGAAGCCCGGCACCAAGCTCTCGGTACGGATCGCGATCGGTGGCGTCCCGTTCGGTGGCGGCTGGTACGGCAAGCGGGACCGGGTGGCTCGGGACGTGACCGTCGGCGCGGACGTACGGCTCTCGGTGGACAACAAGACCAAGAAGATGACGGTCACCAAGAACGGCAGCGTGGTCAAGACGATGCCGGTCAGCCTGGGCAAGAAGAGCACCCCGTCGTCGAGCGGGAACATGGTGATCATGGACAAAAGGGCCTCGATGATGTTCGACTCGTCGACGTACGGGGTGCCCGCGGACTCAGCGGGCGGCTACCGGACCAAGGTCCAGTACGCGATGCGCCTGACCTGGGGTGGCGAGTTCATCCACGCCGCGCCGTGGTCGGTCGGCGACCAGGGGCGCCGCAACGTCTCGCACGGCTGCGTGAACGTCTCCACAGACAACGCCCGGTACGTGTTCGACCTGGTCAACATCGGCGCCCCGGTGACGGTGAAGAACACCGAGGTGCACGTGGGCAAGGGCGACGGCTGGACCGGCTGGGACATGTCGTGGGAGGACTACCAGGCCGGCAGTGCCCTGAAGTGACGCTGCCCTGAAGTGACACGCCGCCGGGGCGCGTACCCGGGCGGTGGCGGGCCCAGGTACGTTCCCCACGATGAGTACCCAGGAGTCTGCCGACACGCGTAGCCAGCGGGAACGGATGCTCGCCGGCGACCTGTACCTCGCCGAGGATCCAGAGTTGATCGCCGAGTGCCAACGCGCCATGCGTCTGGTGGAGGCGTACAACACCAGCACCGTGGATGAACCCGACGAGCGCCGCCGGATCCTGGCTGAGCTGCTGGGGCACGTCGGCGACGGAGTCCAGATCCGGCCCCCGCTGTACTGCGACTACGGCTACCAGACCCGGATCGGGGCCGGTACGTTCGTCAACTTCGGACTGATGGCCGCTGACGTGGCGGCGATCACGATCGGCGAGGACGTTCAGATCGGTCCGTACGTCCAGCTGCTGACCCCCACCCACCCGGTGCAGCCGCAGCCACGGCGCGCCAAGTGGGAGTCGGCCGAGCCGATCACCATCGGTGACAACGTCTGGCTGGGCGGTGGCGTGATCGTGCTGCCGGGCGTCACGATCGGTGAGAACACCGTCGTCGGAGCTGGCTCGGTGGTGCCCCGGGATCTGCCCGCCAACGTGGTGGCGGTGGGCAATCCGGCACGGGTTGTCCGTACACTTACCGATCATGACACCCCTTGACCGGCCGGTACGGCCCCCCAGGTTCCGCGCCCTCGTCAGCATCGTCGTAGCCCTGTTCGCCGGGCTGCTGCTCGCCGGGTGCGGCGGCGAAGGCACGTCCACCAGTTGCAACCTCAACTCGTGCACCATCACCTTCGACCGCAGTGTCGACGCCAAGGCCGAGGTGCTGGGAGTCGAGGTCAAACTGGTGAAGGTGGAGGGCGAGAACGTCACCCTCGAGGTCGCCGGTAGCGAAGTGACCGCGCCGGTAGGCCAGCCTGTGGACGTCCAGGGCTTCAAGGTGGAGGTCAAGGAGGTCACCGACAGCGAGGTCAAGGTGAAGATCAGTCAGGGCGGCGAAGGCGGCTGACCCGACCCGCATCACCTGCTACGTCGCTGCGGTCCCCGCATCGGGTCGCCCGGCGCGGGGGCTGGCACGGGACCCGGGCCGGCGGCTTCAGGGCAGCGGTCGGCCGCTGATCGACGCATCGAGCACCTGGGCCACGTGGGCGACCCGGATCTCGTCGCCGTGACGGCGTCCGGCGGACGCGATCTGCATCAGGCAACCGGGGTTCGTGGTGATCAGCAGCTCCGCGCCGGTGGCGAGTACGTTGCGGGCCTTCTGGTCGCCCAGCTCAGCGGCCGGCACCGGGTTCAGTACGTTCCACACGCCCGCCGAGCCGCAGCAGATCTCCGGGTCGGCGATCTCCCGTACCGCCAGCTCCGGGATGCCGCGCAGCAGGGTACGGGGCTGCTCGCGTACCCCCTGGGCGTGTGCCAGGTGGCAGGCGTCGTGGTAGGCCACGGTCACCGGCACCGGGTGCCGCTTCGCCACCGGTCCCAGCTCCACCAGGATCTCGGTGAGGTCCCGCACCTTTCCGGCGAACCCGGCGGCCCGGAGGTCACCGCCGAACAGCTCGCCGTACTCCTTCATCGAGGAGCCGCAGCCGGCGGCGTTGACCACGATGTGGTCCACGTCTTCGAAGGCGTCCATCAGGCCGCGGGCGAACCGTTTGGCCTCGTCCTCACGTCCGTTGTGGACACTGAGCGCCCCGCAACAGCCCGCGCCGCGGGGGATCACCACGTCGCAGCCCTCGGCGGCGAGCACCCGGGCGGTGGCGGCGTTCACCTCTGGGAAGAACGCGCCCTGGACACATCCGGTGAGCATCCCGACTCTGGCTCGGCGCTCGCCGACGGCGCTGATGAATTCCGGCAGGGGCTGCCGCCGCCCGAGCTTCGGGGCCAGTGCCTCCACCGTGTCAAGCGTGGGCAGCCGCCGCAGCAGACCGGTACGGCGTACCAGCCGTTGCAGTCCGCTGCGCTGGTACGCCCACAGCGGTCCCCGCAGCCAGCGCAGCCGACGCGGGTACGGGAACAGCGCGAAGATCGCGCCGCGCAGCGCCCGCTCCTTCCACGGCCGCGGGTGCCGGCGTTCCACCTGCTGCCGGGTGTCCTCGATCAGCCGGTCGTACTGGACCCCGGACGGGCACGCGGTCACGCACGCCATGCAGCCCAGACACTGGTCGAAGTGCTGGACCATGCTGCCGGTCATCGGTTCGCCGTGCAGGCCGGTTTCCATCAGGTAGATCCGGCCCCGCGGAGAATCCATCTCCTCGCCCCACAGCCGGTAGGTGGGGCAGGTGGGCAGGCAGAATCCGCAGTGCACGCAGTCCGAGATCAGGTCTTCCCGGGGCGGCCGGTGCCCGTCGAATGCCGCCTCCGGCGCGGTCGCCACCTCGCCGCCGGGGTGGACCGGCCGGTCGTGGTCGAACCCCGGGTGCTCAGGCTCTGGTCCGCGGGCACCGTGCGGGTTGTCGGTGCCGGTTCCCGGTGTCTGGTTCATCAGATGCCTCCCACGAACCGGCCGGGCGCGAACCGGGAGTCAGGGTCGAACTGGGCTTTCACCCGGCGCATCAGGTCCAGCCCGTTGACCGGCCCCCAGACGTCGAGCTGGTCGCGTACCGGCGGGGGAGCGGTGAGCACCACGGCGTACTCGGCGACCTCGCGGAGCCGGGCGAGCACGTGTGCCGGGTCCGCGGCGGGCGACAGGTTGGCGTAGAGCACCCCGGTGCCGGCGCAGCCGCGTACCGGAATCCCGTGCTCGGCGGCCGCCGACAGCAGCGCCGGCACCCGGGACAGGGCAGCGGTGAGCTTCACCCCGATCTCGCCGTCCCGCCACGGGTAGCGCCCGAACCAGTCAGGTGGTCCCGCGGCTACCTCACCGCCGATCAACGCGGCCGTGCTCGCCGCCCGCTGGGCGACCCCCTCCGGTGTGCCCTCCAGCAGCACGACCAGCTCCGGCTCGCCGCCGGCGGGTATGTCGATCTCCAGCGCGCTCGGCATCACCTGCGACCCGAGCACCGCGGCGATCACCGCCGGGTCGGCACCGCGCCGTACCAGGTACGTCTCGGTGGTCGGGATCGGGTGCAGCCGGAACGCGCACTCCGTGATCAGCCCGAGAGTGCCGTACGAGCCGGTCATCAGCTTGCCCAGGTCGTACCCTGCGACGTTCTTCACCACCCTGCCCCCGGAGTGCGCCACGACACCGTCCGGGCGGACCACCGTGATCCCGATCAGCAGGTCGCGGATCGTGCCGTACCGCATCCGGCGGGGTCCACTGATGTTCACCGCGACCGTGCCGCCGACGGTGGCGTCCGGGAACGGGGCGTCAGTCGCGAGCTGCTGCCCGGCCGCGGCCAGCTTGCCGGCCAGCTCGGACATCGGCGTGCCGGCGCGTACCACGACCACCAGGTCACCCGCGGCATGGTCGACCACTCCGGTGAGCCTGCTGGTGTCGACCACCAGGTCGAGCCGGCGCGGCGGCAGTGCCCAGTCCTGCTTGGTGCCGGCGCCCCGGGCCACCACGGCGAGGCCTTCCGCCGCGGCGGTACGCAGCACCTCGGCGGCCTGCTCCGTGGTCGGCGGCGTGGCGACCCAGCGCGGCCGTACCCCGGCGATCGCGTCACCGTCGCCGGCCGGCCGGATCAGGTCGCTGGGCAGCTCGAACGGCACCTCAGAACACCTCCGCGAGCCCCTGCTCCTGCAACGGATGGGCGCCCTTGTGCCGCCCGGGCACCTCGCCGCACAGCCGCGGGGTGGGGAACACCTTCCCCGGGTTCGACAGCCGCTCCGGGTCGAACGCGCACCGTACGAGCTGCATGGTGTCGAGGTCGTCGTCGGTGAACATCCGGGGCATGTGGTGCATCTTGTCCATGCCGACGCCGTGCTCCCCGGTGATCGAACCGCCGTACTCGATACAGATGTCGAGGATCGCGCCGGAAACCGCCTCCGCCCGTTCGGCCTCACCCTCGACGGCATCGTCGAACAGCACCAGCGGGTGCAGGTTGCCGTCCCCGGCGTGGAACACGTTCGCCACCCGGATCCCCGATTCGGCGGCGAGCGCGTCGATCCGGCGCAGTACGTCCGGCAGCGCGGTACGCGGGATCACGCCGT
>JBOGDK010000162.1:0-9865 GCA_050701795.1 Micromonosporaceae bacterium
TCGTCTCGCTGACCGCCGAACTCGTCACCGCGAAGTGCACGTACGGCCCTGACGGCATCACCGCCGAATCCGCTCTGTCCAATGTGGACATCAAGACGCTGGCGGGCCTGAAGAAGCAGCTGGTGTCAGCCAGCGCCAAGTCCGGCGTCGCGGTCGAGCCGAACACCGAGATCGACGTGCTGGGCCTGGGCAAGGTCGTACTCAACGAGCAGATCAAGTCTGACAAGGGCATGGTCGTGAACGCGGTCCACGTCTACCTGACCCCGAAGCTGAAGCTGCTCTACGGCGACATCATCGTCAGCCAGGCGACCTGCTACAAGGGCGCCCACAACGACCCGACCGCGTCGCCGAGCGCGCCCGGCGACGACCCGGACCCGTCGGCCAGCGCCACCGGCCCGGGTGAGCCGACCGACCCGAACCCGACCGACACAGCGACCTCGCCGGACGACGGTGGCCTGCCGAACACCGGCTTCAAGCTGGCCACGTTCGCCAGCCTCGGTCTCGTACTGGTCGCCGCGGGCGCGGGTGCCATCTGGTTCGCCAGGCGGCGTCGGGCGACTACTGACGCCAGCTGATTCGCTCCAGCGCACCTCAATCGCGCTGCCGAGCACCTCATAGATGAAGGGCCCCGCCACTTCGGCGGGGCCCTTCGCTTGCTACTCGATCCCGTGACTGGCGCCCTGGTCAGTCGCCGAACCAATGTTGTGGACGCGGCACGGTGTTCTCGTAGATGTGCTTGGCCTCCCGGTACTCCGCGAGCCCGGACGGACCCAGCTCCCGCCCGATCCCGGACCGCTTGAAGCCACCCCACTCCGCCTGCGGCAGGTACGGCCCGAAATCGTTGATCCACACCGTCCCGTGTCGCAGCCGGCGGGCCACCCGTTCGGCGCGACCCCGGTCCGTGGTCCACACCGCGCCGGCCAGGCCATACGTGGTGTCGTTGCCGAGCGCCACGGCCCCGTCCTCGGAGGAGAACCGTTCGATCGTCATGATCGGCCCGAACGTCTCCTCCCGTACGATCCGCATACTCCGGTCACAGTCATCGAAGATCGTCGGAAGGTAGAAGAAGCCGCCGGCCAACTCCGGGGCAGCCGGACGGGCGCCACCGGTGAGCAGCTTGGCGCCTTCGGAACTGGCCAGCGCCACGTACCGCTCCACCTTGGCGCGGTGTTCCGCGGAGACCAGCGGCCCGCTCTGGGAGTCGGGGTCGAGCCCGTTGCCGAGCCGGATCCGCTCGGTACGGCGTACCACCTCGGCGACGAAACGATCGTGCAGCGACTCCTCGACGATCAGCCGGGTGCCGGCCGAGCAGACCTGACCCGCGTGCAGGAACACCGCGGTCACCGCGTAGTCCACGGCGGCCTCGAAGTCGGCGTCGGAGAACACGATGTTCGGGTTCTTCCCGCCCAGCTCCAGCGCCACCTTCTTCACGGTGTCCGCCGCGGTACGCATGATCGCCCGGCCGGTGTCCAGCCCTCCGGTGAACGAGACCAGGTCCACGTCCGGGCTGTCCACCAGCGCGGCGCCCACCACAGCACCCTCGCCGAGCACCAGGTTCAGCACCCCGGGCGGCACCCCCGCCTCGGCCAGCAACGCCACCATCCGGATCGTGCTCAGCGGCGTCACCTCACTCGGCTTGAGCACGATGCTGTTGCCGGCCGCGAGCGCGGGCGCCACCTTCCACGACATCTGCAGCAGCGGATAGTTCCACGGAGCGATCAGGACGCAGACCCCGAGCGGCTCGTACACCACCCGGCTGACGATCGCGGGGTCCCCGGCGTCCACCAGCCGTCCGGGGTCGTGAGCGGCCAGGTCGGCGTAGTAACGGAACACCGCGGTGACGTCGTCGATGTCGATACCGGACTCGACCAGGGTCTTACCGGTGTCGAGCGTCTCGATCCGGGCGATGTCGTCCCGGTCGCGTTGCAGCAGGTCGGCGACCCGGCGGAGCAGGTCGGCACGGCGCCGGGCGGGCCATCCCGGCCAGTCGCCGCTGTCGAACCCCTTGCGGGCCGCGGCGACCGCGGCCGAGGCGTCATCGGGCGAGGCCTCGTCGACCTGCTCCACGACCGTACCGTCGAAGGGGTTGACGACCTCGCGGCGGTTTCCGCCGGTGGCGGCCACCCACTGACCGTTGATGAACAGGCTCGGCATCGTGCTCCTTCGAATTCGCCGCGGGTAACGTCAAACTCCCACAATGCATCACGGGTGCGCCGGGTGTTCCAGCAGGTCAGCCGCGCGTGGCGAACGACCGGACGCCCTGGACGCGGGGGTCAGGAGGGACGCTGTGGACCGTGCCCGGTACGACTACGTCATCGTCGGTGGCGGTTCCGCCGGCTGCGCCCTGGCGAACCGGCTCTCCGCCGACCCGTCCACCACGGTGCTGGTGCTGGAGGCGGGGCGTCCCGACTGGATCTGGGACCCGCTGATCCACATGCCGGCGGCCCTGACGATGGTGATCGGCAACCGGCTCTACGACTGGAAGTACGTCTCCGAGCCGGAGCCGTACATGGGCGGCCGCAGGGTCACCCAGGGTCGCGGCAAGCTGCTCGGGGGCTCCAGTTCGATCAACGGGATGATCTTCCAGCGCGGCAACCCGCTGGATCTGGAACGCTGGGCCGCCGACCCCGGGATGGGGTCCTGGAGCTACCCGCACTGTCTGCCGTACTTCAAGCGGATGGAGACCTGCGTCGCGGGCGCCGACGAGTGGCGGGGCGGCGACGGGCCACTGTGGCTGGAACGGGGGCCGGCGACGAACCCGCTGTTCTCCGCGTTCCTGGAGGCCGCCCAGCAGGCCGGCTACCCGCTCACCGACGACGTCAACGGGTTCCGGCAGGAGGGTTTCGCCAGGTTCGACCGTACGATCCGCGACGGCCGGCGTTGGTCGGCGGCGCGGGCGTACCTGCACCCGGTGCTGGGCCGGCCGAACCTCACCGTCCGGTGTTTCTCGTTGGTCCACCGGGTGCTCTTCGACGGGCAGCGCGCGGTCGGCGTGCGGTTCCGGCGGTTCGGGAAGACCCAGCGTGTGTACGCCGGTGAGGTGATCCTGTCCGGCGGCGCGATCAACACCCCCCAGCTGCTGCAACTGTCCGGTATCGGCAACCCTTCCGAGCTGGAGGCGCTCGGCATCGACGTGGTCTCGCCGCTGCCCGGGGTCGGGGAGAACCTGCAGGACCACCTCGAGGTGTACGTGCAGCACGCCTGCACCCAGCCGATCTCGTACAACCCGGCGTTGAAACTCCGGCACCGGCCCTGGATCGGGGCGCGATGGCTGCTGGGACGGAGTGGACCGGCGGCCACCAACCACTTCGAGGCGGGTGGCTTCGTACGGGGCAACGCCGATGTCGCGTACCCCAATCTGATGTTCCACTTCCTCCCGATCGCCGTGCGGTACGACGGCACCCCGGTGCACGCGGAGCACGGCTACCAGGTGCACATCGGGCCGATGTACTCCGACGCCCGGGGCACCGTGAAGATCCGATCCACCGACCCGACCGTGCATCCGGCGATCCGGTTCAACTACCTGTCAACCGCGCAGGACCGCCGGGAGTGGGTGGAGGCGGTCGGAGTAGCCCGCGAGATCCTCCGCCAGCCCGCGTTCGCCGGCTACGACGGCGGGGAGCTGTCCCCCGGCCCGGGCGTGACGTCCGAGGCGGAGATCCTGGACTGGGTGGCGGCGGACGCGGAGACGGCGTACCACCCGTCGTGCACCGCCCGGATGGGCGTCGACGAGATGTCCGTGGTGGATCCGGAGACGATGCGGGTGCACGGCGTGGCCGGGCTGCGCGTGGTGGACGCCTCAGCGATGCCGTACGTCACCAATGGCAACATCTACGCCCCGGTGATGATGCTCGCAGAGAAGGCCGCCGACCTGATACTCGGTAACACCCCGTTACCGCCGTCCGGCGCAGCGTTCTATCGGCACGGTGACTCCCGAACCGATGTGTCGTAGTAACTGACAGTTGCTTCTCCGATCCCCCGAACCAGGAGCAGAATGCGAAACAGGCGGGCCCGCTCGATCGGGGACGAGAGGAGCCGACTTATACCGGAAACGGCCGAAAGAGACCGATACCACGGGTTCCACACCACGTGACGAAGGGCGACTCTGTGACGGCAACAGCCCCCCTCACCAGCAGCACCGACGCTGACGGTAGCGAGCCGGTGATCTCGGTACGTGGCCTGTGGAAGGTGTTCGGCCCGAGAGCGGCTCAGCTCCCGACGTCACCGGACCTGCAGCAGCTGTCCAGGCGGGAACTGCTCGAACAGACCGGCTGCACCACCGCGGTACGGGATCTCGACTTCGACGTCGCCAGCGGCGAAGTGTTTGTGGTGATGGGGTTGTCCGGCTCCGGCAAGTCGACCCTCGTACGCTGCCTCACCCGGCTGATCGAACCCAGCGCCGGAGAGATCGTCTTCGAGGGCGAGGACATCCTCGCCGCGGACAAGAACCGACTCCGGACACTGCGCCGGCACAAGTTCTCGATGGTGTTCCAGCACTTCGGGTTGCTGCCGCACCGCAAGGTGATAGACAACGTCGGGTACGGCCTCGAAGTCCGTGGCACCCGCCGCGCCGACCGTACGAAACGTGCCATGGAAGTCATCGACCTGGTCGGCCTGACCGGGCACGAGAACCAGTACCCCGACCAGCTCTCCGGCGGCATGCAGCAGCGGGTCGGGCTCGCCCGCGCCCTGGCTGGCGACCCCGACGTGATGTTCTTCGACGAACCGTTCTCCGCCCTCGACCCGCTGATCCGCCGCGACATGCAGAACGAGGTCATCCGGCTGCACCGCGAGGTCGGCAAGACGATGGTGTTCATCACCCACGACCTGTCCGAGGCGCTGAAACTGGGCGACCGGATCCTGATCATGCGCGACGGCCAGATGGTGCAGATGGGCGCCGGGTACGAGCTGGTCGCCAACCCCGCCGACGACTACGTACGCGACTTCGTGCAGGACGTACCCAGGGCTGACGTACTGACCCTGGAGTGCATCATGCGCGAGCCGCGCCCGGACGACCCGCTCGACGGCCCCGAGCTGGGAGCCGACGTGGTGGTACGCGAAGCCACCCGCCGGGTGCTCGCCTCCGGCAAGCCCGCCACAGTGACGCGCGACGGAAAACTGCTCGGCATCGTCGGAGATGAGGAGATCCTCGCCGTGGTGGCCGGCCCTGACGAGCGGCCCGAGCCCGCGGCGGAGGCCGGCACCGACACCCGATCGGAAAGCGGCGCCTGATGGCCACCCTGACCCTGGCGGCACAGGCGGTACGGCGACCCAGCCGGGGCCTGATCGTCGCCGGGATCGTCGTGCTGTGGCTGATCGGGTACTGGGCGCTGCGGGGCGTACACACCCTGGAACTGAGCCCATCGGCGCTCACCGATCTGCACCGGCAGCTCAACGAGGCCAACGACACGATCGGCGCCAGCCGCGACAGCAGCCCGGTGTTCGTGTACTTCTTCGAACCCGTCCGGGTCGTCGTGGACTGGTACGTGACGTTATGGCAGTCCCTGATCGCCCAGCCGGCGTACGGGCTGCCGATCCCGGTGGTGGGCTGGCTCGGCGTGGTGGCACTCGCCGGCTACCTGTCGTACCTGGCCGCGAACCTGCGGGTGGCACTCCTGGCGGTGGCGGGGTTCGTCTTCCTCGGGCTGCAGGGGCTCTGGCAGGAGAGCATGGACACCCTGGCGCTGACCATCGCCGCGGTGACCCTGGCCCTGCTGTTCAGCATTCCGTTGGGGATCTGGGCCGGAATGTCCGACCGGTTCAACCGGCTGATCACCCCGGTGCTCGACTTCATGCAGACCATGCCGACGTTCGTGTACCTGGCCCCGCTGACGCTGGTCTTCCTGATCGGGCCGGCATCGGCGACCATCGCGACGATCATCTACGCGGCGCCGCCCGCGATCCGGCTCACCGCGCACGGGATCCGCTCGGTGCCCGCGGAGACCGTAGAGGCCAGCGAATCTCTCGGCGGCACCAGGTGGCAGACGCTGCTCAAGGTGCTGCTGCCGTCGGCCCGGCGGACCATCGTGCTCGGCATCAACCAGACCATCATGGCGGCGTTGGCGATGGTGACCATCGCCGCGCTGATCGACGCGCCCGGGCTGGGCAAGACCGTGATCAAGGCCCTGCAGACCCTCGACGTCGGTACGGCGTTCAACGCCGGCCTGGCGATCGTGGTGCTGGCGATCGTGCTGGACCGGGTGACCACTGCCGCGGCCGCACGCTCCCGTAGCGGGGGCGGGGGCCGTACCGGTGCGGCCCGGCTGCCGTTACTGATCGGCGGTGGCGTACTGACGCTGGCCGCGGTGTACCTGTCCCGGACGTTCGTGTGGGCCGCCGAGTTCCCGCTGGCCCCGGGCGGGGTCGACGTCGGCGCCACGATCTCCTTCACCGCGGCCACCGTCACCGAGCAGATCCAGAACAACTTCACCACCTTCACCAACGGCGCCAAGGACGTCGTGACCGCGCTGTTCCTCAATCCGCTGCAGGACCTGCTGGTGCAGTCCCCGTGGTGGCTGGTGTTCGGGGTGATCGTGGCGATTTCCGCGGTGCTCGGCAACCTCCGCGCCGCCGCGGTCTCCGCGGTGTGCCTGGCGCTGCTGATCGCCTCCGGGCTGTGGGAAGACAGCATGGCGACGCTCACGGCGACGCTGGTCGCCACGGCCATCGTGATGTTGCTCGGGGTCGTGGTGGGGGTCTGGATGGGACGTAGCCCCCGGGTCGACCGGGTGATCCGTCCGGTGCTGGACGCCGGGCAGGTGATGCCACCGTTCGTCTACCTGGTGCCGTTCCTGGCGCTGTTCGCGGCGAGCCGGTTCACCGCGATCGCCGCAGCCGTGGTGTACGCCGCCCCGGTGGCGATCAAGATCGTGGCGGACGGCATCCGCGGGGTGTCGCCGACCACTGTGGAAGCGGCCACCGCGTCCGGCTCCAGCACCTGGCAGACCATCACGAAGGTGCAACTGCCGATGGCCCGGCGGGCGTTGACGCTGGCGACCAACCAGGGGCTGATCTACGTGCTGTCGATGGTGGTCGTGGGAGGCCTGGTCGGTGCCGGCGCGCTCGGCTACGACGTGGTGGCCGGATTCAACCAGGGACAGCTGTACGGCAAGGGGCTCGCGGCCGGCATCGCGATCGTGCTGGTCGGCGTGATGCTGGACCGGATCAGCCAGGCGGCGGCACGGCGCACGGCTCGTACCGGATGAGCACCATAGGCACCACTCCAGAGGGTGAATTCACAGGAGGTGCGCTCAAGTGACACGCAACAGGATGACCGCGGGGATCGGGCTGGCGTTGGTCGCCGTACTGGCGGCGGGTGGTTGCGGGGGTGAACGGGTCGGCGGCGGCGACGACGCCAACAAGGCCGACTGCGGCGAGTTCAACATCGCGATCAACCCCTGGGTGGGGTACGAAGCCAACGCCGCCGTGATCGCCGAGGTGGCCGAGAGCGAGTTGGGCTGCAAGGTCACCAAGAAGGACCTCAAGGAGGAGGTCGCCTGGCAGGGCTTCGGCACCGGCGAGGTGGACGTGGTGGTCGAGAACTGGGGCCACCCGGACCTGAAGAAGAAGTACATCGAGGATCAGAAGACGGCCGTCGAGGCCGGTTCGACCGGTGTCAAGGGCGAGATCGGCTGGTACGTACCGCCGTGGCTGGCGAAGAAGCACCCGGACATCACCAACTGGGAGAACCTCAACAAGTACGCGAGCATGTTCCGTACCTCCGAGTCAGGCGACAAGGGGCAGTTGCTCGACGGTGACCCGTCCTTCGTCACCAACGACGAGGCGCTGGTCAAGAACCTGAAGCTGAACTACAAGGTGGTCTACGGCGGCAGCGAGACGGCGCTGATCCAGGCGTTCCGCAACGCCGAGAAGAACAAGACCCCGGTGATCGGCTACTTCTACTCGCCGCAGTGGCTGCTCTCGGAGATCGAGCTGGTGAAGGTGAAGCTGCCTCCGTACCAGGACGGCTGCGACGCCGACCCGGAGAAGGTGGCATGCGACTACCCGACGTACGACCTGGACAAGATCGCCAGCAAGAAGTTCATCGACGAGAACGGACCGGCGGCTCAGCTGGTGAAGAAGTTCCAGTGGACCAACGAGGACCAGAACACCGTTGCCCGGTGGATCGCCGAGGACAAGATGTCGCCTGAGGCGGCGGGCAAGAAGTGGGTGAAGGAGAACCCGGACAACGTCAAGGAGTGGATCTCCTGACCTGATCGGCGCCTGCAGTGCCTTGGCGGTGGACGTGGACCCGGTGTGGAACGCACCGGGTCCGTCCTCGTCAGGCGAGCACCGCGAGACCGCTTCGCAGACTGGGGTCCAGCGGATGGTCGTCCGGGAGCCGGTTCACGGTGGCGGTGACGAAATCGGACGCCGAGAGCAGGTCGCTGACGGTACCGACGCTGACCCGGTAGCCCCCGTCCCGCGACTCGACCTCCACCGGCGAATGCATCTCCTCCAGCACGAACTGCCCGACCCGGGACCGCCACTGCGTACGGGCCGGCTCCTCGTAGGACTCCACCGGTGCGTCGACGTCGTCGGCGTGGGTGGCGTACTCGGATGCGTAGTGGAATGCCTGCAGGCCCACCGGGTACGGCCCGATCGAGGTGTCCAGGTGACCGGTACGGCCACGTTCGGCCATCCGCCGCCGGGTCTCCCCGTTCCCGGTACGCCACTCGTCCAGTACGTCTGCCACAGGCAGGTCCCGGCGTTGCGCCACGCACCACTGGTTGAAGCCGCCGAGACCACGTACGCCCGCCTCGTCGAGCATCCGGTAGAACCCGGCGACGTCACCGTCCAGGCAGGCGTGGTTGTACGCCTCCTCGCCGGCGAGGTGGCCGAGCACGTCGCGTACCGACCACCCGGTGCACGCCGACGGCCGCAGCCACTGGTCCACCCGGAGCCCGCTGAAGTGCCGGTCGATGCGCTCAGCTTCGGCGTCGAGGATGTCGAACGGATCCAGGTCGTCGAGTGCTTCGGGCCTCATACCCTGCCCGTACCCACCGGATCGCCGGCCAATCCGGGCGGCGCGGGCCTGCCCCGCATCGGGACGCGCCTGACCACGACTGGCGCGCCTCACCCCACCGGCTGCTGTGTGAACGTACGCCGGTAGTCGTGAGGGGTGACTCCGACGATCCGCCGGAAGTGGTGTCGCAGCAGCGCGGCGCTGCCCATGCCGCACAGCCGGGCGATCTCGTCGACCCCGAGCTGAGTCTCCTCCAGCAGGCGCCTGGCGTGCAGGATCCGCTGCGTTGTCAGCCAGCGGTGCGGTGTGGTGCCGGTTTCGGCGACGAACCGCCGGGCGAACGTACGCTCCGACATCTGCGCCTGTCTGGCCAGGCCGGCGACGGTGTGGTCCACCGTGATCGACTCCAGAATCCACTCCAGTACGGGCTGCAGGCTGTCACACTCGGTGGCCGGTACGGGCAGCTCGACGTACTGCCGCTGGCCACCGTCCCGCTGCGGCGGCACCACCATCCGCCGGGCGATCGCGGTCGCGGGGCCTGAGCCGAGTTCGCGGCGCACCAGGTGCAGGCAGGCGTCGATGCCGGCGGCGGTGCCGGCGCTGGTGATCAGGTCACCGTCGTCGACGAACAGCACGTCCGGATCCACCTTGGCCTCCGGGAACCGCCGGGTGAACTCGGCGACGTACCGCCAGTGGGTGGTGCATCGCCGGCCGTCCAGCAGACCGGTGGCGCCGAGCAGGAAGGCCCCACTGCACACCGACAGCAGGATCGCCCCGCGCGCCGAGGCGGCACGCAGCGCGTCGATAACCGCGGGCGGGTACTCGTCACGGATCCTGGCAGCGGGCACCGCCACCAGGTCAGCGTCCCGCAGAGCGTCAAGCCCGTGTGCGGGTGTGAGC
>JBOGDK010000163.1:0-9801 GCA_050701795.1 Micromonosporaceae bacterium
GCGCCAGGTACTGCTGGTGGTAGTCCTCGGCGTAGTAGTACGGGCCGAGTGGTGCGATCTCGGTGGTGATCTCACCGTGTCCGGCGGCGGTGACCACGGGCTGGAACCGCCGACGACTCTCCTCGGCGAGCTTGGCCTGCTCGGGCGTGGTGGTGTAGATCGCGGAGCGGTACTGGGTGCCCACGTCGTTGCCCTGCCGCATGAACTGGGTCGGGTCGTGGTTCTCCCAGAACACCTTGAGCAGATCCTGGTAGTCGATCCGGTCGGGGTCGTAGACCACCTGGACCACCTCGGCGTGCCCGGTGTAGCCGGAGCAGACCTCCTCGTACGTGGGGTTGGGGGTGATGCCGCTGGCGTACCCGGCCGAGGTGCTGAACACCCCGTCGAGCTGCCAGAACAGTCGCTCGGCGCCCCAGAAGCAGCCCATCCCGAACACCGTGACCTGGTGCCCGGTCGGCCAGGGGCCGCGCAACGGCGTACCGAGTACGGCGTGCCGGTCCGCGACGGGCATCGGCTCGGCCCGCCCGGTGAGTGCCTGCTCGGCGGTCGGTAGCTGGAGCTTGTGACGGCGTACGAAGACCACGTGGCGCTCCTTAGATTCTTTTGCATCACCACGCCGCGGCTGTAGTTTCTTTTCACCACCGGCGGGTGATGTGTCGTGGCGGTTCCACTGCAAGCATGACGCAGTCAGCGGAGGTCGCAATTACGCGCCGGTTACGTGTGGAAGCTTGACTGAAGTGTTTGGAACGGCGTAGAAACAGGCGGTTGCGCGCACGAACGCGCAGTTGTGCGCAGCCTCTTCAGGAGCTGAGAGAGGTGGGGCTACCAGTGAAACCACGGTTCGCCAAACGTTGGACGGCAACAGCCGCGGTGGCGATCGCCGCCGTGCTGGCCGCGTCGGGATGTGGCACCGACCCCGGTGCCGGAGACGGCGACGGCAAGGCCGCCGGCAGCATCAAGTTCGTCGCCGCGTCGTACAGCGACGCCACCACGAAGTACTGGAAGGACCTGGTCAAGGCGTTCGAGAAGAAGAACCCCGGGATCAAGGTCAACCTCCAGGTGATGGACTGGAACACCCTGCTGCAGCAGGCGCCCACCATGATCCAGACCAAGTCGTACCCCGACATCCTCAACTACAACGACTTCAGCGCGTACGCCAAGGAAGGCCTGCTGCACCCGGTCGACGACGTGATGAGCCCCGAACTGCAGGGCGAGTTCTCCAAGACGTTCACCGACAAGGCGCAGCTGGACGGCAAGCAGTACGGCATCCCGTTCATCGCCAGCGTCCGCTCGCTGGCGTACAACAAGAAGATCTTCTCCGAGATCGGCGAGAAAGCGCCGCCGAAGACCTGGGACGACCTGAAGCGGATCGCCAAGAAGGCCAAGGCCAAGGGCTACACCGGGTACGGTCTGCCGCTCGGCGCCGAAGAGGCGCAGGCCGAGTTCTCCATGTGGATGTGGAACAACGGCGGTGACTGGAAGACCGGCGACAAGTGGACCATCAACAGCGACAAGAACCTGGAGACGGTCAACTTCCTGCGCGACCTCGCCAACAAGGACAAGGTCACCCAGCCCAACCCGGGCAAGACCGACCGCAGCGACGGGGTCTGGAAGTCGTTCTCGCAGGGCAAGGTCGCGATGGCCGCGATCATGCCGCACGGCACCTTCACCAATAAGTACATGAAGGACGCGCCGTTCGAGTGGGATTCCGCGCCGTTCCCCACCAACGGTGGCGGCGAGTCGGTGACCCTCGGCGTCCAGGACTTCCTGATGTCGTTCAAGAAGGCCGGGAACAAGGCGCCGGTGAAGAAGTTCCTGGAGTTCTTCTACCAGAAGGACAACTACGTCAAGTTCAACACCACCGAGGGCTTCCTGCCGGTGACCACCTCGGCCGCGGAGGAGATGAAGTCCGACCCGATCGTCGCCTCCGGGATCGAGTTGCTGCCCACCGCGCGGTTCGCTCCGGTGGAGGACGCCAAGTGGACCGACGTGGCCGCCGAGGCACGTAACAGCCTCGGTACCGCGATGCCACCGGGTGCCGATCCGAAGAAGGTCCTCGACGACCTTCAGAAGGTCGCGGAAGGTTGATCTGACACATGCTCAAGAGTCGCCGGGCCGGGCCGCTTCTGTGGCTCGGCCCGACGCTGCTGCTGATCGCGGCGGTGATCGTCTATCCCGCGTACGAGATGGTGCGCACCTCGTTCCTCGATGTCTCCGGGCAAGGGTTCGCGCGCGGCTACAAGGGTTTTGACAACTACCGGGACCTCTTCGGCGAGGACGCGCTGCTGCCGGTGTTCACCAACACCGTGCTGTGGGTGCTGCTCGTGGTCGGCGCCACCATCGCGATATCGCTGGCGATGGCGCAGTTCCTGAACAAGCGGTTCGCCGGGCGGCGGTTCGTACGGTGGGCGCTGATCGTCCCGTGGGCCGCCTCGCTGGTGATGACGGCCACCGTATGGCGCTACATCTACGAGCTGGACTACGGGCCCCTGAACCGGTTGTTCATGGACCTGGGGATCATCGACGCGCCGGTCGACTGGTACAAGGAAGCGGACACCGCGTTCTGGTGCCTGGTGGTGGTCGGCATCGTGGTCTCGATCCCGTTCACCACGTACGTGTTCCTGGCCGGCCTGCAGACCGTGCCGCACGACGTGTACGAAGCCGCCGCGATCGACGGCGCCGGCTGGTTCCAGACGTACTGGCGGGTCACGTTCCCGCTGCTGCGTCCGCAGATGGTGGTCGCGATCGTGCTGAACACGATCTACGTGTTCAACTCCTTCCCGATCATCTGGGTGATCACCGGCAAGATCCCGGGACAGCAGACCGACACCACGATCACGTACATGTACGAGCTGGCGTTCCGGTCCGCCGCCGGCCCGGACGAGGCCGCCGCGCTCGGCGTGATCAACGTGGCCTTCCTGATGCTGCTGGTGCTGTTCTACGTACGGCGCACCCAGTTCGGCGATTCCGGCGAGGCGACCGTCCAGGCGGGCGGCGGCGGTGCGCTGTCCGGGGCGTTCGGCGCCGGTTTCGAGCGCCTCGGTCGGGCGCTGGCCCCCGCGGGCCGAGCGGTCCGGGCCGCGCTGGCGCCACCGGGTCGCGTCCTGGCCCGCGCCTGGGGAGTGGTACGCCCGGTCGGCCTGCCCCTGATCGGGCTGGTCACCGCGGTGTTCTTCCTGCTCCCGTACGCGGTAATGCTGATCGGGTCGCTGAAGACCAGCCGGGAGCTGGCCTCGATCCCGGCCACGTACCTGCCGAGCGACTGGGCGTGGTCGAACTTCATCGAGGTGTGGTCGAAGATCCCGCTCTGGGACTACGTACGGGCCAGCCTGGTGATCGCGCTGTTCTCCACGGCGATCGTGCTGCTGGTGGCGCTGCCGGCGGCGTACTTCACGGCGCGGCACCAGTTCAAGGGCCGGCGGGTCTTCCTGACGCTGGTGCTGGTGACCCAGATGTTCGCCCCGGTGGCCCTGGTGGTCGGGCTGTACCGCGAGTTCGTGGTGGTCGACGCCCTGGTCAAGCAGGTCAACCCGGAGTGGGGCGCGATCAACGCGTACTGGTCGATCATCGCGATCAACTCGGCGTTCAACCTGGCGTTCGCGATCTGGATCCTCAACGGCTATTTCGCCTCGATCCCGAAGGACATCGAGGAGGCCGCCATGATCGACGGTCTGAGCCGGTTCCAGGCGATGCTCAGGGTGGTGCTGCCACTGGCGAAGCCGGGCATCGTCACCGCGGTGATCTTCACGTTCATCCAGGTGTGGAACGAGTTCGTGGTCGCGTTGACCCTGTTCAACGACCCGACCGAGAACCGCCAGACATTGACCGTGGGGATCAACCAGTTCATCGGTCAGTACGACGTCAACTACCAGTACCTGTTCATCGTGTCGTTGATCGGCATCGTGCCGGTGGTGATCCTGTTCGCCCTGATCGAGCGGTATCTGGTGTCGGGCCTGACGGCTGGTTCGGTGAAGTAGCGCCCGGCGGATGCCCGTGCGGCGCCAGGATTTCTGGTTCCAGATGTCCGGCAACGCGATATTTGCCCTGATCACGGCAGGGTGCCTGGCATCGCGTCGTGGCTATCTGGATCACCGGTGCGGTGCCCCGTCGCGAGATCGTGAGTCGAGCGTTCGGGCGGATGCCGAGGGGGCTAGCCTTTGCGTCATGACCCACGGCAACCGCGGCATCGGAGCCGCTGACCGGGCGGATGCTGACGTGGCCCGCCTCCCGAGGTTCGACACGCTTGCGATTCACGCGGGGCAGGAGCCCGATCCGGTCACCGGCGCGGTGGTGCCGCCGATCTACGCGACCTCGACGTACCACCAGGACGCGGTCGGCGAGTTGCGCAACGGGTACGAGTACAGCCGTACCCGCAACCCCACCCGGCTCGCGCTGGAGGAGTGCCTCGCGGCGCTGGAGCACGGGGTACGGGGGTTCGCCTTCGCATCCGGGATGGCGGCCGAGGACACGCTGCTGCGTACGCTCTGCAAGCCCGGCGACCACGTGGTGATCCCGGACGACGCGTACGGCGGCACGTACCGGCTGTTCGCGAAGGTGCTCGAGCCGTGGGGTGTGGCGTGGACTCCGGCGAAGTTGTCCGATGTGGACAGCGTGCGGGCGGCAGTCACCATGGACACCCGGGTGATCTGGGTGGAGACACCCACCAACCCGCTGCTCGGGATCGCCGACATCGCGGAGCTGGCCGCGGTGGCCGGCGAGGCCGGCGCCACCCTCGTCGTGGACAACACGTTCGCCTCGCCGTACCTGCAGCAGCCGTTGGCTCTCGGCGCGGACGTGGTGGTGCACTCCACCACGAAGTACGTCGGCGGCCACTCCGATGTGGTGGGTGGCGCGCTCGTCACCGGCGATGCCGAGCTGGCTGACCGGATCGCGTTCCACCAGAACTCGATGGGCGCGGTCGCGGGGCCGTTCGATGCCTGGCTGACGCTGCGCGGGGTGAAGACCCTCGGGGTACGGATGGAACGGCACTGCGACAACGCCGAGCGGATCGCCGAGTACCTCAGCGGCCACAAGGCGGTGAGCCAGGTGCTGTACCCGGGTCTGGTCGACCACCCGGGACACGACGTCGCTGGCAAGCAGATGCGCCGGTACGGCGGTATGGTCAGCTTCCGGTTGGCGGGTGGCGAGGACGCCGCGGTGCTGGCCTGCAACCGGGCGCGATTGTTCATCCTCGGCGAGTCGCTGGGCGGCGTTGAGTCGTTAATCGAGCACCCGGGTCGAATGACTCACGCGTCGGCGGCTGATTCGCCGCTCGCGGTGCCGAATGACCTGGTCCGGTTGTCGGTCGGGATCGAAGATGTCGATGACCTGCTGGCCGACCTGGAGCAGGCGCTTCGCGCGTAATCGTGGCGACACCGACCGGCGTGGCGTCCGCGTCCCTGGGCCTGAAGCTTCAGAGACGGCCGCACCGGCTCGGTCCGTACCTGGAGTAGTCGGCACCCTCGCGGGCGCCTATGTGGAAACGGCAAGGGGAGGATGCGATGTCCTGGGTCGGCGCTACCGCAGCTGCCATCGCGAACGCGGTACGGCGGGGTGACGCCTCCGCGAGCGAGGTGGTCGACCAGCACCTGCGCCACGTCGGCGCGGTGGACGGCGACGTGGGTGCTTTCCGGGTGGTGCGTACCGTCAACGCGCTCGCGGAGGCCGAGATCGTCGACGACCTGCCTGACCTGTCGGGGTTGCCGCTGGCCGGCGTACCGATCGCGGTGAAGGAGAACCTTCCCGTGGTGGGGGAGCGCCCCTGCCTGGGCTCTGCCGCCACGCTGCGCGACCCCGCCGACTCCGACCACGAGACGGTACGCAGGGTCCGCGGAGCCGGGGCCGTGGTGGTCGGGCTCACCCGGATGCCTGAGCTGGGGCTGTTCGGCACCACCGACGACGGCGACGTGGTGACCCGCAATCCGTGGCGGCCCGACCGTACGCCCGGGGGTTCGTCGGGGGGCTCGGCAGCCGCCGTGGCCGCCGGCATGGTGCCGATCGCGTTGGCCAACGACGGGCTCGGTTCGATCCGGATCCCCGCGGCCTGCTGTGGCCTCGTCGGGCTCAAGCCGGGGCGCGACGTGGTGCCCGCCGGGCTGTCCGACCACGACTGGTACGGCCTGGTGGAGAACGGCGTACTGGCCGGCACCGTGGAGGACTCCGCGCTCGGGTTCGCGGTGCTCGCCGGACGCGCCCCACGCAAGCCTCCGGAGCCGGGCTCGCTACGGCTGGCGGTGTCGGTGCGCAGCCCCGTGTACGGGGTGGGTGCCGACCGGGACGCCAAGCAGGCGGTGTCGCGGGCCGTACGCGCGCTGGTCACCGCGGGGCATTCCGCGCATCGCGCCGAGTTGTCGTACCCGCCGTCGCTCGCGGTCTCGACGGTGGCGACCTGGTTCGCGGCCGCGTACAAGGACGCCTCGGCGTTCGAGCTCGCGGAGCTGCAGCCTCGTACCCGGCGGCACGCGCTGCTCGGGCGCCGTGCCGAGTCAATGGTGCGGCAGGAGGAGCACGAGCGCTGGCGCGACCGGGTGCTCGGGTGGATGTCCGACGGTGGGTACGACCTGCTGGTGACTCCGGTACTGGCCGGCCCGCCACCTCGGGCGGCGATGTGGTCCCGGCGCGGCTGGCGTGCCAACTTCTTCGGTTCGATGCGCTTCGCGCCGTACGCGGCGCCGTGGAACGTCGCGGGGCTGCCGGCGATCGCCGTACCGGCGGGTACCCGACGCGACGGGCTGCCGGTGTCGGTGCAGATCGTGGGCCCGCCTGGCAGTGAGGAGGTGCTGCTCGGGATCGCGGGTCAGATCGAGGGGGTGGCACCGTGGCGGCGGCACGCTCCCGGCTGGCCGCGGGCGGAGCGGCCGGTGCAGCCGCCACGGTCGCGAGCGAGCTGAGCGCCGGTCTGGTGGCCCTCGACCTGCGGCGCGTGCGGTCTGGCTCCCCCTGACGAGGTGAGGGTCAGCTGAATGGTTTGACCGTCATCAGCACGGCCACGATCACCCAGGCGGTAGCGGCAAGCGTGGCGGACAGGCCGATGCGGCCGCGTAGCGCGTCGAGTCGTGCCCTGGTCCGGCCGTCGGCGGTGATACCGCCTTCGATGAGGGTCGCCACGGAACGCAGGCCGGGCGCGGCCACCAGCAGGACCGCGACCACCGCGATCGCGGACAGAGTGGCGCTGGCGGTCAACCACGGGGTGTCGAGGCTGATCCGGTTCGACAACCCCGCGGCGGCCAGCCCGAGCAGGAACACCGAGCCGGAGCCGGTCGCCAGCAGCACGGTGGTACGGGACGCCCGGCGGATCCCGTCGGGGTCACGCCGTACCAGGGCACGCAGCCCCACGAACGGCGCGAACGCCAACGGACCGATGAAAAACATTGCAGCCAGTATGTGAAGCGTGACTACCAGTGTCCCCATGGCGGGCAGCCTAGTGCGCCTTCCGTACCAGGTTGATCACGTCGCTGCCGATGGGCGTACGGCGTGTCGCGCTGGTGAGCCCCCCGACGGCGGAGTCACTCGTTGGGCACCAGGATCCACAGCACGATGTAGACCACGAACTGTGGACCGGGCAGCAACGTGGATATAACGAACAACAGCCGTACGACGTTCGGAGAGATCCCGAACCGGCGCCCGAGCCCGGAACACACCCCAGCGATCCAGCGGTCGTCACGCGGTCGAACCAACCTCCGGGCCGGTACGTGTGACTGTGCGGCCATCTCGTCCTCACCCCTTGGGAGTTCTCGCCGCCGTTGCTCAGCGGCTCATGATTCGACGCTACGCCGGGGTTGACCGCGTTGAATCGGCCTTGATGCGGAGTGGCGACCCTGGGATTGCTTCAGGGGAGACCCGGACCCGCGGTAGGAGGCACACCTGAGTCACGGTAGGGGCCGACAGTCGTACGGCCACGGCTCCCGATACCGGAGTCGTGGCCGCCAACGTGGAGAAACTCAGCCCTCGAACTGGTCGATGGAGACGATCTTGACCTTGATCTCCGCCCCGCTGGGTGCCGTGTAGCTAACCGATTCGCCCGGGCTGCGGCCCAGGATCGCGGAGCCGAGTGCCGACTCGGGGCTGTACACGGTGAGGTCCGTGGTGGAGGAGATCTCGCGAGAACCGAGCAGGAACTGCTCGGTGTCGTCCGGATCATCGTCGAAGTGGATGGTCACCACCGTGCCAGGGGCCACCACGTCGCTCTTCGGCGCGTCCCCGACCCTGGCTCTGCGTAACAGGTCGGTCAGGTACCGGATCCGGGCTTCCTCCTTGCCCTGCTCTTCCTTGGCCGCGTGATAGCCGCCGTTCTCCCGCAGGTCTCCCTCTTCGCGCCGCTCGTTGATCTCGGCGGAGATCGCGGGCCGGTTGGCGATCAGCCCGTCCAGCTCGGCTTTGAGCCGGTCGTGAGCGTCCTGGGACAGCCAGGCGCCAGACTCGGTGCGGTCTGTCGTGGACACAGGAAGTTCCTCCAGGAAATGACGGGGATAAGTTGACTAGGTTACCAGCGGGACTGGTGCCCGGCCGCTGGCAACGCCGCGCCCCCGACTGTGTACCGCAAGGTCGGGAGGGGTCGTCAGATGCCGGGAATCATGCGGCGGACACCATTCGTCCGGCGTCAGGTGCCGGCGGGGGCACAGCCCACGACCTCACCGGTCACCGGCTCCCGGCTGGTCGCCAGAGTGTACGTAACGGTCACGCTGTCAGCGTCCGGTTTTCCGGCCGGGATGTCGACCTCGGCGCGCCCGACCTCTTCGCCGTTCGCGGCGCGGGCCCGCACGATGCAGGTGGCGGGCTTCCCGGCGGGTTTGTAGACCTGGAACTTGATGGTGACCTCGCCGTCGCCGATGTTGAAGGTCAACACCTTGGGTTGGTACGGCGGATCACCGTACTGACGGTAGAGCTGGACAGACACGGCGAGACCGGCGAGCATCACCCCGACCGTGAGCAGTGCCATCACCCACCTGGGCGTGGTGCGGCGCCGCCTGCGGCGTCCGTACCGCCCCTCGGGGAACCGCGGTGAGGTCAGCGTGGACATGGTCGGGCGACCCTTTTCTGTCGTACCGGTCGATCTTTGTTATGTGTCTCAGGTGACATATTGCGCGACGTTGCCCGCGCGACAGGTAAGAGTTGTAGATCGAAGGGTACGCGGGATCCCCGGGTGGCAGTTCCAGGGACCACGCTACGTCGGAAACGGGACGGGCACGGGTGGCCCAGGAGGTTCAGCGGAAGTGACCGAGAAGCTGCGGCTGATGACCGTACACGCGCATCCGGACGACGAGTCCAGCAAAGGCGCCGCCACGATGGCCCGGTACGTCGCCGAGGGGGTCGACGTCATGGTGGTCACCTGCACCGGTGGGGAGCGTGGCGACGTGCTCAACCCGAAGATGGACCGTCCCGAGGTGTGGCGCGACCTTCCCGAGATCCGGCGTCGGGAGATGGAGCGGGCGCGCGAGATTCTCGGGGTGCAGCAGTCCTGGCTGGGGTTCACCGACTCCGGCTACATCGAGGGGTACACCGAGGCCGACCACCTGGAGAAGCTGCCCGAGGACGCCTTCGCCCGGGAGCCGATCGAGGTGGCCGCGGCCCCCCTGGTGCGGTTGATGCGTGAGTTCCGCCCCCACGTGGTCACCACGTACGACGAGGACGGCGGCTACCCCCATCCGGACCACATCATGTGCCACCGGGTGAGCGTGGAGGCGTTCGACGCCGCCGGGGACCCGGAGCGCTACCGCGAGTTCGGCGAGCCGTGGCAGCCACTCAAGCTGTACTACCAGATCTCATTCTCGCGGGCCCGGATCGTGGCACTGCATGAAGCGA
>JBOGDK010000164.1:0-9680 GCA_050701795.1 Micromonosporaceae bacterium
CGTCGAGCGGTCGTAGAACACGTGGATCGGCAGGTCGACACCGAGCCGCTTGCGGATCCGGGACGCGATCTGCGTGACCGTCAGCGAGTGGCCGCCCAGTTCGAACAGGTCTTCGTCGACGCCCACGATGTCGAGCCCCAGCACCTCCAGCCAGATCTCCGTCACCTCGCCGGTCACCTCGTCCACCGGGGATGGTGCGACGTCGCCGGTGGCCCTCGGCGGGGCCGGCAGCGCTTCGGAGTCGAGCTTGCCGTTCGGGGTCCTCGGCAGCGCGTCGAGCAGCACCACGGAGGCCGGGACGGCGTACTCCGGGAGCTGTTGCCGTAATGCGGTACGCAGCTCCTCCGGGGTCGCCTGCTGCCCGGTGTGGAGTACGGCGTACCCCACCAGGCGGCGGTCTCCGGGCGGGTCCTCCCGTACCGCGGCGGCGGCCTGCGCCACCCGCGGGTCGGTGAGCAGGCCCGCCGACACCTCACCGAGCTCGACCCGGTGGCCCCGCAGCTTCACCTGCCCGTCGGTACGCCCGAGGAACGTCAATGTGCCGTCGGGCTCCCACCGCACCCGGTCCCCGGTGCGGTACATCCGGCCGCCTGGCGGCCCGTACGGGTCCGGCACGAACCGCCCCGCCGTCAGGCCGGCACGCCCCAGGTAGCCACGGGCCAGACCGGCCCCGGCGATGTGCAGTTCGCCGGTGACGCCGATCGGGGCCGGGTTCCCGGACTCGTCGAGTACGTAGCACCGGGTGTTGCCGAGCGGGCGGCCGATACGTACCGCGCCAACCTCGGCGGGCACCTGCCAGGCGGTGGACCAGACGGTGGTCTCGGTCGGGCCGTACACGTTCCACAGCTCGCTGACCTGCGGACGCAGGGCGCGGGCCAGCGGTTCCGGCAGCGCCTCGCCACCACACAGCGCCACCAGCGGCCGGTCGGGCATGCCCGCGTCAAGCAGCAACTGCCAGGTCGCCGGCGTCGCCTGTACGTGCGTCACGCCGTGCCGCTCGATCAGGCGTACGAGTGCCGATCCGTCCGCGGTATCGACTTCGCGGGCGAGGACGACCGTGCCGCCGGTGGTGAGCGGGGCGAACAACTCCAGCACCGAAATGTCGAAGCCGAGCGAGGTCACCGCGAGCCACACCTGCCGGTCGCCGCCGCCAGGGTCCCCGATACCTGTCGGGGCCAGCAGCCGCCGCATCGCGGACAGCAGGTTGACCACGGCGGTGTGCCCGACCGCGACCCCCTTGGGTTGACCGGTCGACCCGGAGGTGTAGCTCACGTAACCGAGATCGCCGCCGCGCGGCTCGGGCCCGGAGCTGGCCGCTGGCGCCTCGTCGAGTAACACCGTCGGGGTGACAAGCCCGGCGAACCGTGGCGCCTGCGCGGCGTCGGTGAGCACCAGGGCCGCGGCGCTGTCGGTGAGCAGGAACGCCAGCCGCGGGTCCGGATGCCGCTGGTCCAGAGGCAGGTATCCAGCTCCGGCCTTCCAGGTGCCGAGCACCGCGGCGACCAACGTCACCGACCGGGCGGCGCACACCGCGACCACGGCACCTGGGCCCACCCCGTGCCCGCGGAGCACCACGGCGACCCGCTCCGCCTCCCGATCCAGTTCCGCGTACGTGGTCGACATGCCGTCGCAGATCACCGCTGCCTGGGCACCGCGGTGTCGTACCTGGTCGTGGAACCAGTCGAGCGCGGTGGCGACCGGGGGAGCCTCGACGGCCGTCGCGTTCCACCGCGTGAGCACGTCGTTGTGTTCCTGCTGGCCGAGCAGCGGCAGCCTTGCGAGCGGGGTGTCGGGATCGGCTACCACGACGGCGAGCAGGTGGCGGTAGTGCCCGGCGATGCGGCGTACCGCCTCGGGGTCGAAGCTGCCTTCGGTGTACTCCAGGCTCACCGTGGTCTCGTCCGCGGACTCGATCACGAGCACATGCAGTGCGTTCCGCCGGGCGTGGTTGAACATCGTCCAGTCGACGTCGGCGTCGACTCCGTGGAACGCCGGCGACTCGGAGCGGCGCCGGTAGCTGAAAGACACCGGCGAGAGCGTGATGCCGGGCTTCACGCCGGGCACCGCTCGCGGCACCGGCACTTCGCGGAACGCGTACAGCTCGCGGAGGTGGCGCCGCAGCGCCCTGGCCGCCTCCGCGAACGGCTGTTCCCCCACGGGGTTCGCGGTGACGAGCACCTCGTTGATGAACACTCCGATGTGGTCGGCGGCGTTCGCCGGCCGGGCGCCGAGGTCGAGTGCGACAACGGCGTCGGGATTGCCGTACCGCAGCAACAGCGTCTGGTACGCCGTGAGCAGCAGTTCGAACCGGCTGACCCCGATCCGCTTCGCGACCTGGGCGATCCCTTCACGAAGCCCGGGGTCGAGCGGAAACTCGTGGGACACCCCGGTGGTGACAGCCGCCGGGACCGGGGTGTGGCCCGGCAACGCCACGTCACTCGGCTCGCGCCACCACTGTTGCCAGGCACGGCGGGCGTCCGGTAGCGCCTGGTCGATCCGGGCCAGGTGCTCGGCGACCAGGTCGTGGTAGGTCGCGTCGAGCGGTGGCAGGTCAGACCGAGACCTGGTGACGAAGGCGTTGTAATACGCGGCGAGGTCGCGTACCAGGACGTCCTTCGACTGGCCGTCGAAGCCGACGTGGTGCCCGACGATCGTCAGCATCGCCCGGCGGGCTTCCAGGAGGAACACCGCGAACCGGGTGATCGGGCCGGTGACCAGGTTGAAGGGCCGCTCGATCAGCTCCCGGGTACGCCGCGCCAGCTGGCGCTCGCGCTCCGCCGTGGAGAGCCCGGACAGGTCCTCGACGGTGGGTGGGGACGGCCGGGCGGCAGGGCAGACCGCCGGCACCCCATGATCGTCGGCCACCGCGGCGGTGAGCACCGGATGTCGTTCCTGCACCGCCTCGCAGGCCCTCAGCAGCGCGGCGAGATCGAGATCGCCGGTGAACGTCACCGAGAGTGGTACGTGATAGACGGCCCCTACGTCCGCTGCCCGGCCGGTGATCCAGACACCCTGTTGCACCAGCGACGTCGGCACTGTCTCGCGGGCAAGCTTGACCGGCACGGTTGCCCCCCGTCGTCTCCATTCGGAGAATCGGATCGGTACCTAGCCTGTGCAATCACCTGATCGATACCTGTCGATATCGAGCATCGGCGATCAAGCTAGCAGCCGGCTCGCCCGGCGGGCAATACAGCGGCGGGTACCGCAACCGGCCGGACCCTGGCCGAGCTATCGGGGCGTCAACACGCAGAACTCGTTGCCGTCGGGATCGGCCATCACCACCCGGCTGACATCGCCCTGGTCGATGTCGACTCGGGTCGCCCCGAGCGAAACCAGACGGTCGACCTCCGCCTGCTGATCACCATGGACAGGCGGAGCGAGGTCGAAATGCACCCGGTTCCTGGCTGTCTCCGGCCTCGGCGGCACACCATCCCAGGTGATCTTCGGACCGCCATCCGGCGAGCGGATCCCGGTCTCCTGGTCCTGATCCCAGACCAACGGCCACCCCAGCGCCTGGCTCCAGAAGTACCCGACCTTCTGCGAACCGTCGCACGACAGCGCTCCGATGAACCCGCAGCCGGCAAGGAAGTCATTGCCCGGCTCGATGACGCAGAACTCGTTCCCGTCCGGGTCGGCGAGCACCACATGATCCTCGTCAGGGCGTTGACCGACGTCGATGTGCCGGGCGCCGAGTTCGAGCGCCCTGGCCACCGTCTGCCGCTGTTCCTCCAGCGAAGCACTCGTCAGATCGAAGTGCATCGGGTTCTGGCGGACCTTCGGCTCCTGGGTCGGAACAAAACCGATCCGGAACCCGGTGTCATCACCGGGCAGGAGCGCGACGCCATCGTGCGGGTCCTCGGCCATCTCCCCACCCAGCACCCCGGACCAGAACGGCGCCAGACGCAGTGGCCGGCTCGCATCGAAACACACCGCGAACAGTCGACAAGCCATCCCGCTACCTCCGATTGACCACTGTGGCCGAGGCGTCTTGTCGTACGACGGCGGCTACTCTCATGGAACTCTGCCGGTCTCCACTTCATCGACCGCTCGTACCAACTCCATGGCCGGGTAGCCGGCAAGGGGGCGGCGCGCACACAGGTCCGCCACCCCTGCGCGCACGCTCTTGCGAACGCTCGGAGGAACCCGGTAGGTCCGCTCCCCGCGAACCTCGACGGAGCGGAGTACGAGATCGATCAGCTCGGCACAGTGGCTGGCATCGTCCCGCCCCAGTCCCCGCAGCGCGGCGCTGTTGGTGCCGATCCTGATGCCGCCCGTGACAAAGGCCGGCGTCGTATCCCGAGGAACCCGGTTCTTGTTGACGATGATTCCGCACTCCTCCAGCGCCCGCTCCGCGACCAACCCGGTCATCCCCTTCGGAGCGAGGTCGACCAGCACGATGTGGTTGTCCGTACCACCGGAGACCAGCCGGTGGCCGAGGTCGGTGAGTGTTACGGCGAGGACCCCGCCGATCTCCACGATGCGTGCCGCCACCTCCCGGAACTCGACTGCCGTCACCATTTCCAGCGCCCTCGCCTTGGCGGCGATCGTGTTGAGCGCTGGCGCGCCCTGGGAGAACGGGAACACGGCGCGCTGGATGAACTCGGCGAGCGTGCCCTTCCCCCGTGGTGCCGGGGACTCGTGGTCACGTCCGGACAGGATCAGGCCGCCGCGCGGCCCGAAGAGCTGCTTGTGGGTACAGGTCGTCGTGATGTGCGCATGGTCGATGGGGCTCGGATGCAGGCCGGCGGCCACCAATCCGGCGGTGTGCGAGATGTCCGCCAGGAGATAGGCGCCAACGTCGTCGGCGATCTTCCGGAATCGGGCGAAGTCGACGGTCCGCGGGTACGCCGTGGCACCGCAGATGATCACGCGCGGACGGTGCTCGGTCGCCAGCCCATGCACCTGGTCGTAGTCGATCAGACCTTCGTCCGTGAGGCCGTACCCGACCGCACGGAAGTACTGGCCGGCGTACGCCGCGGGGCTGCCGTGGGTGAGGTGCCCACCGTGCTCCAGCTCCATCCCGAGCAGCGAATCGCCGGGCCGCAGCAGGGCCGAGAGGACCGTGTAGTTGGCGTTTGTCGCCGAGTGGGACTGGACGTTCGCGTAGCGGGCACCGAACGTTCTCCGGGCCCGGTCGATGGCGAGCTGCTCGATGTCGTCGACGACCTCGCAGCCGGCGTGGTACCGGCGCCCCGGATACCCCTCGGCGGTGACGTTCACCGCGACCGAGGCCTGGCTGGCCAGGACGGACGGATCCACGACGCTCGACGAGGCCACCAGGGACAGGACGTTGCTCTGCCGGTCGAGTTCGCGTACGAGGATGTCGTACAGCTCGGGGTCGTCGTGGCGGAGCCGGTGGAGCCCGGTCGCCATGACGTTCTCCAGAGGCGCTTCCTTGAACTCATTCATCGCCGCTCACCGCCGGGTGGAACCGCCCGATGACGCTGACCAGCGCCGCTCGACCATGAGATGCCCATCGAAGCCGCCGAGCGGCGCAGGGCGGCGAGCTGTCGTACCGTCGGGTTCCTGAACAGCTCGACCACGGGCATGGACCCGTCCAGCGCGAGCGTCGCCCGGATGGCCGTGAAGGAGTCACCGCCGAGGTCGAAGAAGTTGTCGTCGAGTCCGATGTCATCCACCCTGAGGACCTCACGCCAGGCCCGTACGATCCGGCTCTCCAGGGCGTCCACGTGAGCTTCCGCCGGCGCGGCGCCGCGTTCCGCCTCCGCGGCCACCAGGGCACGGCGGTCCACCTTGCCGTTCGGCGTGGTGGGCAGCCGGTCCAGCGTCGTGATCGTGCGCGGCACCATGTGGGCAGGCAGCAACTCCCCGAGCCAGCGCCGCAGCTCCTTCTCGGAGACGCCGCGTTCGCCGGACCGGGTGACGAATCCGGCCAGCCGGGTACGGTCCCGCACCCCGTGCGCCACCACGACCGCGTTGGCTACCGCCTCGTGCCGCCGTAGGACAGCCTCGGTCTCGCCCAGCTCGATACGCAGTCCGTGGATCTTCACCTGGAAGTCCCGACGACCCAGCAGCTCCAGCACACCGTCTGGTCGGTATCTGGCCAGATCCCCGGTCTGGTAGAGCCGTTCGGTGTGGCCACCGTCGAAGGTGTGCCACACGAACCGCTCGGCGGTGAGCTCTGGCCGGTTCAGGTAGCCACGGGCCAGCCCGGTACCCGCCAGGTAGAGCTCCCCCGGTACGCCCACCGGCACCGGCTGCAGGTGGCTGTCGAGTACGTAGACCCGCTGGTTCGCCATCGGTCGCCCATAGGGGATGCTGGTCCATCCGGGGTCGACCCGTTCGACCGGGAAGATGGTCGAGTCCATCGACGCCTCCGTGGCACCGCCGAGGCTGATGAACCTCGCCGCCGGCGCGACCCGGCGCAGCCGGTCAGGCAGGTCGACCGGGATCCAGTCACCGCCGAGCAGCGCCAGGCGCAGGTGTCGTGGTACGGCGTCGCTGTCGAACTCGACGTACTCCACCAACAGCTCGAGCAATGCCGGTGCCGAATGCCAGACAGTCACCTCGTGCTCGCGCAGCAGCCTTGCCCACGCGGGCGGGTCGCGCACCAGCTCGGGTTCCGGCATGACCACCGTCCCGCCGGCGGCCAGCATGCCGAGGATGTCGTACACGGACATGTCGAAGCTCGGCGAGGACACGGAGAGCACACTGTCGCCGGGACCGATGCCGAATCGGTCGTTGAAGTCGGTGAAGTTGTTGACCGCCCCGCGGTGTTGCAGTGCGATGCCCTTCGGGTCACCGGTGGAACCGGAGGTGTAGATGACGTACGCCAGGTTCTCCGGCCGTACCGCCACTTCCGGCCGGTGGGCCGGATACCCGTCGAGTTTCTCTGAGTCCAGGCACAGCAGCGTGGTTCCGGTGTCGCCGAAGCCGGACCGCATAGCCTCCTCGGTGACGACTGCCGCGCAACCCGCGTCGTCGAGCATCAGCCGCAGCCGCTGCGGTGGGTAGTCCGGGTCCAGCGGCAGGTAGGCCCCGCCGGCCTTCAGGACGCCGAGGATCGCGACCACCAACTCGGGCGAACGCCGCAGGCACACTCCGACGATCGTCTCGGGCCCCACGCCGAGCCCACGCAGTCGATGAGCCAGCCGGTTCGCGGACGCTTCCAGCTCGGCCCGGCTCAGCACCCGCTGCCCGCACACCACGGCCGGCGCGTCGCCCTGCCCGGTGTGCGACTCGACGAGCTCGTGGAGGCAGGAGTCCGCGGGGAACCGGCGGCCGGTGTCGTTCCACTCGACGACGTTCTGCCACTCCTGGTCGGTGAGCATGGGAAGCGTGGTGACCGGTCGGTCCGGCCCGCGGACCACCGCTTCGAGCAGCGTCCGGTAGTGACCGAGCATCCGGTCGATCGTGTCGACGTCGAAAAGGTCCGCGCTGAAGACGGCGTCCACCACGGCGCCGTCGGTGTCAGCGCCGTCGGTGTCCACGCGTACGTTGAACCCGAGGTCGAACTTGGCCGTCTGGTAGCCCGGGAAGATGACCTCGACCGACAGCCCGTCGAACTCGGGCATCGGCTCGGCGCCGTCCGCCACCCCGAAGAAGACCGAGAACATCGGCGTACGGGTGGCGTCCCGGGTGGGTCGCAGCTCCCGGACCAGCAGATCGAACGGCAACTCCGCGTGGCCGAAGGCATCCCGCGCGGTGGTACGTGTCCGCCGCAGGACGTCGCGGAACGTGGGCTGCCCGGACAGATCACCACGGAGCACGACGGTGTTCAGGAAGGGCCCGATCAGCCCCTGCACCTCGGGCCGGTCCCGCTCCAGGGCGGCAGCCCCGACGGCGACATCCTCCGTGTCGGCGTACCGGGCGAGCATCACCTGGACGGCCGCGAGCAGGGTCGTGAACAGCGACGTGCCTCCGGTCCGGCCCAGCGCCCGCAGCTCGGAGATCAGCTCGGCGGGAAGCCCGACCTGCCGCCACCCACCGCGGTACGACAGGCTCGACGGCCGTGCGTGATCCGTCGGGAGGTCCAGCGGTTCGAGACCATCGAGCTGCCGCCGCCAGTACCCGAGTTGTTTCTCCAGATGCGCCCCGCTGATCCGCTCCCGCTGCCAGGCCGCGTAGTCCGCGTACTGGATCGGCGGCCCGGGTAGGTCCCCGGCGGTGCCGCGTACGCGTGCGTTGTAGCCGGCGGCCAGCTCCTTGTGCAGCACGCCGACCGACCACACGTCGGACGCGATGTGGTGCAGGTTGCACAGCAGCACGTGCTCGTCCGGAGCCAGCCGGAGGAGGCGTGCTCGGATCATCGGGCCGCGGCCGAGGTCGAATGGACAGCGCCCCTCGTCCGCGATGGCCTCCTGGACCCTCGCCTCCTGCTGGTCCCGAGGGAGGTCGATGAGGTCCGTCAACGGACACGTCAGCGGCATCTCGTCATGGACCACCTGGACCGGCTGACCGTTCTCCGTCCGGAACGTCGTACGCAACACTTCATGGCGGCGCACGATGTCGGCAAGGCTCTCGATCAGCGCGTCGACGTGCACCGGTCCACGCAGCCGAGTGGGAATCGGGCAGTTGTAGGCGGTGCTCCCCGGTGCCATCTGGTCGATGAACCACAGCCGCCGCTGCGCGAACGACGCTGGGACCGGACGGTCGCGCGAGCATCGCGGGATGCCGTTCTCCCCCTCCGCCAGGGCGTCAAACAAGGGCTCGCCGATCATCGGCGAGCCGCGCAACGCGCTGTTTCAGGCCGGACATGCTGTGTTCTCCCGTCCGAGGTGACCTGCTGCTTTGCCACCGCCCTGGCAACATCGGACCATATAGGACGGAGTCACGTGGAAGTTGCGAGCGCGACGACATCGCGACGATATGCGGTCGGCGATGGCGCGGCAACTAGCTGAAGACCAGGCCCGGACGGCCAGGGCCGGCCCGTCGACGCGCACCCGTCAGGGAGCCTTGACAGCCACCGATGGCCACTCTAATTTGAAGCCGATTGGGATAGATCAAGTTCGAACTAGCGTCTTCCCGGGGGGTAGGTGCTGATCTGGCCGGAGGGCGGATGTGCCCGGCGGGCTGGGCTGCCGTCGGCGCGACTTCTTACCTGTGTGACCGGAGATCCGACGTTCGAGTACTCCTCGAATGTACGAGGCGAGCTGCCCTATACGTTGGCCAGCCTCGACGACGTGATCTACGACGAGGAAGCCGCCGAGCCCCAGCCGGGCCCACCGAGTGGTCCGAGCCGGCCGAGTCGGTCCCACCTTATTCAAGGCACACTCCCACTCGTTTCGTCATTTGACTAGTTGAACCCTGGAGCATTTCTCTTGTCGTCTCACTGGATCGGCGCGGCGGAAGATGACACGACGGATGCTGACCCGCAGGTCAAGCTGCGCGGCACGCGTACCGAGCTAGGGGAGATCGAGGAGGTGCTCCGCGCGCACGCGACCGTACGTGACGCGGTGGTGCAGCCGCAGAACGATCCGTGGAGCACCGGCGACGACACTGACGACCAGCGGCTCGTGGCCTGGGTGGTGTGCGAGCCGTCCGCCGTCGACCCGGCCGGTGACCTGTCGGCCGAGCGGATCGAGCAGTGGGCCGGGGTGTTCGACTACACCTACGCCGGCGACGGGTCAGAGGCCGACGGCACGTTCGACACCGTCGGCTGGAACAGCAGCTTCACCGGGGAACCGCTGCCGGCGGAAGAGATACGAGAGCAGGTCGAC
>JBOGDK010000165.1:0-9648 GCA_050701795.1 Micromonosporaceae bacterium
GTCGCGCCCGAGAAGCTCCACTTGTTGGAGGACCGCAGCCACACCGTGGCGTAGCTGCAGTTGTTGTAGCCGTACCGGGACGCGAACAACACGTAGCTGGAGCCGTGTTGCACCAGCACCGGATTTTCGATGATGCCGCTGCGCTGGACGAGCTCCCCGCTGGTGTTGCCGACCCATCGGGTGCCGTCGCCGTTGACCCGCAGCATCCGCAGCGTGGACGGCGTCTGCTGGGTCTTGTAGAGAACGAACCGGTTGCCGTCGGAATCCTGGAACGGCGACGGGTCGATGACTCCGGCGCCGGCGACGGGGCGCCCCGGTACGGTGTCGTCCGCGCCGTGCCGGCCGCCCGGGCAGATCAGTGGCGAGTCACCGTACGGCGTGTACGGACCGGACACCGAGTTCGCTACGGCGACCCCGATGCAGCGCTGGCCACCGAAGTTCTTCGCGGGTGCGGAGTAGTAGAGCACCCAGCCGGCGGCGGTGTGCACCGCGTCCGGCGCCCAGACGGCACCGCTGGCGGCCCAACGTCCCACGGAACTCAGTGCCGGACCGAGCTGGCTCCATGGTCCGCTGGCGATCTCGCCACGGTGCACCGGCGCCCGGGATCCGGTGGCGAACGCGTAGAAGTTGCCGCCGGTGCGTACCACCCCCGGGTCGGCGACACCGCCGGCCGGTGCGTGTACCGGCTGCGGTGCGGCGGCCGCCGCGGGTTGCAGGGCGAGGCCGGTGACCAGGCCAGCCGTCGCGAGAGTAAGGGAGATCCGCCAGACAACGCGATTCATCGTCATCGACTACTCCAATTCCGGCGGTACGCCGGGGCTGAGGAAACGATGCGACACCCTTGCATAGCCAAACGTGAATGCCAATGCTCTGGCATGGAGAAGATCGCGGGGGGCGTGACCCGGTTCGTTCCGGGGAATACGATCTTCGGCTGGCCGGGGAACGGGTCAGCCGGCTCTGATGTGGCGCAACCGGATCCGTGGTCGCGTCCTGGGCTTGTCCTTGGGGCTGGGGTGATGGGCGTTGTCGCACCAGGCCACGCTGGTGAGCGTGAGTGCCTGGGTGAGGTGTGCCGGCGGCCGGCAGACACACAGTCGGCCCTGACGTAGCTTGGCGGTCCTGGCGGCCGCGCACAGTCGGTCGATCCACACCTGGGCGCGGACGTCCGCGGTCATCCCGGTGATGTCCACGTGTACATCGCACGGCCCGTTCACAAAGTAGATGGCCTCGATGTGGTACTGCAGATCTTGAACGTTCTCAGTGGTCACTGTGCCACGTACAGTGACGACGGCGCGACCGCCTGTGCTTCTGGGGTGCAAGGTATGTATCTGGAGTAGATCCACGAGGCGTATCACCTCCACGCTGGTCAGTTCTGGGTTGCCCGAGCCGTCCGGCGGCAAACGTCCGGACCCGGAACGGTGTCCGGATGGTGACCTCCATTGCCACAGTCGTGCGCCCCAGGATCATGAGTCAAGTAGTTGAAGCCTCTGTAATTCGCCGTCCGAAGTGGAAGCCCGCGATGCGCGCCAGCTCGTTCCGGGCTGGTGAGACGTCCAGGTGGGCGACGCTGTCCTGCTATGGGCACGATAGCGGCCCGCGGCAGTGCGGGAGAAGTGGTGAAGCCGCCGCCGCCGCTGTGGTGGTGGTGCGCTCTCGGGCGCCGCGGCGTAGCGGCACGAGCTGCCGTACCGGCGTGCCGTGAGGTCTACCCGCCGCTTGAGGGCACTCGTGACGCGGAGCGTATTCCGCGCAGACCTCCCTTGATCATCCATGGCCGGTGATCCCGCGGTGACCTCGCACTACGCTTGCTGGATGACTGCAGTCGTGGCTCGCGTTCGGCTCACCAACGGTGATCAGATCGACGTCACGTACGAAGATCCGGACACCGCCGAGGTCAGCGACCTTGTCGACCACATGATCGTCACGCTCGCTGACGACACCGGCGTTCTCCGGACCCGACATGGTGATCGGCTGATGGTGCTGTACGGCCGTGGTGTCGCCGCGCTGGAAGTGGCGCCGCGCGGCGCCGTCCTCTGACACGGTGCGTCCTCTGACACGGTGCCGGTGTCGGTGCTGGTGCCCGCTCGGTGCCGGGCCGGGGCGCACGCTGGTCACGAGCGTCGGCGCGCCACCAGGACGGCGTCGTGGATCGTGACCTCGCCCCCCTCCGAGTCCACAGTGGTACGTGGCCGGGCCTCCGCGGCCACCACGTCCCACACCGTACGGTCCAGAGTGGACGCCACCTCTTCGGCGGTGTACATCACGTCCGGGACGTGCATCCGGTGTGCCGAGGTGCGCAGGTCGGACGGGTGGTGTCCGACCACCAGCAGGGTGCCGCCCGGGGCGACCGCGGTGGCGAGCCGTACGAACAGGGCCCGCCGTACATCCGGCGGTAGCTGCATGAACTGCGACGACACCAGGTCGTACGCACCTTCGGTGGGCGCCTGGTCGCGCAGATCGGCGCGTCCGAACTCGATCCGGTCGGCGACCTGGTCGCCCGCGGTCGCGGCGTTGCTGGCGGCGCGCTTCAGGGCCGTGTGGGAGATGTCGACGGCCATCACCCGCCAGCCCCGCTCCGCCAGCCAGATGGCGTCGGCCCCTTCACCGCTGCCCACGTCGAGTGCCCTGCCCGCGGGCAGGTCGGCCACTTCGGCGACGAGTTGCGGGTTCGGGCGCCCACTCCAGACCGCGTCGCGGGAACGGTAACGCTCCTCCCACGCGGCCTCCTCGAACATCGTGCCCAGCTTGTGCCGGTACGCCGCGACGGCGTCGGTGGTCTCCTCTTCGACCAGGTCGGCGTTTATCGCGGCACCGGCGTTCAGGCCCGCGGCCGCGGCGGTGATCACCTGGGCACGTGCGTCGGACACGTTGCCGGCCACCCACACGCCGGGCACGGTGGTGGCTCCGTTCGCGTCGGCGGGCACCTGGCTCGCCATGACGTGGCCGTCCATCTCGATGTCGACCGGGTCCAGCCCGAGCGACTCCAGAAGGCCGGCGCGTGCGGTGAACCGGGGCGCGACGACCACCGCGTCGAGTGGGACCACCTCGCCGGAAACCAGCCGTACGCCGGTGAGAGTGTCGCCGGAGACCTCGAGCCCCGCGATCGGGCCGTCCACCACGGTGATGCCACGCGCCGCGAGCCGCTCGGCGTCCTGGTCGCTCAGGCCGTGCGCCGGTGTGTGGTGCAGCAGGAGCATCACGTGGGGGCTCCACTGTCGCCACAGCTGCGCCTGATGCATCGCCAGCGGGCCGCTGGCCACGACGCCGATCCGCTGGTCACGCACCTCCCACCCGTGGCAGTACGGGCAGTGCAGCACGTCTGAGCCCCACCGCTCGGCCACCCCCGGCACGTCGGGCAGCTCGTCGACCAGCCCGGTGGTCACCAGCAGCCGCCGCGCTCGTACGGTGCGCTGGCGGTGCTGGTCGCGGTCGTCGTCGTGGTCGCTGGGCAGGTCGTGGTGCAGGGTCACCACGAAGCCGGCGTCCTGCTTCGCCACGGCGTCGACGCGTCCGGTGACGATCTCGCCGCCGTACCGGGTCACCTCGTCGCGTCCGGTCGACGCCAGGTCGGCGGGGGGCGTGCCCTCCCGGCCCAGGTAGTTGTGTACGTGTCCGGCCGGTGCGTTACGCGGCTGCCCGGCGTCGACCAGCAACACCGATCGCCTCGCCCGGGCGAGTGCCAGGGCTCCGCTGAGGCCAGCGGCGCCACCGCCGATCACCACCACGTCGTACGTCTCGTCCATGCTGCGCGTCCCTCCGCCGTCGTGCTGCTCCCACAGTGCTACGCCGCTGCCGTACCAACAACTAACGTTGCCGCTATGGCAAACGACGACGCCGCCGTGCTCGCCTCGGTGGGTGCTCGGCTACGTGCCATTCGCAAGCAGCGCGAGACGACACTGACCCAGCTCGCTGAGCTCACCGGGATCTCGGTCAGCACCTTGTCGCGGCTGGAGACCGGTGGCCGGAAACCCACGCTGGAGCTGCTGCTCCGGCTGGCGCAGGCGTACCAGGTGCCGCTCGACGAGTTGGTCGGCGCACCCGCCACCGGGGACCCGCGGATCCGACCCAGCCCGATCGTCCGCAACGGGGTGACGTTCCTCCCGTTGACCCGGCGACCGGGTGGCGTGCAGGCGTACAAGCAGATCCTGCCGCCGCACACGCCGGCGGGTCCTCAGGAGCTTCAGACCCACGAAGGGTACGAATGGCTGTACGTCCTCTCCGGCCGGCTCCGCCTGCTGCTCGGTGAGCACGACCTGCTCCTCACCCCCGGAGAGGTGGCCGAGTTCGACACCCGGGCGCCGCACCGCGTCACCAATCCCGGCGATACGCCCGCGGAGGTGTTGAGCCTGTTCGGGCCGCAGGGGGAGCGGCTGCACGTCCGTGCCCGCCCCAAGGCGCGCTGAGCCGTCGGCCGGCCTGCGTGCCGCACAGGCGCCGGTCAGGCGTCCGGTGGGGTGGGGTGTTCCATCCACCACTCGGTGAAGGAGCTGCAGCGTCCCTCGCCGTCGAGCCGGATCAGCCACAGGTTGCTGTACGTGGTCGCCGGGTACGTGGTGACCGCCTGGATGATCGCCACCTCATCGGTGACGAGCACCGGCTTCCAGTCGAACGTGGTCTCGCCGGGTTCGTCCCGGTCCGCCAACCAGCCCTCGACGATCTGAGTGTGGCCCTGCCATGGTGGGTCGTACGGTGCCGTGTAGTACTCGGCATCGCCTGTGAAGAGCGCGCTGATGTCAGCCGGATCGTTGGAGTTCCATGCGCGGACGTAGCCATCGATCCACGCGGCGACCCGGTCGAGATCTGCCATGAACCCGTTGTACCACCCCTCTGGCCACCGTGACCGCCATCTGGCGACCGTGACCGGAAGTCCGCGGGGTGCCACCGTGACCGGAAGTCCGGGCTACCCGGTTGCCATCAGGCATCGGTAAGTTGTAGCTTACGGTTCGTGGCTACTTACGCAGATGCCGGGCTCGGGCTGCTCGGCGACCCGACCCGCCGGGCGATCTTCGAGTTGCTCGCCCGGCAGCCGCGTTCCGTGGGCGAACTTGCCAGCGAACTTCCGGTCAGCAGGCCGGCCGTGTCCCAGCACCTCCGGGTGCTCAAGGATGGCGGGCTGGTCGTCGACCGGGCTGAGGGCACCCGCCGGGTCTACCGGCTCAATCCGGACGGCGTAGCGGCCCTGCGTACCTGGCTGAACCTGGTCTGGGATGACGCGCTGACGACTTTTCAGAAGGCCGCCGAAGCGGCCCCCCACCATCAGAAGGCCGCCGAAGCGGCCCCCGAGCAGGCACAGGAGCGCAATGAGTGACGCATCGGCTATCCCCGACATCAACGGCAAGATCACCGTCGCCGCCCCGATCGAGCGGGCCTTTCAGGTCTTCACCGAGTCCATCGTGACCTGGTGGCCGGCCGCGTACCACATCGGCGAGGCCGAGATGGCCGAGCCCGTGATGGAGCCGCGGGTCGGCGGCCGGTGGTACGAACGCGGTGTCGACGGCAGCGAGTGCGACTGGGGCCGGGTGCTGGTGTGGGAACCGCCGCACCGGCTCGTCGTCACCTGGCAGATCAACGGCGAGTGGCGGTACGACCCCGACCCCGACCACGCCAGTGAGGTCGACGTGCGGTTCACCGCCGACGGCCCCGAGCAGACCACCGTCGAGCTGCAGCACCGGTTCCTCGAGCGGCTGCTCGGAGGCGAGGCGATGCATGCCGCGATCGGCGGCGCCGGTGGCTGGTCGGGCGTCCTGACCGGGTACGCCAAGGCCGTCGAGAGCGGGAGCTGAGCCTGGTGCGACTCGACATCCTGGACCACGGGCACCGGATGCGCGCACGGTGGTTCCTGGCCGCCGTACGCCTGTCGGGTACGGAGATGAGCGACGTCATCAAGGCGTTGCTCTACCGGCCCGAGTTCCTCGGTCGTGCCCTCCTCGACCTCACCCCCGAGGCGATGCGTGGCCGGTCGTACTGGACCGCGGGCGAACGCGAGTTCATCGCGATGTCCACCTCCGAGCTGAACCGGTGCCCGTTCTGCGCCGAGACACACACCCAGCTCATCCGGCTGGCCTCCGATGGTGAGATCGACGCCGCTGACCCCGACTCGGCGCGACCCGAGCTGGTCGCCACGCTGGGCTTCATCGACACGGTGACCCGGCAGCCGGACACGCTGACAGATCAGGACCTGGCAGCGGTACGCGCGGCCGGCGTACCCGACTCCGCTGTCGACGACGCGCTGGGCGTCAACGTCGTCTTCAACATCGTGAACCGGCTGGCGAACGCCTTCGACTTCCAACTCAAGGACGGGCAACTCGTCGCGGGCACCCGGGCACTGCACCGCATCGGATACCGGATGCCGGGAGTGCTGACCCGTACCCGATCGCGCACCCCGGTGCCTGCCCGAGTCGGGCCTGGCCGCTACGCCTCACACGTCGCCGGGATCCGCTCGTCGGTGTTCGACTCGCCCGGCGAAACCCCGCCGGAGCTGCGCGCCGCCGCTGGCAACGGTGCCGAGGTGCCACCGCGGTGGCGCTCGTACGTCGCGAAGGTGCGCGAGAAGTCCTACCAGGTCACGGACGCCGACATCGAAGACCTGAAGACATCCGGGTGTACGGAGGACGAGATCCTCGAGATGACCATCGCGGCCGCCGTCGGTCCGGCCCTGCACAGTTTCGACGCCGGGTACGCAGCGATCCAGCGGAGCCGGCCGGCACCGTACGGAGAGCGGTGAGGTGCAACGCACAGATGCCCCGACCGATCGGGGGAGGTGATCAAGGACCAGGTGACGATAGCCTTCTAGGCTGAGCGTCACTCTTGGAAGTCGTCACAGGACACAAGGTGGTCATGGCCCGGGCATACGAGATCGTGCAACATGCTGCCGGCAACGGCACGTCGCGAATCCACGTCGCTGGAGACGTGGATCTCTCCGCGCATGACGAGCTGCTCAGCGTGATCCTCGCGGCCGTCAACGCCGGCGTCACCGAGCTGGTCATCGACCTCGGCGCCGTCACGTTCTTCGACTCCGGTGCGGTCGGTGTGCTCGTCGCCGGGCACAACGCAGCTCGCCGGGCCGAGTGTGCGTACAAGGTGGTCGATCCGCCGAGCCTGGTGCGGCGGGTGCTGCGTACCACCGGGATCCTTGAACTGCTCGCCGACGGCGACACCGGCCCTGGCCACCTGCGGACCGCGTAGGTCAGTCCAAGGACCGTGCAGGTCAGTTCAGGAACTCCGTCAGGTTCTGCACGAACCACTCCGGATCGTCCAGCCACGGACTGTGTCCTCCGCCCGGCTGGACCAGCAGCTCCGCATGCCGGAACAGGCCGGCGTACTCGGCAGCGCACCTGGGAGGGAGTGCGACGTCGTACTCGCCCGTGACGAGAAGGACACGCGCCGGTAGATCGGCGAGGGCGGATCTGGTGGCTTCCGGAGTTACCGCACCGGGCGAGTAGTAGACCCCCGCCGCGTCCGGGTTCTTCAGGCTCCTCCTTGGCAACGTGGGCCTCTCTTGCCGCGTCCCACCGGCCGTGGGTGAACGGTGTGATCGCCGCCCAGTCGGCGGCGGAGGCCTCGCCTGAGACGACCCGCTCGAAGGCGGCGAAGGCATCCGGGAACCATTCCTCCCCTCGGCGGAGTTCGACGACCTGCCGGCGGTCGTCCCCTGTGATCTCCACGCCTACCGCTGCAGGGCTGGGGTTGACCAGCAGGAGCCGGCCAATGTGGTCCGGGTGGCGGGCGGCGTACTGCACCGCGAGCGAACCGCCGGCCGAGTGTCCCAACAGATCGATCCGGTCGCGCCCGAGGTGCGCGCGCAACGCCTCGACATCGTCGACCAGCCGGTCACACCGGTAGCTATCCGGATCCGCCGGTACGGCCGATTCCCCGGTGCCGCGCAGGTCAAGAAGGACCAGCGAACGATGTGCGGACAGCCCGCCCAGATCACCCAGGTACGCCGACGCCTGCATCGGGCCGCCGGGAAGGCACACCATCGGGTCGCCCTCGCCGGTCTGGTGGTAGGCCAGCCGCGTGCCGTCGATGCCGTAGAAGGTCTCCATGCGACGAAATCTATCCGCCTACGCGTGCGGGTGGTACGAGCGGGCCGGTCGGCCCGGGTGCCGCTGATGCCTGCGACGTGACCCGGTTGACCCGCGTGGTGGCGGGTATGAGGTGGCGATCGGCCCCCCACCGTGCAGAGACCGCCGGCAGGTCGAGGAGGAACCATGCTCACCAATGACGAGCGGCAGCGGCTGCAGGCGATCGAGTACGGATTGCGGCGGGACGACCCGATGTTCGCGGCGACGATGCAGGAGTGGCGGCTCACCGAACCGCCAGCCATGAGGTGGCGTACCGCCCGAATTGTCGGGAGTGTGGTCCTCTTCGTGCTCATGATGACCGCGGTGATCGCCGGTCTCGCCGGATGAGTTCGCCGGGACACCCCGCGGTGGCGGTGCGGTCGCCGGCACCGGGATGTTTCGCGGGTAGCGCTGCGGGGATAGAGGGGGCGGAGGCAGCTCGCGGTGCGGCGGCCGGTGGTGCCCGCTGGCCGGGGTGGTGCTCGACGGTTGGGCGCGCGAGCCCGCTGGGGGGCGGCGATGAAGCGACGCAGGTTCGATCCCAAGCAGGTCCCGGCTGAGGCCGCGGGGGCGTTCGACGACCGGTTCCAGCTCGCCAAGGGCCTGCGCGCGGGGCTGGTCAACAAGATCTTCCCGGACCACTGGTCTTTTCTGCTGGGTGAGATCGCGCTCTTCTCGTTCATTCTGCTGCTGCTGAGTGGCACGTTCCTGGCGTTGTTCTACGACCCGTCGATGGAAGAGGTCATCTACAACGGCGCGTACACCCCGTTGCGGGGGGTGCCGATGTCGAAGGCGTTCGCGTCCAGCCTCGATCTTTCCTTCGAGGTACGCGGCGGCCTGATCATGCGGCAGATGCACCACTGGGGGGCGCTGCTGTTCATGGCGGCGATCTTCGTGCACATGTTCCGGATCTTCTTCACCGGAGCGTTCCGCAAGCCACGCGAGACCAACTGGCTGCTCGGCATCGTGCTGCTCAACCTCGGCTTCTTCGAAGGATTCATCGGCTACTCGCTGCCGGACGACGCGCTGTCAGGCACCGGGCTGCGGATCGCCTCCGGGATCGTGCTCTCGATCCCGCTGGTGGGGACCTGGGCGCAGTGGGCGCTGTTCGGCGGTGAATTCCCCGGTACGGTGATCATCCCGCGGTTCTACATCCTGCACGTGTTCCTGCTGCCGGTGCTGCTGCTCGCGTTGATCGTGGTGCACATCGGGTTGGTGTTCAAGCAGAAGCACACCCAGTGGCCCGGGCCCGCGCGTACCGAGCGGAACGTCGTCGGCTACCACTTCATCCCCGACTACATCTCCAAGCAGGCCAGCTTCTCGATGATCGTGTTCGGCATCATCGCCCTGATGAGTGGCCTGTTCCAGATCAACCCGATCTGGCTGTTCGGGCCGTACAAGGGGGAGGTGGTCTCCTCAGGCAGTCAGCCCGACTGGTACGTGATGTTCATGGACGGGATGATCCGGCTGTATCCGCCGTGGGAGATCAGCGCCTTCGGCTACACCGTGCCGGCGGTGTTCTTCCCCGCTGTGCTTGCGCTCGGCCTCGCGATCACCCTGGTGGCGCTGTACCCGTTCCTGGAGC
>JBOGDK010000166.1:0-9618 GCA_050701795.1 Micromonosporaceae bacterium
CTCGATGGCGGAGGCGAACTCCCGCGGCAAGGTACGTATGGAAGGCAAGGACACGTCATGGCCGACGGCGACGTGGTCGCATCCCATTTCCAACAGACATCAGGGACCGGTGACAAGAAGTAGCCCTACTGGAGATCGTGTACAGCCACCGCGCGCCCGGAACGCTGGCTGATCCCTGGTCGCAGTTGTTGCCATGGCGATCGGCGGGAGCACCTGACCAGAAGTCACCCAGCGTGATGAGATAGGCGTGTGTGGTCATCGCGCTGTCCGGCGAAGGGGTAGCCATGGCGGATCATCCACATCTGGAAACCTTCCGTCGGGTGTACGAGGCGTTCAGCGGCGGTGACATGGCGACGTTGCGGACGCTGCTCGCCGAGGACGTGGTGTGGCACACGCCAGGGCGGCACCCGATCGCGGGAGACTACACAGGACGGCAAGCCACCCTGGACTCGTTCGAACGGGAGCTGGAGCTCTCGGGCGGCACCTACGCGGTCGCCGTACACGACGTGCTTGCCAACGACGCGCACACCGTCGCGTTGCTGCACGTCACTGCCGAGCGGGAGCAGAAGCGACTCGACCAGGATTACGCGCTCGTGTTCCACATCCGGGACGGGGTGATCAACGAAGCGTGGGAGCTCTGGACCGATCAGGCGGCGTGCGACAGGTTCTGGTCCGACGCCGCGATCGGTCGCCGCTGAGGCTGGGTTCAGGCCCGCGGGATGTCCTTTCCGGTCGGTCGGTACTCAGCCAGCAGCACCCGACCGTCCAACGCCCGGTGCTCGACCAGTTCGAGATCGGCAGCTGCCATGTCCGCGAAGAACGGCTCGCGTCCCGAGTCTCCGGCGATCAAGGGGAACGTCACCAGCCTGATCCGGTCCGCCAACCCGGTATCGGCGAGTTGTCTGGCCAGCGAGAGGCTCCCCATGGTGCGCAGGGGGACGTCGTTGTCGGCCTTCATCCGTCGGATGTCCGTGACGAGATCACGGCAGATCCGGGTATTGGGCCATGCCGCCTGCCGCAACGTACGGCTGAACACCACCTTCCGCAGCTCCGTCATCCGTCGCCAGGACTCGTCACGAGCCGCGTCGGGGATTCCCGCGAGGGCTTCATAGGTCCGCCTGCCGAAGACCACGACCTGTGGTGCGGCCAGTTCAGTGGTGATCCACTCTTCCAGCTCCGGGCCGAGATAGCCGAAGTATCCCGGGGAGGTCGCCCCCCTGGCCCACCCGTCGACCGAGATGAAGATGTCGACTGTCAACGTACCCATGGCAGTTCCTTCCTGGTGGATACCGGCAGCGGCGACCCCAACGGCCGTTACAGGTGCAACCCGGGTGCACCTGTATGGGTGTATGGACCAGGGCAGACGGCAGAACTCATCGGTTGCCGGGCACTTCGCCGCCCGCACCCGTCCGCGCCGCGTGATTGACAGACCCGTGGCATAGCCTCCCATCCGTGACCGTCCATGAGCTTTCCCGCGCCGACGCTCGCCGCATCGCCGTACGCGCCCAGATGTGTGACCACAAGCGGCCGTCCGGGTTGCTCGACATGGTGCGCCGGTTCACCCTGCTGCAGATCGACCCCACCGCCGCCATCGCCCCCAACGCCGACCTGGTGGCGTGGAGCAGGCTCGGGTCGTCCTACTCGCCTGCTGAGTTGGTTGCGGCATTGGAAGACCGCTCGCTGATCGAGCTGCGGGCACTGATCCGGCCCAGCGAAGACCTGGCGCTGTATCGCGCTGAGATGGCGCAGTGGCCGGGGCGCGGGGAGCTGAAGGAGTGGCAGCACTCCCTCCGCGACTGGGTGAAGGCCAACGACGCGTCTCGCCGGGACATCTTCGACCGGCTCGGCTCTTCGGGCCCGCTGCCCTCCCGGGACCTTCCGGACACCTGCGAGAAGCCCTGGTCGTCGACGGGGTGGACGAACAACCAGAACGTCATCAAGCTCCTCGACCTCATGGTGCAGCGCGGGGAGGTCGCGGTAGCCGGGCGCAAGGGCCGGGAGCGGCTGTGGGACCTGGCTACCAAGGTCTACCCCGACGATCCGGTGGTCCCGGTCCCCGACGCCCTCCGGATCCGCAACGAACGACGGCTGCGGGCGCTGGGCATCGCCCGCTCCAAGGCTCCTGTGATGCCGATGGAGCCGATCGAGGTCGGTGAGGTGGGCGAGCCGGCTGTGGTGGACGGGGTGAAAGGCCAGTGGCGGGTCGACCCTTCGCTGCTGGGCCAGCCATTCTCGGGACGGGCGGCCTTGCTGTCCCCGTTCGACCGGCTGCTACACGACCGGAAGCGGACGATGGAGATCTTCGAATTCGACTACCAGTTGGAGATGTACAAACCCGCCGCCAAGCGCCGTTGGGGTTATTTCGCGCTCCCGATCCTGTACGAGGACCGGTTGGTCGGGAAGCTCGACGCCACCGCCGACCGTAAAGCCGGGGCGCTGAAGGTCAACGCGATCCACCAGGACGTGACGTTCACCGCGGCGATGACCGCAGCGGTGCGCCGCGAGATCGAGGACCTGGCTCACTGGCTCAGGCTGCACCTCACGCTGCCCACCTCGCTCTGACACCTTCGGTGCCCGCCCGCACCAGAAGTTCTGCTCCATGGTGAACGCGGTGTCATGAAGGCGACGTTCCGTCGCCGGCCGGCCGGGACACGCGGGCTGGGCGTGCCGGGTTTCGCCCCGCGTCGTACCTGAAATCGTCCGGAATCGCGCCAGTTGTCAGGTTGTACTGATCCTTCTCTACAGTGGACCGCTCAACTGTCCTGTGGGAAACTCCGGAATTACATCGGCTCAGTACACCTCGGCCCCCACGGCAATGCCGCCGCCCCCAGCGAACGCCTCGAGCCCACGTCGGCCGCAATGGCTGACGGTGGTACGGGTGAGCACCGGTCAGGCTCCGGCGAAGGCTGTGGGCATGGCCGGTCGTCATGGATGGATGTCCGATACCTGGAGTGGATGTGACCACGCTCGAAGGGCCATCTTCGCCGCAGACCCGGATGTTGCTGGCTAGCGAAGGGTCGACTACGACGCTGCTCCAGGCCCTGGTCGGTGAGCGGCTGGAACTGCGCCTCGACGAGTTGTCCGACAGCACGGTCGGTGAGGCGTACGAGGCAGCCCGGCGGGCGCTCGGCGTCGAGAAGGAAACCCCCGTTCTGGTACGCAGGTCCGCGCTGGTCACCGCGTCCGGCGTGGAGATTTCCCGCAATGTCGTGGTGGCCCAGGGTCCGTTCACCGGTGTGGTGGGCCATGTCCTGACCTCCACTGAGCCGATCGGCCGGGTCATGAACGGCAGCCGCGCTGGACACCGCCGGATTCTGCTCGAGTCCGGCTGGTCCACCTGGGGCGATGCTCCCTGCGCTTTCAAGTCGTACCTGATCGTCGAGGACGACCAGCCCACGATCTACGTTTTCGAACGGTTCAACCCGCGGTTCATCCCGACGGAGGGGTATCCGGTGGTCCGGCAGCGGTCCCCGAACGACGCGCTGGTCCGGCCCCCTAAGCAGCCCGGCAAGGACCGTCCCCCGGCGGGCACGAAGTGGACCGTGAGGAAGGCGAAGTGGCGATGAGCCTGCGTACCGGCGTGGCGATTCTGGGTGCCGGGCCGGCAGGTCTGCTGGTGGCCAACATCCTGGCTGATCGTGGTGTCGACTGTCTGATCCTGGAACGGCATTCGCGTCAGTACATCGAACAGCGTCCACGGGCCGGGCTGATCGAGCACCGGGCGGTGACCAGCCTGACTGAGTACGGCCTCGCGGACCGGCTCCGGGTGGAGGGGGCGCAACACGTCGCGTGTGAGTTCCGGATCGCCGGGGGACGGTACGTCGCCGACTACGGCGCCCTCACAGGTGGCCGGATGCACTACGTGTATCCGCAGCAGGAGCTGGTCAAGGACATGGTGGCCGGGTACCTGAAAAAGGGCGGCGAGATCCGGTTCGAAGCGGAGGCAGTCGGCGTCGAGGATCTGGACGGCCGGCCGGTGGTGGCGTTCACCGCCGGCGGCGGGACGGAGACCGTGGAGTGTGACATCGTGGCGGGCTGCGACGGCTTCCACGGGGCGGCACGTCGCAGTATCCCGGCCGGAGCCGGGGAGGCGTACGAGTACCGCCACGGGTACGGGTGGCTCGCCGTACTGGCGGAGGCTCCGCCGTCGACCCGGAACATCATCTACGCCCTGCACCCGGACGGGTTCGCCGGACACATGCTGCGTTCCCGTACGGTCAGTCGCTTCTACCTGCAGGTGCCGGCCGGTGAACCGGTGGCCCACTGGCCGGACGAGCGGATCTGGTCTGCGTTGCGTACCCGGCTGGCGACCTCGGACGACTGGACGCTGCAGGACGGGCCGATCATCGACAAGGGCGTCCTGGACATGCGGAGCTGGGTGGGGGAGCCGATGCAGTTCGGCAACCTCTACCTGGCGGGGGACGCCGCGCACATCCTCACCCCGGCCGGCGCGAAGGGTATGAACCTGGCCTTGGGCGACGCCCGGGAGCTGGCGCTCGGGCTGGTGGACCGCTTCCGCGATGGGGACGGCACGCGGCTGGAGGCGTACTCGGCGACCCGGCTGCCGGTCGTCTGGCGGGAGCAGGAATTCTCGACCTGGCTGCTGAACCTGTTACACGGTACGGGCGACCACGACCAGCCCCGCCCGTTCGCGGATCGGCTACGCCGGGTGGCGATCGAGCAGATCACGGGCGAGTCTCCACGCGCCCGGTCGTTCGCGGCGAGCTACGTCGGCTAGGGTGCCACCGTCATTGGCCAGATCGGTGTAGGCCGAGCGTCGCTCGGCGAGCTGTCCCGATTCCTTGAGGCGTAGCAGGACCACCTGTCCGTAAGGACGGGAGACGTCCTAAGCCGACTCAGCGCGGTCGCTCGGGGAGATCCGAGTGACGGTGCGGTACGCGTCTTCAATGCGGGCGGCGAGTGCCACCTCGCGGGCCGTCAAGCCACCGTCGTTGTCGCAGATCCGTACGTGGGTACGTCCGTCGACCCGCCTGATGTCGGCGCGGAGGTGCAGAGCGTCGGCGCACACCTTCGCGCGTTCGGTGAGGTCCGCGTGTTGTGAATCGTCGATGTCGAGCGTCCGGCGGATCTCGTGGTGGTCACCCGACCAACCCGCCAGCTGTTCCAGTGCGTCGTTCAGGAAATCCTGTCCGAACGCCGCCATTGAGTCCTCCCGGGCATCGTTGCCATCGGCTCGTGACCAAATCGTCTCGGGTCCGTTATCTGCGGTGCCCCGAGTGTGCATGGTCATCGCTACTGTGTCCACGCCCACAAACCTCGCGAGCCGGACGTACGGGACGCGGTTACCACAGCCCGTTGCCGATCTGGCAACCTTGAGCGCCGTGCATAGCGAACCGACTGAATCGAACTCTGTACCGGCGGTGATTCCTGTGGCGTCATCGATGCCGGTGATAGTGGGAGCGGCGATCGTCTCCGGCGGTCGTGTACTCGCCTGCGAGCGTGCCCTGCCGCCGGAAGTCAGCGGGATGTGGGAGTTCCCCGGAGGGAAAGTGGACCCGGGGGAGACGGAAACCGAAGCCCTGATCCGGGAGTGCGACGAGGAGCTCGGGGTACGGATCGACGTCGCAGACCGGGTGGGGGATGACGTACTGCTCTCGCATGGTCGGGCGGTGCTGAAGGTTTACCTGGCGCGGCTGGTCAGCGGCGTACCGCACCCGCACGAGCACTCAGACCTGCGCTGGTTGGGACCCGGCGAGTTGGACAGCGTGCCGTGGCTTCCCGCCGACGCTCCCGTGGTGAAGGCTCTGCGCCCGCTGCTCGATGGAGGCCCGCTGCTCGACGGGGCTTGACAGTCGGTCGCGCTGAGTCTGGACAAAGGACGGCGGGCCGGTCCCCCACTCGGAGACCGGCCCGCCATCTGCGTTCGTTCAGGCGCCGGAGCGCTTGAAGATCTTGCTCCCCAGCCACACCAGGGGGTCGTACCTGCGGTCCACGGCGCGTTCCTTCATGGGGATGATCGCGTTGTCCGTGATCTTGATGTGCTCGGGGCACACCTCGGTGCAGCACTTGGTGATGTTGCAGTAGCCCATGCCCTGCTCGGCCTGCGCGTACTCCTTGCGGTCGGTCTTCGCGTCCAGCGGGTGCATGTCCAGCTCCGCGGCCCGGATCATCAGCCGCGGGCCGGCGAAAGCCTGCTTGTTGTCCTCGTGGTCCCGGATCACATGGCAGGTGTTCTGGCACAGGAAGCACTCGATGCACTTGCGGAACTCCTGGGAGCGTTCCACGTCGACCTGCTGCATCCGGTACTCGCCCGGCTTCAGGTCGTCCGGCGGTGCGAACGCCGGCATCTCGCGCGCCTTCTGGTAGTTGAACGACACGTCGGTGACCAGGTCGCGTACCACCGGGAAGGTGCGCAGCGGCGTCACGCTGACCGTCTCGTCCGGCGCGAACGTGTTCATCCGGGTCATGCACAGCAGCCCCGGCCTGCCGTTGATCTCCGCTGAACAGGAGCCGCACTTGCCGGCCTTGCAGTTCCACCGTACGGCCAGGTCAGGTGCCTGGGTGGCCTGCAGCCGGTGGATCACGTCGAGGACCACCTCGCCCTCGTTCACCTCGACGGTGAAGTCGGTGAGCTCGCCGCCCTCGTCGTCGCCGCGCCACACGCGGAAGTGTCGCTCGGCCATCAGTTGCCTCCCTCAGCGTCGCCGGACGCGGCGGTCGCACTCTCGTACTCGGCAAGTTCTTCCTCGGTCAGGTACTTCGCCAGTTCGGCACGGTCGAACAGGGTCAGCAGCTCGGACGGCATCGCCGGCAGCGGCTTGCGTTCCAGGACCGTGGCGTCCCCGTCCAGCGAGCAGACCAGGTTCACCTGGCGCCACTCGGCATCCATTCCGGGGAAGTCGTCCCGGGTGTGGCCGCCGCGGCTCTCCTCGCGTTCCAGGGCTGCCTTCGCGGTGCACTCCGAGACCACCAGCATGTTCCGCAGGTCCAGGGCGAGGTGCCAGCCCGGGTTGTAGCGCCTGCCGCCGGTGGCGCCCACCTTCGCGGCGCGTTCCCGGATCTCCGTCAGCTTGTCCAGCGCCGCGACCAGCTCTTCCTTGCGGCGGATGATGCCGACCAGGTCCTGCATCACCTGCTGCAGGTCGTGCCAGATGGCGTACGGGTTTTCGCCGTCGCGGTGCAGCGGCGCGAGTGCGGTCTCCGTCGCGTTGGCCAGAGCCTCCTCGCCCACCGTGGGCCTGGCATCGCCCAGCCCGTCGAGGTACGTCACGGCACCGGCCCCGGCGCGGCGGCCGAACACCAGCAGGTCGGACAGCGAGTTGCCGCCGAGCCGGTTGGAGCCGTGCATCCCGCCGGAGACCTCACCCGCGGCGAACAGGCCGGGCACCACCGACTGGCCGGAGTCGGGATCCACCTCGACGCCGCCCATCACGTAGTGGCAGGTGGGCCCGATCTCCATCGGCTGCTCGGTGATGTCGACGTCGGCCAGCTCCTTGAACTGGTGGTACATCGACGGCAGCCGCTTGTGGATGAACTCGGCGCTGCGCCGGGACGCGATGTCCAGGAACACCCCGCCGTGCTCGGTGCCGCGGCCCGCCTTCACCTCGGAGTTGATGGCCCGGGCCACCTCGTCGCGGGGCAGCAGCTCCGGGGGACGCCGGTTGTTGTCGGCGTCGTCGTACCAGCGGTCGGCCTCCTCCTCGGTCTCGGCGTACTGCTTGCGGAACACGTCCGGCACGTAGTCGAACATGAACCGCTTGCCGTCGGAGTTGCGCAGTACGCCGCCGTCGCCGCGTACCGACTCGGTGACCAGGAGCCCCTTGACCGACAGTGGCCAGACCATGCCGGTGGGGTGGAACTGCAGGAACTCCATGTTGATCAGGGTCGCCCCGGCGCGCAGCGCCAACGCGTGCCCGTCCCCGGTGTACTCCCACGAGTTCGAGGTGACCTGGTACGACTTGCCGACCCCGCCGGTGGCCAGCACCACCGCGGCGGTGTCGAAGAGCAGGAGCTCGCCGGACTCGCGGACGTACCCGAAGGCGCCGGCGACCTTGCCGTCGTCGAGCAGCAGCTCGGTGATGGTGGTCTCCGAGAACACCTTCAGCCGGGCGTCGTAGTCGCCGAACTCGGCGTGGTCCTCCTGCTGCAGCGAGACGATCTTCTGCTGCAGGGTACGGATCAGCTCCAGCCCGGTACGGTCCCCGACGTGCGCCAGCCGGGGGTACTCGTGGCCCCCGAAGTTGCGCTGCGAGATCTTGCCGTCGGCCGTACGGTCGAACAGCGCGCCGTAGGTCTCCAGCTCCCAGATCCGGTCCGGGGCCTCCTGGGCGTGCAGCTCGGCCATCCGGTAGTTGTTGAGGAACTTCCCGCCCCGCATCGTGTCGCGGAAGTGAACCTGCCAGTTGTCGTTGGAGTTCACGTTGGCCATCGCGGCGGCGGCGCCACCCTCGGCCATCACGGTGTGGGCCTTGCCGAACAGTGACTTGGAGATGATCGCGGTCTTCTTGCCGGCGAGCCGGGCCTCGATCGCGGCCCGCAGCCCGGCGCCCCCGGCGCCGATCACGACCACGTCGTAGGAGTGTCGTTGGATGTCGGTCATTGTCGTGTCACCCCACGAACCGTAGGTCGGTGATCCAGCCGGCGGCCACGGCCATGATGTAGAAGTCGGTCACAGCGAGGGTGCCGAGCGTGATCCAGGCAAGTTGCATGTGACGTACGTTCAGCCAGGACACGTACCCCCACAGCCGGTAGCGCACCGGGTGTGCCGAGAAGTGCTTGAGCCGCCCGCCGATGATGTGCCGGCAGGAGTGGCAGGACAGGGTGTACGCCCAGAGCATGATCACGTTGCCCCAGAGCACCAGGTTGCCGAGCCCCAGCCCGAAGCCGGATGGGCTGTGCATCGCCAGGATCGCGTCGTAGGTGTTGATCAGCGAGATCACGAGCGCGGCGTAGAAGGCGTACCGGTGGGCGTTCTGGAAGATCAGCGGGAACCGGGTCTCACCGGAGTAGGTCTTGTGCCCGTCGGGCACGGCGCAGGCCGGTGGCGAGAGCCAGAACGACCGGTAGTACGCCTTCCGGTAGTAGTAGCAGGTCAGCCGGAACAGCAGCAGGAACGGCAGACTGAAGGCGGCCTCCGGGAGGATCGACCAACCGGGTAGCCAGGTGCCGAAGTGGGCGGCGCCCTCGACGCAGCGCTCGGTGACACAGGGCGAGTAGAACGGTGTCAGGTACTGGTAGTCGTCGACCCAGTAGAAGTCGTGCATGAACGTGCGGAAAACCGCGTAGCCGACCCAGGCGGTCAGCCCGACGACCGTCAGCAGCGGCGCGAGCCACCATCGGTCCGTACGCAAGGTTTTCGCGGTGATCGCGGCCCGTGGGCGTTCGCCAGGCGGGCGCTCCGGCTCCGTCGCCGTCGTCGTCATCTGCTCTCCCTGTAGCCTCGCTGTCCAGCAAGCTCAAGCCTCACCGGCGGGGGCGCCGGTCGCTGCCATCCGCCCGGAATGCGCTGGTACGCGGCGGTGTCCCCGCGTAGCCGGTGCACAGGTTACGCCGCACTCCCAGCACGTTGTGTGCTGGGAGTGCGTGGTGTGACGAGATGGTTTCCGCAACGTTGCCCGGGCCGGTAGGGCGGTGTCCCGGGGACCCGGGTGTGGCAGG
>JBOGDK010000167.1:0-9614 GCA_050701795.1 Micromonosporaceae bacterium
AAGGGATGCTCGCGGACGCGCGCGACAGGGCCGCACGGATCCCCGCGACGATCAGCGCGGACGGTGAGACCATCACCTACACCGGTGAAGAGTTCAATCCGAACCGCCGGGCCGCGGCCAAGAGTCGGATTGACGAGGTGTTCGCCGACATCGACGCCGCGTTGGACCTGGCGAACCGCGCCGACCGTGCCGCGGCGGCTGAACTGAAGAAGCTTCGACCCGGCTACGATCCCACCAACCCCGGCAAGGGGTACGTGTCGCGGTCGGAGATCCCGAAACGCGGCACCGACCCCCACAAAGTCAACGCCTGGTGGCGCGGCCTGTCCCCCGCCGAGCGGCAGTACCTGATCCACGAACACCCGGAACGGATCGGATGGCTCGACGGGATCCCGGTATCGGCCCGCGACCAGGCCAACCGGGTGCGGCTGGCGAACGAACACGACAAAGCCGACCGCCGCAAGGAGCGCCTCAAAGACCGCAAGGCCGAACTCGAAGCGGAGTTGAAGAGGTACCCGGCGGACAACCCGCACCACAACCTGATGCGCAACGAGATCCAGGACAAGCTCGACAAGGTCAACGCCGAACTCGACGTGGTGAACCGCAACCTCAAAGGCATGGACACCATCGAATCCCGGCTCTACGACCAACCCGGCAAACCCCGGGCCTACCTGATCGGCTTCGAGCCCGGCACCCAGGCTGACCACGACGGCAACGGCGAACCGGACGACGACGGCAAGGCGATCGTCGCCATCGGCAACCCCGACACCGCCGACCACGTCGCTACGTACGTCCCCGGCACCGGAGCCGACATCGGCGGCGTCGACAGCGATATCAAACGGGCCGACGCCATGGCCTACGACGCTGGCATGGCCGCTCCCGGTGAGGACACGTCCGTGGTCATGTGGCTGGGCTACGACGCGCCCGACGACGTAATTCCCGACGCGGGCCTATCCAGCTACGCCGAAGACGCCACCGGCGACCTGCGCGGATTCCAGGACGGGCTACGGGCCACCCACGAGGGGGAGCCCTCCCACAACACGGTGATTGGGCACTCGTACGGCTCTACCGTGATCGGCCACACCGCCTCCGGTGACGGCGGGATCGCCGCCGACGACCTGGTGTTCGTCGGCAGCCCAGGAGTCGGTGTCGGCAGCGCCGCCGAGCTGAACGTGCCGGTCGAGCACGTGTGGTCCACCACCGCAAAGCACGACGCGATCAACGACATCGCGGGCTGGCATGGCGGACGCGACCCGTCCGACCACGACTTCGGCGGCCATGTGTTCAAGAGCAACCCCGGCGACCCGAACGACCGCGAAGGCACCCACTCCGATTACTGGAAAGACGACACCCCGCGGGACAACTTCGCGGCGCGGGACAACTTCGCGGCGATCATCACCGGGCAACCCGACAAGGTCACCAGCGCCCCACCGGATCCACCGCCGCAGTACGGCCCCCGCCCCGGCCACCCGCCCCGCACCGGAGCGCCACGATGACCAGACTTCAAGCCGGCCGGTACCACCGACTCGGAGCGATGGCGCTGCTCCTCACGGCTGTCGCGGTCACTGGATGCGGTCAGGAAAAGGACCCCAGGATGCAACCCACCATCACCAAGCAGGAAGCGATCGACCGGGTCGAGACCCTGATCGAGCAAGCCGTCGCGCAACTGCCCGACGCGGCACGACTGGAGTCCAGCCGCAAGGAAGACGCCTTCCCCTGCGACGACCACGCCGACGGCGTACCCGAGGGTCGCGCCTTTGTCGAACGCGACTATTGGATCCGCAACCTGCCCAAGCCCTACGAGCCCTATTTCGACACCCTTGAGGAGTACTGGACCGACCGTGGCTACCCCCAGATCCGCTTCGACAAGCGCGGACTCTGGTGGACCATGGTCCACGACCCCAAAGACGGATTCCTAATCTCGCTCAAGACCACCGGAGACGGCGAACAGCTTTACATCCGATCCCAGTCCCCCTGCGTCTGGCCCAACGGCACACCCGAACCCGAAGCCGACTGACCAGACGCCACCTCGGCCACGTCGCCGAACTCGCCCCTCGCGATTCCGACAGCAATCGCCACGTCACCGCTACGTTCTGGGAGCCCAGCCCCAGCGGAATGCCGGGACAGTCGCAGCCGACGCCCAGACGGCCCCGCGGGTACGAGATCTGGCGGCCCACCAGGGCAAAGGCTCCCACTCCCCTACGATGCGGTCAGGAGGTTGCCATGCGGGTGGCGTTGTTCGTGACGTGCTTCAACGACACCCTGTTCCCGGAGACCGGGAAGGCGACCGTACGGCTCCTGGAACGGCTCGGCTGCACCGTCGAATTCCCGGTACGGCAGACCTGCTGCGGTCAGATGCACTTCAACACCGGCTACCGGGCGGAGTGCGTACCGCTGGTACGGCATTTCGTGGACGTCTTCGCCGGGTACGACGCCGTAGTCACCCCGTCCGGATCGTGCGCCGGGATGGTGCGGCATTCGTACCCGGTCGTCGCCGCCGACACCGGTGACGCCGGGCTCGCCGCCGCTGTCGACGCCGTCTGTCCGAAGGTGTACGAGCTGTCGGAGTTCCTGGTGGACGTACTGGGCGTCACCGAGGTGGGGGCGTACTTCCCGCACCGGGTGACGTACCACCCGACCTGCCACTCGCTGCGGATGCTGCGGGTCGGCGACAAGCCGCTACGGCTGCTGGAGGCGGTACGCGGCATCGACCTGGTGGAGTTGCCCGCCGCCGACGAGTGCTGCGGCTTCGGCGGTACGTTCGCGGTGAAGAACCCGGACGTGTCGGTGGCGATGGGCGCCGACAAGGTACGCCACGTCGCCCACACCGGCGCGACGGTGCTGGTCTCAGGGGACAACTCGTGCCTGGCGCACATCGGCGGGATCATGTCCAGGCTGCGTACCCCGGTACGCCCGATGCACCTGGCCGAGGTGCTCGCAGTTACGGAGGAAACCCGATGACCGGTACGTACCTCGGGATGCCGCCGTTCCCGCAGGCCGCGGCGCGGGCGGTGGCCGACCCGCAGTTGCGGGGCAACCTGGCCCGCGCCACCCACACGATCCGGGACAAGCGGGCCAGCGTGGTCGCCGAACTCGACGACTGGGAGCGGCTGCGGCGGGCCGCGGCGGCCATCAAGGACCGTACGCTGCGCCACCTCCCCGACTATCTGGAACAGTTCGAGGCCGCGGCGACCGCGGCCGGCGCCCAGGTGCACTGGGCCCGGGACGCCGCCGAGGCCAACGCCACCGTCCTGGGCGTCGTACAGGACCACGACGCCACCGACGTGGTGAAGGTGAAATCGATGGCGACCCAGGAGATCGGCCTGAACGAGGCACTCGCCGCGGCGGGGATCAACGCCTGGGAGACCGATCTGGCCGAGCTGATCGTGCAGCTCGGCGGCGACGCGCCGAGCCACATCCTGGTGCCGGCGATCCATCGCAACAGGTCCGAGATCCGGGAGATCTTCCACCGCGCGATGGGTCAGGCCGGCAGGCCGGCACCAGACGACCTGACCGACGCACCGGCCCGGCTCGCGGAGGCGGCCAGGTTGCACCTGCGGGAGAAGTTCCTCGCCGCGAAGGTGGCGGTGTCCGGGGCGAACTTCGCGGTCGCGGAGACCGGCGGCCTGGTGATCGTGGAGTCCGAGGGCAACGGCCGGATGTGTCTGACCCTCCCGGAGGTGCTGATCTGCGTGGTCGGGATCGAGAAACTCCTTCCCACCTGGCGCGACCTGGAGGTGTTTCTGCAGGTCCTGCCGCGTAGCAGCACCGGGGAACGGATGAACCCGTACACCTCGATCTGGACCGGGGTGACGCCGGGTGACGGGCCCCGCGAGGTGCACGTGGTGTTGCTGGACAACGGTCGTACCCGGGCACTGGCGGACCGGGTGGGCCGGCAGGCGCTGCGATGCATCCGGTGCTCCGCCTGCCTGAACGTCTGCCCGGTGTACGAGCGCACCGGCGGCCACGCCTACGGCTCGGTGTACCCGGGCCCGATCGGGGCGATCCTGAACCCGCTGCTGCACGGGGTCTCCGACCCGCACGACGCGGCGCTGCCGTACGCGTCGACGCTGTGCGGGGCGTGCTTCGACGCCTGCCCGGTACGCATCGACATCCCGTCCGTACTGGTGGATCTGCGGGCCCAGGTGGTCGAGGAGAAGCGCTCCTGGCGGCCGGACGGGGAACGTACCGCGATGACCGCCGCGGGCTGGCTGTTCGGCAGTCCCGGTCGGCTCCGGGCGGCGCAGCGGGTCGCCTCGGCCACCCGGCGGCTCACCCAGCGGATCCGCCGGCTGCCAGGTGCGATGCGGGGCTGGACGGACACGCGGGACCTGCCGGCACCGCCGCCCGAGTCGTTCCGGGCCTGGTGGCGACGTACCCGGGGTGACCGTTGAACCACGCACGGGAGCGGCCGCGCTGCCGGCGCCTGTGGCGGTACGGGACGGCGGCCGGCCGCCGGGTGCCGTGACCAGCGACGGGGCTACGCTGTCCCCTCCGGCACCCCGACGAGACCGCGGTGGCGGCGTGCCCGGGAGGTGGCGGTGAACGACCCACAGGTGGAGATCCTGGAACGGATCCGTTCGGCGCTGGTCGGTGCCCCCGACGCGCCCGAGGCGGACCGGACGTACCAGCGGGCCCACCACATGACCAATCTCGTGAAGCTGTTCGCGGCACGGGTGGCCGACTACCAGGCCACGGTGCACCGGGTCGCCCCAGCGGATCTGCCGTCCGCGGTCGCCGAAGCCCTCGCCGGGTCCGCGTCACTGGCGGTCCCCGCCGACGTTCCGGCCGGGTGGCTCGCCGACTACCCCGGGGTGGTACGCCGGGACGACCCGCCGCTGCCCGTCGACGTCCTGGACGCCACCGACGCGGTGCTCACCGGCGCGGCGCTCGGGATCGCCGAGACCGGGACCGTCGTGCTGGACGCGGGGGCGCACCAGGGCCGGCGCGCGTTGACCCTGATCCCCGACCGGCATGTCTGCGTGGTACGCGCTGACCAGGTGGTCGCCGACGTACCGGACGCGATCACCCAGCTCGACCCGGTACGCCCGCTGACCTGGATCAGCGGCCCGTCCGCGACCAGCGACATCGAGCTGGACCGGGTGGAAGGGGTGCACGGCCCCCGGACCCTGGTGGTGCTCCTGGTCTCCGCCGCCTGACGGCTGGGGTGGGCCGCCTTGGGCGGGCACCGGTCACAGCCGCCGCAGCAGGGTGAAGATCGCGTCGTCGCTCTCCGGAAGCGTCTCGTGGCCGAAATCCGGGTACAGCCGAAGCGACTTCTCGCAGGTCAGCCGGTTGTACGCGGCGAACTGGGTGGACGGCGGACAGGTCCGGTCACCCAGTGCCACGGTCATCTCGGTGGTCGCGGTGACCCTCGGCGCGAGGTGCTGGATGTCGATGTAACCGAGACGTTCGAAGATCTCCGCCTCGCGACGGTGCAGCGGGTCCCGGCGCCGGAAGAACTCCGTGATCTCGTCGTACGGGGCCTTCTCCAGATCCATCTCCCAGACCCGCCGGTAGTCACTCAGGAACGGGAAGACCGGCGCCGTGATCCGGATCCGGGGTTCCAGAGCCGCGCAGGCGACAGAGAGCCCACCGCCCTGGCTGGGCCCGGTGACACCGACCCGGTCCGGGTCCACCTGCGGCATCGCCATCACGATCCGGGCCAGCCGGACGGTATCCAGGTAGACCTGGCGGTAGAGCAGGTTGTCGGGGTCGTCCTCGATTCCGCGGAGCAGGTGGCCTTCCAGGGTCGAGCCCCGTACCGGGGTGGTGTCCTCGGACAACCCGGCCTGACCCCGGCAGTCCAGCGCGGCGACGGTGTAGCCGAGCGCCACGTACGGCAGTTTCGTGCTCCAGCTGCCGGAGCTTCCCCGGTACCCGTGGAACTGCAGCACCGCCGGCCGCGCCCCGTCCGGGGTCGCCGGGCGCAGCAGCTTCGCGTGTACCCGGGCCCCGCCGGTGCCGGTGAAATAGAGGTGGAAGCACTCCGCGTACGGGGTCTGGAACTCCGCCGGCACGAGCTCGACGTCGGCCGGCGTCGCCTCCAGGTCGGCCAGGGCACGATCCCAGTACGCGTCGAAGTCCGCCGGACGACCGTTGGTGCCGAGATAGCTCTCGAGCTCCTCGTACGGCATGTCGAAGGTCAACGGCACCTTGTGGCTCCTCGGGTCAGCTCGGCGGTCACGGTGAGTTCACGGCGGGGTGGGTTCACCGGTCCTTGCGGCCAACGCCCGCCAGGCCGAGCGAGCGCCCCGGCGGCTCCGGCAGGTCATCCGGTGTCTCCGGCCGCCACTGCGGCAACTCCACCACGCCAGGCTCCACGATCGTGAGCCCGTCGAAGAACCCGGTGATCTGCTCCCTGGTACGGAAGATGATCGGTACGCCGCTGCGATTGGCGGCGTGCGTGCCGAGCCGTTTCGCGTCCTGTGGACGTTGCGCCGAGGTCAGGTGCGAGATCGCGACGTAGCTGCCGGGCGGCACCGCGGCCCGCAGCCCGGTCACCACCTCCATGGGATCCTCGGCGTCGGTGATCATGTGCAGTACGGCGATCAACAGCACCCCGACCGGCTGCTCCCAGTCGATCAGCCGTTGTACCGCCGGGTCAACCATCACCTTGTCCGGGGTACGCACGTCACCCCTGACCGCGCTGGCCAGCGGGTTGTCCCCCAGGATCGCCGTCGCGTGGGCCACCGCCACCGAGTCGATGTCGACGTACACCACCCGGCAGCCCGGATCTGCCTGCTGCGCCACCTCGTGGGTGTTTCCCACCGTCGGGATGCCGGCGCCGAGGTCGATGAACTGCCGGATCCCGGAGTCGACCAGGAACCGTACCGCCCGGCGCAGGAACGCCCGGTTGCTCACGGCCACGCGGGGAAGGTCGGGCACCATCCGTACCGCCCCGGCCGCCGCCATCCGGTCGACCTCGAAGTTGTGTGAACCACCGAGCAGCGCGTCGTACATCCGTGCCGGACTCGCGGTGTCCACCGACACGTCCGCGGGGGCCCAGTCTGGTCGTTGCATCCGCGCGGCTCCTCACGGTCGGTCGGTGTGGCGAGAATACGGATCCCAGAGCCCCAGAACCAGCGACTGGCCTCGCGGCCGGCCTGGCGGGGAGCCGCGAGGCCTGCTGGCCGGACCGGCGGGGAGGGACCGGGCCGACCGTGCGAGGTCAGCCCGGGGAGGAACCGGGCCGACCATCCGGGGTCAGGCGGTGGCCACCTCCGACAGCGGTACCGACGGGTCGGCGAGCCGGTCGATGTCGACCGCGTGGGCGCCGCGGATCAGGTCCTCGACCGGCGCGATGCCGTCGTCCCAGAGGTTGACGTGCATCCCCGCAAGCACCCGGTCGCCGGAGAGCCAGAACGTGTGGAACGCCTGGGAACCGGTGTCGCCGCGGGTCACCACGGCGTCGTACCCACCCGGCGGGAACCAGCCTGAGAACTCCATGCCGACGTCGTACTGGTCGGTGAAGAAGTACGGCAGCGGGTCGTAGCTCACCTCGCGGCCGAGCATCGAACGGGCCGCCGCCGGGCCGCTGTTCAGGGCGTTCGCCCAGTGCTCCACCCGGATCGTCCTGCCGTAGAACGGGTGGTGCGCGTTGGCGACGTCGCCCGCGGCGTACACGTCCGGGTCGGCGGTACGCAACGACGCGTCGACCACGATCCCGTTGTCGACGTCGAGACCGGCCCGTTCCGCCAGCTCGGTACGCGGCCGTACCCCGACGCCGGCGATCACGGTGGCCGACGGCAGCTCCGTGCCGTCGTCGAGCACCACGGAGGTGACCCGGTCAGACCCGCGGATCCCGGAGACGGTACGACCGACCCGCAGGTCGACCCCGTGCCGGCGGTGCAGGTCCGCGAACAAGCCGCCGACCTCGGGGCCGAGGACGCCGTACAGCGGGGTGGGTCGGGGCTCCACCACGGTGACCGGGCAGCCGTACGTACGGGCGGCCGCCGCCGTCTCCAGCCCGATCCACCCGGCGCCGACCACCACGACCGGACCACCGTCGGTGAACGCCTTCCGCAGCGCCTCAGCGTCGCCGAGCCGGCGCAGCTGGTGCACCCCGTCCAGGTCGTTGCCGGGTACGTCGAGCGGCCGCGGCGCGGCCCCGGTGGCGAGCAGCAGCTTGCGGTAGCCGAGGTGTTCGCCGCTGTCGAGCGTGACGGTGTGGCCGGCAAGGTCGACCTCAGTGACCCGGTGTCCCCGGATCAGCTCGACGTCGTGCTCGCCGTACCAGGCTTCGTCGTGGACGTACAGCTTCGGGCGCGGGTCCTCGCCGAGCAGGAAGCCCTTGGACAGCGGGGGCCGCTCGTACGGGCGTTCGGTCTCCTCGCCGACCAGCGCGACCGGCCCGTCGTACCCCTCCTCGCGCAGGGTCTCGACGGCCTTCGCGCCGGCCAGACCTGCCCCGGCGACGAGGTACCCGGCCTCAGCCATGCCGGGTCCCGCCCGGGTACGCCACGGCGAGCCGCGCCAGCGCCACCGCGGCGACGAACAGCCCGAAGTCCCGCAGCGCGATGTCGTAGTAGCCCGGGATGGTGAGCAGGTTGAGGATGATCCCGGCGAGCCAGGCCGCCACCAGCAGGCCGCCGTAGCGGGGCGCCAGGGCGACCACGACGCCGGCCACGATCTCGATCACGCCGACGGCGTACATCGCCTGCTGGGCGGTGCCGGGGACGATGCCGTTGATCCACGGTGCGAGGTACGTCGGCCAGTCCACGAGCAGGTTGGTGAACTTGTCCAGCCCGAACAAGATCGGCGCCACCGTGAACACCGTACGCAGCAGCAGGAATGCCTGGCGTCCCGGATCGGTGAGTGCGCTACGGCCCGGCGTACCGGCCCGGGAGACTTCTGTGGTCATGATGCCCTCCTGTAAAGCGAACTAGAGTTAACGTTAGAGAGCCTGGTGCTCTTAAGTCAATAGGAGTTGTTTTTAGAATGTCGACGGAGAGCGACCCCGATCGGCCAGCGCCCACCTCGGAGGGTCAGCCCACCCCGGAGGACAAGCCAGCGGCGGACGACTGGTCGGTGTCCGCGGCGGCCACGCTCGACGAGCCGACCCGGCGCCGGCTCTACCAGCACGTCACCCGGCAGCCGACCCCGGTCAGCCGGGACGAGGCCGCGACCGCGCTCGACCTGCCCCGCGCCACCGCCGCCTTCCACCTGGACCGGCTCGCCGACTCCGGACTGCTCGACGTCGTGTACGAACGCCGTACCGGACGGACCGGGCCGGGGGCCGGGCGCCCGTCCAAGCTCTACAAGCAGTCCGACCGGCAGGTCGACCTCACCATCCCGGAACGCCGGTACGAGTTCGCTGGGCAACTGCTGGCCGCCGCCCTCGCCGAGGCCGAGCGGACCGGGGAGTCACCCGGCGCCGTGCTGCGGCGGCGGGCCCGCGACCTGGGCCACGACCTGGGCGAGGCCGCCCGCGACCACGAGGTCACCGCCGTCCTGGAGCGGTACGGCTTCCAGCCGCGTACCGAAGCCGGGGAGATCGTGCTGCACAACTGCCCGTTTCACGAACTTGCCCGGCGGCACACCGAGCTGGTCTGCGGGATGAACCTGTGCCTGCTCGACGGGCTACTCGACAGCCTCTCCGGCACCGGACTGCGGGC
>JBOGDK010000168.1:0-9603 GCA_050701795.1 Micromonosporaceae bacterium
GGTCACCGCCGGCCAGGTCCCGGTGTACGCCGGCGTGATCGACACCAGCACCCCCCGGGTGATCGCCCAGGCCAGGGCAGCCGCGACACACCGGGCCAGTGCCGTGGTCGCCACCGCGCCGTTCTTCTCCCCCACCGACGCCACCGAGTTCGGGTGCCATTTCCGGGCCATCCACGCCGCCGTCGATCTGCCGCTGATCGCGTACGACATCCCCAACGCCGTCGGCGCCGCCCTGCCGGCGGAGCTGGTCGGTGAGCTGGCTCGCGATGGCGTACTCGCCGCCGTCAAGGACTCCAGCGGAGACCTCGACGCGCTACGCGAGCTTCGCGACGCCGCTCCAGACCTGCGTCTGTACTCCGGCTCTGAGACCCTCGCCGATGTGTCCCTGCAACTCGGGGCCGACGGTCTGGTGCCCGGACTCGGCAATGTGGACCCGTACGGCTACCTGCGGCTCTACCGCGCCGCCACCGCAGGTGACGGCGAGCGGGCGGCCGCGGAGCAGCAGCGACTCCGCCGCCTGTTCGGCATCATCGGGATCGGTGATCGCCACAGAATGGGGCGCTACTCCGCCGCAATCGGCGGATTCAAGGAGGCGCTGGTACACCGGGGCATCATCCGGCACGGCACCACCAGCCTGCCCATGGTGCCGCTGAACGACCCGGAACGCGACGCCGTACACCGCCTGCTCGCCGAGACCGGGATCGCCCAGATCGGCTCGGCCGTACGTTCAGCAGCGGCCCAGCGATCGGGACCCATCGAAACGTTTCTCCCCCGGGAACACGCGTAATCCCCGGTACGGGGCCCGCTCGCGGCGCGGGGCTGTTCCGCCGGCCGGGTCAGCCAGCGGGCAGCCGTACCAGGAATTGGCAGCCTTCGCCCACATTGCTGACCGCCACCTGACCCCGGTGCGCCTCCACCAGCCCCCGTACGATCGCAAGCCCCAGGCCACCGCTCGACCCGGTGCCAGCGGCCCGGGGGGTACGCGCGGCCTCCCCCCGGAACGCCACGTCGAAGACCCGCGGCAGGTCCGGCTCCGGGATACCGCCGCAGGCATCGGTGACGGCGAGCCAGCCACCGTACTGGTCCCGTCCCCCGGTGACCCGCACCGTGCCGTCCGACGGGGTGTGACGGATCGCGTTCAGCAGCAGGTTCGCCACTATCCGGTTCAGCTCCGGCTCGCTGCCCCGTACGGTGGGCCATCCTCCGGCCGCCGCCACCAGGTGGATCCGCCGCGCGGTGGCCAGCGGCATCGCCGAGGCGACCGCGTCGCTGACCACGTCTCCCAGCGACACCGACGCGACAGTGAGCCGGAGCGCTCCCGCGTTGATCCGGGACAGTTCGAACAGGTCGTCCACCAGCCCCGCCATCCGGTCACACTCGTACCGGATCCGGCCGTGGTAGTCGTGGACTGTCACCGGATCACCGACGACGCCGTCCTCCAGCGCCTCCGCCATCGCGCGTAACCCCGCAAGTGGGGTACGCAGATCGTGGCTGACCCAGGCGACCAGCTCCCGCCGGCTGGCCTCCAGGAAACGCTCCCGTTCCCGTGCCTCCGCCAACCAGACACTCTCCGCTGCCAGTCGCCGGCCCAGCCACAACGCCACGGCCAAGCTGACCGCGCCAGCCACCACCACGACGATCAGCAGAACGGTCAGGTCGTGCGTGTTGATGAACATCGCCAGCGCCGCACCGACGATCCCGGCAACCACCGAGCCCACGGTGACGGCCAGCAGGACGCAGACGTGCGCGGTCACCGATCGGCCACGCATCGCGCGCAGCAGCATCGCTCCCGGTGCGGCCACCGCCAACGAACAGCCCAGTGCGATACCGATGATCAGCAGAACGTCACGCACGGTCCGACTCCGTCTGCTCGTACCGGTAGCCGACACCCCAGACGGTGACGATCCGGCGCGGCTCGGCCGGGTCCGGCTCCACCTTCTCCCGGAGCCGCCGTACGTGGACAGTCACGGTGGACTGGTCTCCGAACGTCCACCCCCACACCTGCTCCAACAGCTCCCCCCGCCGGTACGCCCGCCCCGGGTTCCGCATCAGGAACACCAACAGGTCGAACTCCCGTACGGTCAGGCTCAGCTCAGCGCCGTCCAGCGTGGCGATCCTCGCGCCGGTGTCGACCACCAGGCTGTCGTCGCTGAGCATCCGCGGCGTCTCCGCGGTCACCGGGCGGGCCACACGGCGCAGCACCGACTGCACCCGGAGCACCAACTCCCGGGGCGAGAACGGTTTGGTGACGTAGTCATCGGCCCCGGTCTGCAGGCCCACCACACGGTCAGCCTCTTCGCCGAGCGCGGTCAACATCACCACAGGAACGTCGGAGTCGGCTCGCATCCGGCGGCAGACCTCGATGCCGTCCATCCCGGGCAGCATCAGATCGAGCACCACCAGGTCCGGCCGGCCATCGGCGTACGCGCGCAGCGCCGCCGGGCCGTCTGCCGCGAGGGTCACGGTGATACCGGCGCGTTCCAGGTAGCGCCGCACCACGTCGCTGACCGTGGGATCGTCATCGACCACCAGCACGGTCGCGGAACTCGTACCAGTGTCCACGGTGCGAGCCTAGGCCGCGGCGACCTGTGGACCGGCACCGCGGCCAGGACGTTTCCGGTTCGTAAGACCGCTGCCTCTGGCCCTAGGTTTCGCCGCCGATGTCGGTCGCGTACGCCTCGTACACCAGGTCGGCGCCACGCTGCCGGTGCTGGGACAGCTCACGGAGCAGATCCCTGGCCCGGCCGCGGACCTGCCCGACATCGAGATCCGGATCGGCGAGCCACTGCGCGAGGTTCTCCATGGCACGGGTGAGCATGGCGTGTTCGCGTACCAGGACCCGGACCGGGCGGGCCAGCCGTGGCGCCGTGAGCAGCAGTTCGGCGTACAGGCCGTCGTCGCCCTCGGTGACCGCGACGTGCGCGGCGAAGGTCCGCCGGAGCTGCCCGAGCCAGTGTGCGGCGTGGTCTCGCCAGTCCGGGTCGTCCGACGGTACGGCGATCGCCCGTTCGAAATCGTGGATGCTGTCGAGCAGCTCGACCCGCTGCCGGAGAGCGGCACCGACATGCCCTCCCAACGGCGCACCGAGCAGGCTGGGGCCGATGGAGCCACCGCGGGGCGACCTCGTCATGGGGCACCTCCCGTCACCGGGTATGTACCGATGGTCGACGTACCACCAGCAGAATGTCCAGCTTCGGCAGAAGATGACGGAGCTGACGCGGCGACTGAAATGATTCCCCACGCCGCACGAGTGGTCGGTCGATCCGCCCAGGGCCCGCCGCATTCTGTGTCACCCGATGGTCACATCCGCCACTCTGGCCTGACCTGGGGCGATACTTCATTGCAAAGCTTCCTAACCTGGCCTCTGACACATGCCGAACACCATGCACAACGTGAGAGGACACCTCGGATGCGCTGGGAAGAGCTGTACATCTCGAGCACCGGCACCTGGTTTCCCCCTCAGGTGACCAGCGACCAGGCGATCGCCGACGGGCGGTACGACAACGAAACCCGGCGACGTACCGACATCGCCTCGGTCTGCGTGGCGGAGGAGCCGGCCGTTGACCTCGCCGTCCGCGCCAGCAACATTGCCTTGGCGCGCTCGCCCCACTCCGCCGACGAGATCGCGGTGCTGCTTTACGCCAACGCCAACTACCAGGGCATCGACGCCTGGAACGTCGCCTCGTACGTGCAGCGCCACACCGCCACCCCGAACGCCTTCGCGGTGGAGCTCCGCCAGTTGTCCAACGGCAGCATGGCGACCATGGAACTGGCTGCGGGCTATCTCGCCGCGGACGAGTCCCGGCGCGCCGCGCTGCTGACCACCGGTGACCGTTTCGAACTACCCGGCTTCGATCGCTGGCGAGCCGACCTGGGACTGGTATGGGGAGACGCGGGTACCGCGATGGTGCTCTCCCGCGACAACGGACCCGCTCGGGTGTTGTCACTTGCCAGCGTCAGCGACCCGGAACTGGAGGGCCTGCACCGCGGGGCGACACCATTCCGGGTGGCGCCGAGCCCCGAGGACATGCCCGCCGACATCGAACGCCGCAAGCGCGAGTTCTTTTCCCAGATGTCCACCGATGAGGTGAAGCGGCGACTGACTACCGGGTTCCGCGAGGCGATGGAACGGGCGCTCGATGACGCCGGGGTCTCGCTCGACCAGGTCACGCGCGCGGTGGTCCCGAACTTCGGCCGGGAGATCCTGGAGTGGCGCTGTCTCGCCCCACTGAAGTTGGACCTGAGCCATACCACCTGGTTCTGGGGACGCACCATTGGCCACCTGGGTGCGGGCGACCAGTTCGCCGGGTTGGATCACCTGCTCAGCTCACGCGCGCTCCGCCCAAACGACCTGGTGCTGCTCCTCGGGGTCGGCGCCGGGTACGCCTGGACCTGCGCCATCGTCGAAGCCACCGATCTGGTGGCGGTCGGCCACGACTGAGCCGTGGCACCTGGAAGCCTGGTACGTCTGGGCATACTCGCTGTCGTCTGGGGCTCGAGCTTTCTGTGGATCGCGATCGGCTTGCGGGGCTTTTCTCCGGTCCAGGTGACGTTCGGACGGGTCGCCCTGGGCGCGGTCGTTCTCGGCGTGATCGTGGCCTGGCGACGGCTCACACTGCCGAACGAACCGATGGCATGGCTCCATCTTGCCGTCGCGGCCATGTCCGCGAACGTGATCCCGTGGCTGTTGTTCGCGGTCGGCGAGCAGCAGGTCAGCTCCAGCGTGGCGGGACTGTTGAACGGGACCACCCCGTTGTGGACCCTGCTGATCGTCCTGGCCACCGGCGACCGCCAGGGAATGTCCACGTCCCGGGTCGCCGGCCTGCTGTTGGGATTCGGCGGCACACTGCTGATCTTCTCCCCGTGGCGTGCGGGCTCCGACGTGGCGAGTTGGGGAGGCCTCGCCTGTCTCGTCGCGGCGGCTTCCTACGGCGCCAGCTTCGTGTACGCCGATCGTTACCTGGTACGCCGTGGCCTCCACCCGGTGGTGCTCGCCGGGTGCCAGCTGCTGATCTCGACCGTCATCCTCGGCGCGGCGACCCTGATCAGCGGACCAGACCTGGCGCCGTTGCGCTGGGACGCGGCAGCAGCCGTCGTGGTGCTGGGCATCGCCGGTACAGGTCTTGCGCTGATTCTCTACTACCGACTGATCACGGACGTCGGCCCGACAGCCTCGGTGGTCACGTACCTGTTGCCGGTGGTGGCGTTGTTGTTGGGCGCGGTAGTACTGTCCGAGCCACTGACCGTACCGGTGGTGCTGGGCATGGTGACGGTGCTAGCAGGCGTGGCTCTGGTACGCCGTACCCCGTCCGACACGGAGGATGATGCCACCGAGCATGCGCCGCGCGACGGCGAAAGAGTAGGCACGTGAGACCCTCGCGCGGTGGTGCGGGGATCGCCCACCGCAGGGGTGGGGGCGGAGGCCGGAGCAGCCAGCACGCGACGGCGCCCAGGCAGGCACACGCGAGTCGCGCGCGGGGGTGCGGGGGTGCGGGGGTCGCCCTCGCATGACATGAAGGGACGGAGTGGCTCACGCTCACCGTGAGCACACTCCGCCCATCCGACTCGTGGAGGTGCCGGGAATCGAACCCGGGTCCTTCGCCGGCTCAACAGGGCTTCTCCGGGCGCAGCTCGCTGTGCCTCTGCTTGGCCCCACCGATCACGCGAGCGAGTCGGTGTGACGGGCCCAGCCACTGTTTTCGTCCCGCCAAGTCCCGTGGCCGGACTTGGACCGGTGAGTCTCCTCACTGATGCCGGACTCTAGGGCGGAGACACCCCTAGGCCGACAAGTTCGCTCCTAGCCTCAGGCGGCGAGGGCGAACTGAGCGCGATTAACCTTGGCGCTTATTGGTTTCCGACGATGATTAGCGAGACAACGTCGGCTTCCTCGGCCCGCTTCCCCTGCGTCGACGTACGAAGTCGAAACCAGTCACCCCCCTGTTGAGTTGTCCCGCAAGTCTAACGCGTGCCGTACCGGAGCTATTTCCGGCAACGGGTACGCCCGGGTGTCCACCCCGGAACCGCTGACGGTATGCAGGAACCGGCTCGTCAGTGGTGCACCAGGCCTCCGTCCACGTTGAGCGCCTGACCGGTGATCGCGGCGTTGGCGACGCAGGACCAGACCGACTCGGCGACCTCGTCCGCGGTGACCATCCGACCGATCGGCTGGTGTTCGTTGACGTACGCGACCGCGCGTTCCCGGGTCCAGCCGGCGCGTTCCACGATGGTGTCGATCGTGCGTACGGTCAGCGGGGTGTCGACGTACGCGGGACAGACGGCGTTCACGGTGACGCCGGTACGCGCCAGTTCCACGGCGGCGCAGCGTACCGCCCCCACCAGGCCACTCTTGGCCGCCGCGTACGCGGTCTGGTACGGATACCCGGTTTTCGCTGAGATCGACGCGATCACCACGATCCGTCCGAACTTCTGCTGGACCATCGGCGGTACAGCACGCCGCAGGAACCGGAACGGCGCTGTGAGGTTGAGCTCCAGCATCTCCTGCCACATCTCGTCTGAAATGTCCGGAAGCTTCGCGGTGGCGTTCCGACCAGCGTTCAGGATCAGGCTGTCCACGGTGCCCCAGGCGTTCTCCACCTGACGGAAAAGATCGTCCGCCGCCGACACCGCGGTGACGTCCGCGGGAAGCACCATGGTCTCGCCCTTGCACGCCGCCGCCGTGTCACGCAGCTCCCGCTCGGTCCGGGAGACCAGCGCGACCCGGTAGCCTTCCTCCGCGAGCCGGATGGCGACCGCCCTGCCGACCCCCCTGCCCGCTCCGGTGACCAGAGCAACCGGCGGCTGATCCATGACGCACCTCCCTGACGCTGTCCGGCTCACCAACGTAGCGCCCCGGACTTGGTCGACTCGGCGGCTCCCCCACGTTCCACTACGCTTGAAAACAAACCGGGTCACCCCGTAGCGGGAGGAATCACTCGCAAGTGGGTAGAACCACCCGGTAGGTTGCTGCCGGACCAGTAAGTCAAGCTTGGGAGCCCTCCGATGCGCCTCGTCACCAGCCAGCGTTTTACCGAGACCGCCGTGGTTATCGGTCTGAGCGGCGACCTGGACCTGGCAACCGCGCCGGAGCTACGCACCGCGTTGCTCGAGGCACTTACCGAACGCGACAACATCGTCGTGGACATGTCCGACCTGCGATTTCTGGACTCGACCGGGCTCGGAGTACTGGTACGCGTGCACAAGAAGGCGAAAGCACTCAATGGTGTGGTGGCGTTCGCAGCAGTGCCGGGCAACGTGGTGAAGATCCTGGAAGTCACCTGCCTGGACCGGGTATTTCCGGTCTACCCGACTGTCGAGGACGCGCTCCAAGCCACGACGGGTGCGCAGGACGCCGTCTGAACCTTGGTCAGGACATGCCCTTGCGGCGTCGTCCGGACACCCGGGCGATTTCCCGATCGGCGTCCCGGCGGGCAAGATCCTGTCGCTTGTCGTAGCTGCGCTTACCCCGGGCGAGACCCAGCTCCACCTTGGCCCAACCGTCTGCGAAATAGAGCGACAGCGGTACGAGGGTGAGCCCGCTCTCCTTGAGCTTGCCGATCAGCTTGTCGATCTCGCCGCGCTTCAGGAGCAGCTTGCGGGTCCGGCGGGGTTCGTGGTTCGTCCAGGTGCCCTGGGTGTACTCGGGGATGTGGGCCCCGTGCAGGTAGAGCTCACCGTGGGTGACAGTGCCGTACGCGTCCATCAACGAGGCTTTCCCGGTACGCAGCGCCTTCACCTCGGTGCCGGTGAGCACCAGGCCGGCCTCGTACGTGTCGAGAATGGCGTAGTCGTGCCGCGCCTTGCGGTTGGTGGTGACCACCTTCCGCCCCTTCTCCCGCGGCATACCAGCCACTCCTTCGTCCGAACTGTCGAGCCGCGACCGGGTTGCCGGTCGCGACGGCGGGTCGCGACCGGCAATCCTACCCAGCCGGGGTCGCTGTCCGGCCAGGCCTTTCCCGGTGAGCCTCAGCAGAGGCAGGGTGGCAGCCAGCGCACCGGATCGACCGGGGCGCCGTCACGCCGTACCTCGAAGTGCAGATGGTTGCCCGTGGAGGCGCCAGTGGTGCCGACCCGCCCGATGTACTGGCCCCGCCGGACGTACTGGCCATCCGCGACACCGATCACCGACTGGTGCGCGTAGCAGGTGGCGAGTCCTTGACCGCGGTAGAGGCCGTGGTAGATGCAGGTGTAGTTGCCGTACCCGCCGTTCCATCCGGCCCGGAACACCCGACCATCGTCGGCGGCCCGGATCGTCTGCCCGCCAGCCGCCGCGATGTCCATTCCGGCGTGCAACTGCCAGACCCGGTAGTACGGATCCCAGCGCCTCCCGAAGTCGCTGGACTTCCAGCCCTGGGTCGGCATCGCGAGTGTGCCGCCAGGGCTGCTTCGCCGTTTCGGCGGTCTCCCGCTGGTGCGATCGCGGGTGGCGAGCCCCCGGATCTCGGCCTGGATCTTCTCGCCCTCCCGCTGCAGCCCGCGGTACCGCCCGAGGCTGGCGTCACGTTCCGCCTCTGCGACGCCGAGGGCGTCCTTGCGCTTCCTCGCCAGATCCGCCACGTCGCCTGCGGCACGTACCGCGGCGTCCCTGGCGTCCTCGGCGGAGGCGAGAGCGTCGGTCGCCGCCCGCGCGGCGGCGGCGGCCTTCCGTTTGGCCAGTACGGCGTCGTTCTGCTTCTCCTTCGCCTGGTGGCGCAGCCCGACCACCCTGTCGAGCGCCGCCTGCTGGGAGCCGGCGAGATCGTCCAGGTACGCCATCCGGTCGGCGAGGTCGGACGGCGACGTCGCGTCGAGCATCGAGTTGAACGCCACGACGCCGGCCCCCTTGTACGCCGCCGTGACGAAATCACTCAACCGGTCCCTGGCGTCGCCGACCCGGGCCTCCGCCGCGCGGTACGCGGTTCGTGCCGTACCGAGGGCACGGCGCGTACGCTCCGCGTCTCGCCGGGCCCTTGCTGCGGCGACCTCCGCGGCCGCCACCATGCCTCTGGCCTCAGCGAGACGGTCCCTGGCGCCGGGCAGCTTACGGTTGGCATCCGTGTACGCCGCCGCGGCGTCCCGCGCCCGGTCGGTGGCCGCCTCCAGGGTGGAGCGTGCCCTGGCGAGTTCCCGGTCGATCCGTTGCCTGTCGTCGTACGGGTCCCCGAACGCCGGCACCGCCAGCAGCATCGCCACCGCTACCAGAGCCGAAACCACGCCGCTGTGGGCGGACCGCCGGCTGGCGGGCGGGCAGCGGCACGCGACCTGCCAGAACCGGGCAGCGGCGCCCCGGGCGCGACTGGCGGCACCGCGGGCACGGCTGGCGGCGCCGGGCGTCTCCGCTGGCCCCTGCATGCCTACCCCCTCGCGCCGGTATCCGGCCCCGTCGGTACGGCGACGACCTCCTCCCCAGCACGGTCGTCGTCTCCCCGAGTGGGCACGAAACTGGACCGTGCCCTGAGACCCTGCACCTTCAGTAGAGGTTTACAGTAGGCGAGCGAACCACCACAGGCTGTCTATTCCGCAATAACCGTCCGGTTTCGGGGCTAACTACACGATCCGGATGTCACTATCGCTGGGAGATGTGCGATCGCGACAACCTGATGGCGGGGACGTCGCGGTAGCGACGTC
>JBOGDK010000169.1:0-9590 GCA_050701795.1 Micromonosporaceae bacterium
TCGACATCGACGGAGAGCGCTGGCAGGTGCCGCCGTACTTCCCCGACGACGGGACGGCGGTACGGCAGGCCAGCCGCGACCAGAGGCTCTCCGGCGTGGTGGCGAAGAAGCTGGACTCGCCGTACCGTTCCGGCACTCGCAGCCGGGACTGGCGGAGCGTCCGGAACTGACCGGGCCGGAAACTGGCCGGAGCATCCGAAACTCACCGGGACCGGCCGGTCCGGCGACGACTACGGCTGGGTGATGCCGTTGTCCAGTGCGGCGAGCGCGGTGTGCACCATCACCCGTACCCCGTAGCCGATGGCCCGTTCGTCGATGTCGAAGCTCCCCTGGTGCAGGTCGAGCTCCTCGCCGGGGCGCCCGACGCCGAGTCGCGCCATCGCACCCGGGATCTCTTCGAGGTACCAGGCGAAGTCCTCGCCGCCCATGCTCACCGGGCTCTCCACCACCCGGTCACCGCCGAGCGCCGCGGCGGCGGCGCCAGCGATCGTGGCGGTCGCCATCCGGTCGTTCACCACCGGCGGCACGCCGCGGGTGTACTCCACGTCGGCATGGGCCCCGGTGCCGGCGACAGCGTCGGAGACCAGTTGCCGGAGCAGGTCGGGCACCTCTTGCCAGGCGGTACGGTCGAGCACCCGTACGGTGGCCCGCGCGTAGCCCTCCTGCGGGATCGCGTTGGCCGCCTGACCCGCGTGCACCGCACCGAACACGATGGAGACCGCGGCCCTCGGGTCGATCCGCCGGGACAGCAGGGCCGGCACGTCGACGACCACCCGTCCGAGCGCGTTCACCAGGTCGGTGGTCAGATGCGGACGCGCCGTGTGACCGCCGCTGCCGGTGAGGCGTACCTCCAGCTGGTCGGCAGCCGCGGTGAGTGGGCCGGAGCGTACCCCGACCAGGCCGGTGGGCAACCGGGGATCGCAGTGCACCGCGAAGATCGACGAGACGTCGTCCAGCCCTCCGGCGGCGATCACCTCGGGGGCGCCGGACGGGAACCGCTCTTCGCTGGGCTGCAGCAGCAGCCGTACCCGCCCGGGCAGCAGGCCCTGCTCAGCGAGTGAGGCCATCACCAGCCCGGTGCCCAGTGCGACCGTGGCGTGTACGTCGTGGCCACAGGCGTGGCAGACGCCGTCAACGGTGGAGCGGTACGGCACGTCCTTCACGTCTGGCAGTGGCAGCGCGTCCAGGTCGGCGCGTACCGCGACGGTACGGTCGCCTTCCCCGATGTCGCAGATCACACCGTTGCCCTTGGGCAGGAACCGGGGCTGCAGACCAACAGAGGCCAGCCGCGAGGCGAGGTATTCCGCGGTGCCGTGTTCCTCCCCGGACAGTTCCGGGTTGGCGTGGATATGCCGACGTACCGATACGAGATCCGCCCCGTGGGAGGCAAGCCACCTGTCGAGGATGCCTGGAAGGGGCGTGGTGCCGGAGGCGTCAGAGCTGCGCCACTCGGACGTATGCGGCAGCACCGCATGGGATGCCAACGTCGGCGGACTCGTCACGGTCGGTTCTCGATCTCGGTCGAAGTGAAGGAAACTGTCAAATTCCTGCCACGTGCGGGCACCGGACAGCTTGCCCGAGACAGGTGACTCTGCGCAACGCGGCCCCAGGGAGCGAACCGCCCCCTTGCTTGCCGTACGTATCCGGCCGATTGACAATTCGCAGCGTCTCCCATGACCTGTCCGTCACCCATCGCGGGCACTCCCCGGCCCACACCATGTACAACGCGCACCGTTGAGGCGAGGTCACGCAACTTACCTTTTCCCCCGTTTCTCACTTCCAATCCGGAAATCACGCAGAGTTATGCACAGCCACGACAGATCAACGTCACTCACTGTGTTCGAGGCGGGCCACTCCTCCGCCGGTGCGGCCGGATCAGGTGTGGTTGATCCTTCAGCCGTCCTCTGACACCGCGCCGCGCGACTGGCCACGCCCGGTTCTCGCCGTCCCGATCAATGAGACAGCCTTCTGGGCCACCTGAGACCGATTCGTGATCAATCTCGACCGACCGCTAGCGGGCGCAGCGCCACGCGTGGCCGCACGACCAGGGTAGCCGGTGCTCAGGAGGTAGCCGGTACTCAGAACTGTTCCGTGGGCCGGTAGGTGCCCCACACGTCGCGGAGGGCGTGACTCACCTCGCCGACCGTGGCTCGGCGGCGCAGCGCCTCGCGCATCGGGTACAGCACGTTGTCGCCGCCCTGCGCCGCTTTCCGGAGCGCCTCCAGCGTCGCTTCGACCGCGGCGGAGTCCCGGTCGGCGCGCAACGCCGCGAGCCGGGCCGCCTGTCCCTCCTCGATCGCCGGGTCCACCCGTAGTGGCTGGTACGGCTCGTCCCCGTCCCGGGTGAAAAGGTTGACCCCCACCACCACCCGTTCCCCGCTGTCGACCTGCTGCGCGATCCGGTACGCCGACCGTTCGATCTCCTGCTTGCAGAACCCGGCCTCGATCGCGTCCACCGCGGAGCCGTACTCCAACACCCGGTCCATCAGGGCCACCACGTCGGCTTCGACCTGGTCAGTCATCGACTCCACCACATAGGACCCCGCGAACGGATCCACTGTGGCGGTCAGGTCGGTCTCGTACGCCAGCACCTGCTGGGTACGCAGCGCCAGCCGCGCCGCCTTCTCGCTGGGCAGCGCGATCGCCTCGTCGTAGGAGTTGGTGTGCAGCGACTGGGTGCCGCCCATCACCGCCCCGAGCGCCTGCACCGCGACCCGGATCAGGTTCACCTCGGGCTGCTGCGCGGTCAGCTGCACCCCGGCGGTCTGGGTGTGGAATCGCAGCATCAGCGACTTCGGGTTCTGCGCGCCGAACTCCTCGCGCATCAACCGGGCCCAGATCCGGCGTGCCGCGCGGAACTTCGCCACCTCCTCCAGCAGCGTGGTACGCGCCACGAAGAAGAACGACAGTCGGGGCGCAAAGTCGTCGACGGCGAGCCCCGCGTCCAACGCGGCCTTCACGTACTCGATCCCGTTGGCGAGGGTGAACGCCACCTCCTGCACCGGCGTCGCACCAGCCTCCGCCATGTGGTAGCCGGAGATCGAGATGGTGTTCCAGCGCGGCAGCTCCGCCTGGCAGTACGCGAAGGTGTCCGCCACCAGCCGCAGCGACGGCTTCGGCGGATAGATGTACGTGCCCCGCGCGATGTACTCCTTGAGGATGTCGTTCTGGATCGTGCCCGTCAGCGCGGAGCCGGGCACCCCGTGCTCCTCGGCCACCAACTGGTAGAGCAGCAGCAGCACCGACGCCGGGGCGTTGATCGTCATCGAGGTGGAGACCTGATCCAACGGGATGCCGTCGAAGAGCAGCCGCATGTCGTCGATCGAGTCGATCGCGACCCCGACCTTGCCGACCTCGCCGTGCGCCACCGGGTCGTCGGAGTCGTACCCCATCTGGGTGGGCAGGTCGAACGCCACCGACAGACCCGTCGTTCCGGCCTCGATCAGCTGGTGGTAGCGGGCGTTGGACTCGGCGGCGGTGCCGAAACCGGCGTACTGGCGCATCGTCCACGGCCGGGTGGTGTACATCGTCGGGTAGACACCGCGGGTGTACGGAAGCTCCCCGGGTTCGCCCAGCCGCTCGGCCAGGCCGGGCGCCACATCGGAGGCGCGGTAGACCGGCCTGATGCCGAAGCCGGACTCGCTCGGACGGCCCTCCGTGGACGGCTGGTCAGTCACGTGGCTGCCTCGCTTCGCTCCGCGGCGTACGCACTCCCGCCGCTCCCGCTACCCGGCTGGCGTGAACGCGCCTACCAGGTGCGCCCACATCTCGTGCCGATCGTAGGCCGACAGGAAGTTACGGCGCGGTAGCTGAGGCCAACTCCACAGTGAGGCACCACCCCCGGCGGGGCTGGCGCAACGGCGGTGAAAACTGGGCGAGGGCGGAGGCGATCCACCCCACCAGGCACCCGATACCATCGCGGATCGGACCCGCTCGGCGACCCACCGCAACACCGCACGTCAACGAGCGGCAAAATGAGCGATTCGTCCCCGGACGATTTCTCATACCGGCGCGCATTCCGCACACTAGACGGGTTGCTTTCAGGAGGAACTTCCGCGTGAGCGCCCATACACCAGCTTCCAGTGGCCCGGCCGGGCACCCGGCGCCTGCCGGCGTGGCCGTACCCGGCGTACCGACCGTGCCCGCCCAGGGCTCGCCACCACCCGCGACGCACGGCGCGTCCGGACCCGGCACCGCCTCCCGGGGTGCCGCGGGCACCGTGATCGGGGGTCGCTACACCCTGATCTCGCCGATCGGCAGCGGCGGCATGGGCGCGGTCTGGCGCGCCAACGATCAACTACTGCGCCGCGAGGTGGCGATAAAGGAGGTGGCGCTTCCGCCCGGTACGCCACCCAGCGAGCGCGACGCGCTCACCGAACGCACCCTGCGGGAGGCCCGCGCCGCCGCGGCGTTGTCCCACCCGTCGGTGGTACGGGTCTTCGACGTCGTGATCGACTCCGGCCGGCCGTGGATCGTGATGGAGCTGCTCAAGGCGCACAGCCTCGCCGACCTGATCGAACGGGACGGCCCGCTCGCCGCGCGCGCCGTCGCAAAGATCGGGTTGGCGCTGCTGGGCGCCCTGGAGGCGGCGCACCAGGCAGGCGTACTGCACCGGGACGTCAAGCCCGGCAACGTCCTGATCTGCGCGGACGGGCGCTGCGTACTGAGCGACTTCGGGGTCGCCCGGAGCGCCTCCGACGCCGAGCTGACCACCCCCGGGATGGTGCTCGGCTCCCCGCATTTCATCTCACCGGAACGCGCCACCGGGGGCACCTTCGGTCCACCCAGCGACCTGTTCTCGCTCGGAGTCACCCTCTACGCCGCGGCCGAGGGCCAGCCGCCGTTCGACCGGGGCGATGCGATCAGCACCATGCACGCGGTGGTGAACGAGCCACCCGAGCCGCCGCGGCGCGCCGCGGAGCTGATCCCGGTGCTGTACGGGTTGCTGGAGAAGGACCCGGCGCAACGGTGGGACGTGGACCGTACCCGGTCCACCCTGCGCGCCATGCTGCTCGGCACCCCGCCACCGGCGACCGGGCCGCCCACGGCCCCCACCCGGATGCCGGCCGTGCGGCCCACCAGCCCGGCGGCCGGCACCGTCCCGGCACCTGGCGGGCCAGATTCGACCCAGGCGCGGGCCGCGGTGCCGGGAGCGGCGAGCCTGCCGACCGGTTCGGACTGGGTCGGTCGCGCGTCGGTGCCCGCACCGTCCGCCGGTACGGCCCACCCTGCAGCCCACCAGGAGCCGTTGCCGGTCCCGGCGTCGGCCACCTTCGCCAGCTACCACCCGTCCGGAGGGTCCCGCAGGCCGTACGCGGCCTGGGCGTTCGGCGCCGCCGCCGTGCTGGTGGCGATGGCCCTGGTGCTCGGTGTGATCGGCTACACCGCCGGCTGGTTCCGGGACGGCGGGACCGGCACGGCGAAGCCCACAGCCACCGCCGAGGCCCCCCGGTTCAAGGTGCAGACGTACCGCGGCAAGGGGGTCACCCTCAACGTGCCGGCGGCCTGGAAGAAGCGCACGGCCGGCAACTACGTGCAGTTCCACCACCCGAAGGAGAAGACCGCCTGGCTGCGGATCAACGTCGTCAACGACAGCCGTACCTCCAGCCAGATCCTGCGGGACGCGAACCGCAACTTCGAACGCGGCTGCTGCGGCCTGAGCAACTACCGGCGGGTGGACCTGCGCAGCGTGAAGCTGGCCGGGCACCGGGGAGCCGAGCTCGAATACACCGCGACCAGTGCCCAGACCAAGCAACGGCGACACGGGATCTGGCGAATGATCGTGGTGGACGGTCGCAACTACCAGGTGTATATGTCGGTGCCCGGCAAGCAGTTCCTGGACCACAAGAAGGTGTTCCTGGAGGCGGTACGTTCCCTGAAGCTGGAACGTTGAGACGTGGCTGACCTGAGGGCACGCGCCGAGACCTGGCTGGCCGACGACCCGGACCCGGTCACCCGGGCCGAGCTCCGCGACCTGCTGGAGAGGCTCCCCGACACCGAAGCGGAGCTCGCCGACCGTTTCAGCGGCCCGCTGGTCTTCGGCACCGCCGGGCTCCGCGGGCCGCTGCGGGCCGGCCCCAACGGCATGAACCAGGCGGTGGTACGCGCCGCCGCCGCGGGCCTGGTCCGGTGGCTCGACGACCACCAGGCCGTGGGACCGGTGGTGATCGGGTATGACGCCCGCCACGGCTCGGCCCGGTTCGCCGAGGAGACCGCCCGGGTTGCCGAAGGCGCCGGACGCCGGGCTCTGCTGCTGTCGCGTCCGCTGCCCACCCCGGTGCTCGCGTACGCGGTCCGCGCCCTGAACGCCGCGGCCGGGGTGATGGTGACCGCCAGCCACAACCCGCCCCAGGACAACGGCTACAAGGTCTACCTGGGCCCCGCGCTCGGCGGCCCGGGAGGCGCCGGGGCCCAGATCGTGCCGCCGGCCGACACCGAGATCTCCGCCGCGATCGCCGCGGCCGGGCCCCTGGCCGACGTCCCGATGGGTGAGGTCACCGTCGACGAGGTGCTGGGCGACGGGGTGGTCGACGCGTACCTCGCCGGTGCCGTGGGAGTCATCGCGCCTGACGGGCCACGGGACCTCACCGTGGCGTACACACCGCTGCACGGGGTAGGCGCCCAGGTGCTGAACGACGCGTTCGTACGGGCCGGCTTTCCCCGTCCGGTACCGGTGCCGGAGCAGGCCGACCCGGACCCCGACTTCACCACGGTGAGCTTCCCGAATCCGGAGGAGCCGGGCGCCATGGACCGGGTGCTCCGGCTCGCCGACGAGATCGGCGCGGATCTGGCGATCGCGAACGACCCGGACGCCGACCGGTGCGCGGTGGCGATCCGCGACTGGAGCGGCAAGCCCGGGTCCGGCGGCCCCGGCACTGCCTGGCGGATCCTGCGCGGCGACGAGGTGGGGGTGCTGCTCGCCGACCACCTGATGCGCCGCGGGGTCACCGGCCGGTACGCCACCACGATCGTGTCGTCGTCGCTGCTGCGTGCCCTGTGCGGCGCCCGCGACCTGCCGTACGGCGAGACCCTGACCGGCTTCAAGTGGATCGTCCGCGCCGACCCCGATCTCGGCTACGGGTACGAGGAGGCGCTGGGCTACTGCGTCGCCCCGGAGCACGTACGGGACAAGGACGGGATCACCGCGGCGTTGCTGATCGCCGAGCTGGCCGCCGTCCTGAAGGCGGAGGGGCGGGGGCTCGACAGCCGGTTGGACGAGCTGGCCCGCCAGTTCGGGGTCCACACCACAGACCAGCTGTCGGTACGGGTCGACGACCTCACCGATATCGCCGCGATGACAGCCCGGCTCCGTACAGCGCCACCGGCCACCCTGCTGGGCGACCCGGTCACCGAGCTGCGGGACCTGTCGCCGGCCACGGACGCCGTGACGCTGCGTACCGACACCGCCCGGGTGGTGGTACGCCCCTCCGGCACCGAGCCGAAGCTCAAGGCGTACCTGGAAGTCGTCGAGCCGGTGGCCGGCGACGAGGTCGCCGCGGCGCGGCGCCGGGCCGCGCTGCGGATCGCGGACCTGAGGTCTGAGGTCGCCGCCGCGCTCGGCGTCGACCTGGCGTCTGTCTAGGCCGTATCCTGCCGATCCAGGCCAGAACGGGCCGTGCCCCGCGCCGGTCGTCGGGCGCGGGGCGCGGTCCGTCAGCTCATATCTGCCGGCCCGCGGCGTGTCGCGCGAGCCTGCGGCGCCGGCCGAACCACAGGAACCCGGCTCCGGCGAGCAGCAGTGCGATGCCGAGTCCGGTGACCAGCCCGGCATTCGTCCCGGTCTCGGGTAGCCCGCCACCGGGCGGCGGCTCCGACGCCGGTGCGGAGTCCACCGGCGTGGTGTCGGGGGGCGATGGCTCCGCCGACGCCGATTCGGTCCGGGTCGGCTTCGGCGACGGCGAGTCCGTGGTGGGCTTCGGGTCCGGCTTGTCGGATCCCCGCGCCAGCACCTGCAGTCGCTCGTACGAACCGTTGAACTGGTTGCGGTCGACGTTGCCGGACACCCCGGGCAGCGAGCCGCTGTCGGTGTACTGCCAGAAGCTGTACGTGGACCACCCGGCCGGCATCGGGCCCGGGCTGCTGTTCCAGCGGGCCAGCCACATCGGGTGGCGCGAGCCGAAGCCGGTGAAGCCGCCGGTGCAGGTGGTCCACCAACTGGTGGTGGTGTAGATGGCGGCCCACCGCCCGGTGTGCTCGTGGTAACGCTTCATGAAGCCGTGAATCCAGTTGCGCATCGCGCTGTGGCTCAGGCCGTGGCAACCCGCCTCCAGGTCGAGCGCACCAGGCAGGGTCATGCCGTCGGCGGACCACGCGCCGCCGTGGCGTACGAAGTAGTCCGCCTGGGCCTCGCCCGAGGAGGCGGCGGGACGGGCGAAGTGGTACGCGCCGCGGATGACCCCGGCGCGGTGCGAGTTGCGGTAGTTCTCGCCGAACCTCGGGTCGGTGAAGGTCGTGCTCTCGGTGGCCTTGAGGTACGCGAACCGGATCCCCGCACCGCGCAGCGCGGACCAGTCGATGGCGCCCTGGTGGTGTGACACATCCACGCCGGGCACCTTGCTTGCGGCCTCGGCGTGCGGCACGTTCAGTCCCCCGACTGTGGCGTAGCCCCCGATGACGAGCACCGCGACGGCCAACAGACCGATCCGCCAGACACGTCGCCGTTGTGGGACTTGGCCGTCATGCAGAGGACTGCGGTGAGGTAACTGCACCTGTTTCAACCTCCTGCTTTGGGGCACGCAACCGTGATCCTGCTTGTGGCAGCCGTCCGCGTGGCCCGTTGGTGCGCATGACCTGGCCATCCCGCCACAGTCGGCGGCGCCGCCACAAGATGGTTGGCGTAAATTGCTTACCCAAACTCAGGAAACTCTGAAAATTAGCTACATAGCGTGGTACGTGCGTTCACCAGCCGTAATGTTCTGGCGCTGAGGTGAAATCCACTCACCACCGCCGCTCTGTCCACAATGGGTTCAGAAACAGAGCAGGGGTTCAGAAACGGAGCATGGGGTTCAGAAGCGGGGCATGCCACCGAACTGCCGGTCCCCCGCGTCACCCAGGCCGGGAACGATGAACGCGGTGTCGTTGAGACGGTCGTCGATCGACGCGGTCACCAGTCGCAACGGCAGACCGCTACGTTCCAGCCGGCGGACCCCCTCGGGCGCCGCCAGCACGCACACCACGGTGATGTCAGTGCATCCCCGGTCCGCGAGCAACCGGCAGCAGTGCTCCAGGGAGCCTCCGGTGGCCAGCATCGGGTCCAGCACCAGCACCGGCAGGCCGTCAAGGTCCTGCGGCAACGACTCCAGGTAGGCCCGAGGTTCGAAGGTCTTTTCGTCCCGGGCGAGTCCCACGAATCCCATCGACGACTCCGGCAACAGCCCGAGCGCGGCCTCCGCCATCCCGAGCCCGGCCCGCAGCACCGGCACCAGGAGCGGTGGGTTGGCGATCCGGGTGCCCTCGGTTGTGGTCAGTGGCGTTGTCACCGGATACCTCTCGACCTGCAGGCTCCGGGTGGCCTCGTAGACCAGCAGGCCCGACAGCTCGCGCAACGCGGCGCGGAAGCCGCTGGGGTCGGTCCGCTCGTCGCGCATCGC
>JBOGDK010000170.1:0-9585 GCA_050701795.1 Micromonosporaceae bacterium
ACGGGCGGGGTGGACGGGCGGGTGTCGATCGAGGTCGACCCGCGCCTCGCCCGCGACACCGGGGCGACCATCGCCGAGGCGCGCGCCCTGTGGTGGCTGGTCGATCGGCCCAATCTGTTCATCAAGATCCCGGCGGCCCGTCAAGGGTTGCCCGCGATCACCGCGTGCCTGGCCGAGGGAATCAGCATCAACGTCACGTTGATCTTCTCCCTGTCGCGTTACGACGGGGTCATGGACGCGTTCCTGGACGGGATGGAACGCGCCCTGCGGGGCGGCCACGACCTGGCCACGCTCGGGTCGGTGGCTTCGTTCTTCGTCTCCCGCGTCGACGCCGAGGTGGACGCGCGACTGGACAAGATCGGGACGACGGAAGCCGCCGAGCTGCGCGGCCGGGCGGCGATCGCCAATGCCCGACTCGCCTATCAGCACTATGAGCGGGTGTTCTCCTCGCCACGCTGGGAAGCGTTGCGCGATGCCGGCGGCCACCCGCAACGCCCGTTGTGGGCATCGACCTCGACCAAGGACCCCGCCTACCCCGACACCCGCTACGTGGTCGACCTGGTGGCGCCCGGCGTGGTAAGCACCATGCCCGAGGCCACCCTCCGCGCGGTCGCCGATCACGCCGCGGTGCCCGCCGACTCGGTACGCGGCCACTACGCCGATTCGCGACAGGTGCTGAACCGGCTGGGCGCCCTCGGCATCGATTACGAGGACGTGGTGCGCAAGCTCGAGGACGAGGGCGTGGCCGCGTTCGACGCGAGTTGGGAGCAGATGCGCGAACAGCTCTCCGCCACCCTTGGCGTACGGCCCGCGGGACCGCACAGGAGCTGAGGCGTGGCCACCGCAACCACGCCGGCACGCGTGGACGGGTACGCCGGACTGCGGGACTACGCCGTGATCGGGGACGGCCGTTGCGTGGCCCTGGTCGCGGGCGACGGCTCGGTGGACTGGCTGGCCTGGCCGGATCTGGACTCGTCCACCCTGTTCGCCGCCGTACTCGACCACGTCCGCGGCGGCAGGTTCCTGCTTGAGCCCGCGGTGCCGTACGCCACCGCCCGCCGCTACCTGCCCGGTACCAACGTGTTGGAGACGACGTTCACCACCGCTGGCGGCGCCGTCCGGCTCACCGATGCGCTGACTCTCCCCGACAACCGTTCCCTGGCACCGGGACGGGAACTCCTCCGGCGGATCGAGGGCGTCGCGGGCAGCGTCCCGATGCGCTGGAGCGTCGAGCCACGGTTCGGCTACGGCGGCCGCGCGCCGCGGCTGGCGCGCCGAGCGGGCGTCCCGGTGGCCACCTGCGGCTCCGATGCGGTCGCGGTTCTTGCCTTCAACGCCGGCCAACCGCGGTACGCGATCGACTCCGTCACCGCTCAGTTCCGGGTCGACATCGGCACCCGTGCCCTGATCGCGTTGTCGTACGCGCATCAGGAACCGCTGGTTCTCCCCACCCGCCCCGAGTGTGAGGCCCGCCTGGACCACACCATCGCCACCTGGCGGCAGTGGGCGGACAGCCGTACGTACGCGGGGCCGTGGTACGACGCGGTGCTGCGCAGCGCGCTGGCCCTCAAGCTGCTGGTCTTCGCCCCCTCCGGTGCGGTCGCGGCGGCGGCGACCTGCTCCCTGCCCGAGTCCATCGGTGGCGAGCGGAACTGGGACTACCGCTTCAGCTGGATCCGCGACTCCGCCTTCACCATCGACGCCTTCCTGCAGCTGGGCTGCGCGCCGGAGGCAACCGGCTACCTCTGGTGGCTGATGCACGCATCCCAGCTCACCCACCCTCGGCTGCAGGTCCTGTACCGCCTGGACGGAGGCAGGAGCGCGTCCGAACAGACCCTTCCGCTGTCGGGGTACCGGGGATCAGCGCCGGTACGGGTGGGCAACGCAGCCGTGAACCAACTGCAGCTGGACACCTACGGGGAACTGCTGCAGACGGCTTGGCTCTACGCCGCCGCGGGGCACCGGCTCGACGCCGACATCGCCCGCCGTCTGGCCGAGATCGCGGACCTGATCTGCGTAATCTGGCAGCGGCCGGATGCGGGCATCTGGGAGGTCCGCAGCGGCCCCGAACACTTCACCCAGTCCAAGATGATGTGTTGGATCGCTCTCGACCGCGCTGTCGACCTGGCGCAGAGGCGGCTGATTTCGGACCGGCACGCTGGCCGGTGGCGACGTGAGCGGGACGCCATCGCGGGGTTCATCGACACCCACTGCTTCAGCGAGCGGTTGCACAGTTACGTGCGTTCGGCCGGCGACGACGTCCTCGACGCTGGTCTCCTGCTCGGGCTGCTCCACGGCTACCGCCCGCCTGACGATCCACGGATCCGCGGCACTGTCGCCGCCGTCCAGCGGACCCTGCAGGACGGCCCGTACGTCCACCGCTATCTGGGCTCCGACGGCCTCCCCGGTGCTGAGGGCGCCTTCCTCGCCTGCTCCTTCTGGCTCGCCGAGGCTCTCGCCCGACGCGGCCGGGTCGACGAAGCCACGTCGATGATGGATCAGCTGGTGGCTCTCGCCAACGACGTCGGCCTGTACAGCGAAGAAATCGACCCCGCCACTGGCGCCTTCCTCGGCAACCTGCCGCAGGGCCTGTCCCACCTCGCCCTGATCAGCGCGGCCTGCGCGATCGCGGACGCCACCCGATGAGCATCTGGGCGGCTCTGGCGGGCGGGTTCGTCGGCACCCTCGTACTGACGACCGGCCTACGTGCCGCCAATGCCTTCAACCTCACCCGGATCGACCTGCCGTTCCTGCTCGGCACCGCCTTCACCGGCAACCGGACCCGGGCCAAGGCCCTCGGGTACGGCTTGCACTTCGTGAACGGCCTGATCTTCGCGCTGATGTACTACGCGGTGTTCCTCGCCATCGGCTACAGCAGCTGGTGGCTCGGCGCCATCTTCGGCCTCGTTCACGGCCTGTTCGCCGCCACCGCGTTGGTCAACATCCTGCTGCCCCTGGTCCACCCGCGGATGGGCACACCCCAGACCAGCGCCACGGACGTCGCGCTGCTCGAACCACCCGGCTTCCTGATGCTCAACTACGGTCCCAGCACTCCTACCGTCACGCTCGCCGCACACCTCGCGTACGGCACCAGCGTCGGGGGGTTCCTGTCATGGCCGGGTTGATCATGATGTCGGAGGCGGAGTTCGTACCTTATGAGGAGGTTCTTCCATGGCACGGAAAGCGACGGTGCAGGTCCGCCGCGTCAACGAGGCTCCGGCACGGTCTGACGGTGCCAGAGTGCTGGTGGACCGGGTCTGGCCGCGGGGAGTGTCCAAAGACAAGGCGCACCTCGACGAGTGGTGCAAGGAGGTCGCACCCTCCACGGAGCTGCGCAAGTGGTACGGCCACGACCCCGAGCGGTTCGCCGAATTCAGCCGCCGCTACCGGGCCGAGCTCAACGATCCCGAGCGCGAAGGTGCACTCGCGCATCTACGCGACCTCGCGAAGGACCGGACTCTGACACTGCTCACCGCGACCAGGCATCCCGAGATCAGCCAGGCCGAGGTGCTCGCCCAGCTGCTCCGGGGCTGACAACCGAGTTCCACCCCAGCGGCCGGAGCCCATCCGTTCGAGCAGCGCCTTGACGGTGACGATCTCCTCGGAGGCGACAGGCAGTGCGGTTGCCGGTAGACCGTCGACATCGGACGGTGGCTTGAAGATTCGACGTAACCGCGCCGATTGGGGCTATCACATTTGGGGTGCAGCGGTAATAATCGGAAGGTGTCGATAACTGAAGGTGATTCCGTGAAAGCAATCGGTAATCACCACGGCTGTTAGGGGGACGTGATGGCACAGAGCCCCGAGTATCCCGACCTGCGCTGGATACCTCCCCGCTCCTACACCCGGGGACGACCCTCTCATCAGTGCTCCAGTACCGGCCTGTACTACTCCGGTGGCGCTCGGATCATCACCGTGCACTACACCGCCGGCTCCGAGGGCTACGACGACGCGGAGGCCGGTGCCGAGTACGACCAGCGCCGTACCGACGGCACCTCCGCGCATTACTACGTCGACGCCGACTCGGTCGTGCAGTGCGTCCGTACCGCCGACCGCGCCCACACCGCGCTGTTCCACGGCAACCTCTGGGGCATCCAGTACGAACTGTGCGGCACCCGCCAGTCCCGCTCCCAGTGGCTGGACACCATCTCACGGGCCACCATCCGCAACGCCGCCCGCCAGATCACCCGTGACATGGAGCAGTACGGGATCCCGTTGACCCGACTGACCAATCGGGAACTCCGCGCCCGTGGTGTCAAAGGCATCTGCGGCCACGCCGACTGGACGTACGGGTGGCCCGAGGACGGCGGCAGCCACACCGACCCTGGCACCGAGTTCCCCTGGGACGTCCTGTTCGACGACATCCGTTCATTCCGCTCCGGAGGTAGGAGATCCGAGATGTTGGTTCTGGTCAGGCAGAAGGGCCATGCCCCGGTGTGGCTGTCCAATCTGGTGACCCGGCGGTGGGTACGGGACGCCGACGACCTGGCGGCGACGCGGGCGTGGGCGAAGCGCCTGTACGGCGGTGACTTCGACGATCGGGTCATGGAGACCGAGAGCCTGGACAGCTTTGGCGCCGTGGTGGGGGAGGCTCCGGCTGGCGGGGAGGCTCCGGCGGGGCGGACCGGCGACGCCTGAGTGCGACGCCCGCTGGCCACCGCGGCCACCTGTGAGCCGTGGCCGCCTGTGAGCCGCGGCCATCTGCGAGCTGACGGCGCGATCCGCGCGGGTGCGGCCGTCGATCACACGTCGGGCGGCCGGCCCGGCGAGCGCGACCACCAGGCCAGGGTCGCTGTCGTCTCCGCGAAACAGTCGTACGCAGCCGTTCGCCACAGCCGCCCGGCCCCGGCGGGAGCATTCCGCTTCGATGCTCTGGCGGGGTGTGAGGCCCCAGTGGGAGCGGGTAGGCAACGCGGCCACCTTCCGTCGGGCGTGGCGCCACTCGCAGGTGGAATCGCGGGCACTTCTGTTCGCTCCGCGCCCGCGCCATACGATCGGGTCGTGACCGGAGTGTCAATCGACCTCAACGCCGACGTTGGTGAGGGATTCGGGATCTGGCGGCTCGGCGACGACGAGGCCCTGCTCAGTGTGGTGACCAGCGCGAACGTGGCATGCGGTTTCCACGGCGGTGACGCGGTCACGTTACGCCGGGTGTGTCAGAGCGCGGCGGCGCGCGGCGTGTCGGTCGGAGCGCAGGTGTCCTACCGGGATCTCGCCGGGTTCGGGCGGCGCCGGATCGACTACCAGCCGAACGAGTTGACCGACGAGGTGGTCTACCAGATCGGTGCTCTGGACGGGCTCTGCCGGGTCTCCGGCACCCGGGTGCGGTACGTCAAGCCGCACGGCGCGCTCTACCACTCGTGCGTCACGGACGAGGTGCAGGCGGCAGCCGTGGTGCGCGCCGTCCGCGAATACGACCCTGGCCTTCCCGTACTCGGGGCGCCCGGATCGGCGCTGCTTCGGCTGGCCACCGAGGTGGGGCTGAGCGCGGTGCCGGAGGGGTTCGCGGATCGGGCGTACCTGGCCGACGGCGGGCTGGTGTCGCGTACCGAGGTGGGTGCGGTGCTCCACGACCCCGAGGTGGTGGCCGAGCGGGCGGTACGGATGATCGGGGACCGTGAGGTCGAGACGGTCGACGGTGCGGCGGTCGCGCTCGACATCCGTTCGCTGTGCGTACATGGGGACACTCCGGGGGCGGTCGGACTGGCCGTGGCGGTACGGCAGGCGCTGGCCGACGGAGGGTTCGTCTTGGAGCCGTTCGCGTAGCTGGACCACCCCCGTGCGGTGCGGGTCGTTCCACTTGGTGGGGTGGTGACGTCCCGACACGCCGTTCGGTACGGCGTGGCGAGACGTTCGCAGCCGACCAAGTGGAAAAGGGGGCGGTGGCGGGCGAACTGTGGCGTGGCTCCCACTGATTTCGTTTGCTGGGCGGCGGCTCCTCGGAGAAGCTTGCAGGGTACAAGTATCTGTGAGGAGTACATCCATGGAGCAGCCCACCGACGACGCTGACCCGTACGCGGAGGTCGCGACGCAGGTTGGTGTCCTGTTCGGCCGCGCTCACCGGTGGCACCAGATGATGCCGCCGGCCAACCCCGGCCAGCCGGTGCTGGAACGTGCGGCGTACTTCCTGCTCGCCAAGGCGCACAAGGCCGGTGCGCTGCGTCCGTCCGCGCTCGCCGACCTGATCTGTCTCGACCTGTCCACCGTCAGCCGGCACCTGACCTCGTTGGAACGTGCCGGCTGGATCGCCCGGGAACGTGACACCGCTGACGGCCGAGCCCAGCTGGTCCGCGTCACCCCGGAGGGCGCCACCGTCCTGCGCCACCACCGGGAGCGGGTGTTCGCGCTGGTCAAGGAGATCCTGGGGGACTGGCCAGCCGAAGACGTCGAGGCGTTCGTACGGCTGCTCGGGCGCTTCAACGACGCGACGGACGCCGTTACCGGCACCCGGGGGCGGGGCACCCCGGACGACGTACCACCGAAAATCGAGGGGAATGCGTGAGCACCGCAACAGAGGAACGGCCCGTCCTGACCCACCGCCAGATCCTGGCTCTGATGGGCGGCCTGATGAGCGGCATGCTGCTCGCCGCGCTCGACCAGACCATCGTCGCCACCGCGATGCCCACCATCGTGGGCAAGCTCGGCGGGCTGGACCACTACTCCTGGGTGATCACGGCGTACCTGCTGGCGGCCACCGCCACCACCCCGCTGTACGGCAAGCTCTCCGACCTGTACGGCAGGCTGCCCCTGCTGCGGTTCGGGATCGTGACGTTCCTGATCGGGTCGCTGCTGTCCGGCATGGCGCAGGACATGACCCAGCTGATCATCTTCCGGGGGGTCCAGGGCCTCGGCGCCGGCGGCCTGATGGCGTTGTCGTTCACGATCATCTCCGACGTCCTCGCCCCCCGGGACCGGGCGCGCTACCAGGGTCTGTTCGGTGCGGTGTTCGGGTTCTCCAGCATCGCCGGACCGCTGGTCGGGGGGTATTTCGCCGACCACGACTGGCGCTGGATCTTCTACATCAACATCCCGATCGGCATCGCCGCGCTGATCATCACCGACCGGGTGCTGCGGGTGGTGCCGCACCGCCCCCGGGACCACCGGATCGACTGGGCCGGCGCCACCCTCCTGGTGGCCGGCGTGGTGTCACTGCTGCTCGCCGCGACCTGGGGCGGCACCGAGTACGCCTGGAGCTCCCCGGTGATCCTCGGCCTGCTCGGCGGCGGGCTCGCCCTCGCTCTGGCCTTCGTGTACGTCGAGACCCGCGCCAGCGAGCCGATCCTGCCGCTCCGGCTGTTCCGCGGCCGTACGTTCGCGCTCGGCAACATGGGCGGCTTCGTCTTCGGGCTCGGGATGTTCGGCGCGGTGATCTTCATACCGATGTACCTGCAGGTCGTGAAGGGCACCACACCCACCGACTCCGGCCTGCTGATGGTCCCGATGATGGCCGGGATCATCGTCACCTCCATCCTCTCCGGGCGTGCTATCAGCCGGATCGGTCGGGTCAAGTGGGCCACCGTCTCCGGTGCCGTGGTGATGACGGTCGGCCTGCTGCTGTTCGCGCAGCTGGAAGTGGACACGCCGTTGTGGGTCGCGTTCGGCTACATGGTGGTGCTCGGCATCGGGATGGGTCTGTCGATGCAGTCGCTGGTGCTGGCCGTACAGGACGGCCTGGAACTGAAGGACATGGGTACGGGCACCTCCGCGGTGACGTTCTTCCGGCAGCTCGGGGGCTCCTTCGGGGTCGCGATCCTGGGTGCCGTACTCGCCGCCCGGTTGGACCACTGGATGGCAGAGCTGCTGCCCCGGGCCATCGGGAAGCTGCCACCCGGCGCGGCGGAGCGGCTCCCCGGGGGGTCGAACCGGGAGCTGCTGAACGAGCCCTCGGCGATCCTGGCTCTCCCCGCTCCGATCCGGGACGCGATCCAGGAGTCCTTCGTACACGGCCTCGGTACGGTCTTCCTGGTCACCGCGGGTGTGTCGGTGATCGCCGTCGTGATCACGTCGCTGCTGCCGAACACCGAGCTCACCGCCGGTCCGGCGATCAAGCGGGGCAAGGACGCGGACGCCCCGGCGTCCCCGGAGGACATCGCGGCTAAAGCGGGCGTCTGACATAACTCGTATCGATCTAGGACGGTTCGGTCACCTGAACACGCTTGACCGTCCAAGATCGGCGGGTTGGCCACTTCCCGCCAGTGAGCTGGGCCACTAGCGTCCAACCATGCGAAGCACGATGCAGGACGCCCCGCTGCTGATCTCCCGGATCCTGGAACACGGCGCCACCGTGCACGGAGAACGCAGCGAAGTAGCCACCTGGACCGGCGAGGACGTACGCCGGATGAGCTACGCCGAAGTCGGTCGCCACGCGGCACAGCTGGCCCACGGGCTCAAAGACGAGCTCGGGATCGCCGGCGACGAGCGGATCGGGACGCTGTGCTGGAACAACAACGAACACCTGATCAGCTACCTCGCGGTGCCGAGCATGGGCGCGGTGCTGCACCCGCTCAACCTGAGGCTCCCCCCGGCGCAGCTGGCGTACGTCGCCAACCACGCCGAAGACAAAGTGATCATCGTCGACAACACCCTGGTGCCGCTGCTGGCCGCCGTGCTGCCGCAGCTGACCACGGTGGAGCACATCGTGGTGGTCGGGCCCGCCGACACCACGGCGCTGGCCGGGGACAAGCCGGTCTACCAGTGGGATGAGCTGCTCGCCGGGCGCCCCGAGACGTACGACTGGCCGGTCCTCGACGAACGGGACGCCGCGTCGCTGTGCTACACGTCTGGCACCACCGGGCACCCGAAGGGCGTGGCGTACTCCCACCGTTCGATCTACCTGCATTCGATGCAGGGGTGCATGGCCGAGTCGTTCAAGCTCAGCCCGGCCGACACCACCCTCGCGGTGGTTCCGATGTTCCACGCCGGCGCCTGGGGCCTGCCGTACGCGTCCCTGATGTCTGGGGGGTCGCTGCTGATGCCGGACCGGTTCCTGCAGGCGGCGCCGCTGGCCGCGATGATCGCCGCAGCGAAACCCACGTTCGCGGGTGCCGTGCCCACGATCTGGACGGACCTGCTCCGGTACCTGGACGAGCACCCGACCGACACGTCCACGCTGAAGGAGGTCGTGGTCGGCGGCTCGGCATGCCCGCCGTCGCTGATGGAGGCGTACCAGGAGCGCCACGGGATCAACGTGGTGCACGCCTGGGGGATGACCGAGACCTCGCCGCTGGGTTCGGTGTCCCGGCCACCCGCGGGCGTCGACACCGAGACCACCTGGCGCTACCGCGTCACCCAGGGCAGGGTGCCGGCGTCCGTCGAGGCCCGGATCATCGGCCCGGACGGGCAACCCGCTGCCACAGACGGGGAGACCGTCGGTGAGTTGGAGGTGCGCGGACCCTGGGTCGCCGCCCGCTACATCGGAGACGCCGAGCCGGATCCGGACAAGTTCGACGACGGGTGGCTGCGTACCGGCGACGTCGGATTGCTGTCCTCCGACGGGTTCATCACGCTGACTGATCGCGCCAAGGACGTGATCAAGTCCGGTGGGGAATGGATCAGCTCGGTGGACCTGGAGAACCACCTGATGGC
>JBOGDK010000171.1:0-9552 GCA_050701795.1 Micromonosporaceae bacterium
GTACGGGCAGCAGGCGTACGGTCAGCAACAGCAGGCCTACGGCCAGCAGTACGGCTACGCCCAGCAACAGGCCGCCCAGCAACAGGCCGCCCAGCAACAGGCCGCCCAGCAACAGGCCGCCCAGCAACAGGCCGCCCAGCAGCAGGCGGCGCCGGCCGGTTACCAGGCGGCCCCGCAACAGGCTGCGCCTTCCGGCGGTCAGGCGCACGCATACGGTGCCCAGGCGGCAGCTCCGACGTCGGCGGCACCCGCGTCCGGGGCACCGGCCTCGTCGCCCCCGTCGAGCTCGCCGCCGGCCAGTTACGGCGCCGAGCAGCAACACCAGCAACAGCAGCAGCCGGCACAGGGCGGGGGTTGGCCGCCAGCGCCCAGCGCCGCCCAGTGGCCGCCCACTCCCTCGGCGAAACCCCCGGCCACCCCCGGCAGCGGCGAGGAAGTGCAGCACACCCAGTTGCTCAAGCCGGAGCAGTACCGGGGCAACGCCGGCGCCTGATCACCAGGTCGGCACCTGCGCCGGCTTCCGCACCTGGGCTGGCATCTGCACCTGGGCTGGCATCGGCGCTGCGCTGGTGTCCGTCCCGGTAGCGCTTGTCACACCTGCGCCAGGGCTTCGGTGTCGGTGAGCTTCCGTAGGCTGGCGTGATGCTGAACCTCCCGTCCGGACTGCGGCGTGCGCTGCGTCGGGCCGCCGATGGCCGGACCCTGGACGTGGCCGAGGCGGCGACCCTGCTGTCGGCCCGGGGTGACGCACTCGAGGCGCTGCTCACCGTCGCCCAGCGGGTACGCGACGCCGGCCTGGCCGACGTGGGGCGCCATGGCGTGATCACGTACTCGAAAAACGTGTTCATCCCGCTGTCGCGGCTGTGCCGGGACCGTTGCCACTACTGCACCTTCGCCACCGTTCCGGGGCGGCTGCCGGCCGCGTTCCTGGAACGCGACGAGGTGCTCGCGATCGCCCGTGCCGGAGCGGCCCAGGGCTGCAAGGAGGCGCTGTTCACGCTCGGCGACCGGCCGGAGGAGCGTTGGGACACGGCCCGGCAGTGGCTGGACGAACGGGGTTACTCGTCCACGCTGGACTACGTACGTGCCTGCGCGATCGCGGTGCTGGAGGAGACCGGCCTGCTGCCGCATCTGAACCCGGGGGTGATGAGCTGGGAGGACCTGCAGCGGCTCAAGCCGGTCGCCGGCAGCATGGGGATGATGCTGGAGACCACCGCGGAGCGGCTGTGGTCGCAGCCCGGCGGACCGCACTACGGGTCCCCGGACAAGGACCCGGCGGTACGGCTCCGGGTGCTGTCCGACGCGGGTCGGGTCGCGGTGCCGTTCACCACCGGGATCCTGATCGGGATCGGTGAGACGCTGGCCGAACGCGCCGAGTCGCTGTTCGCGCTGCGCGCCGTGGCCCGGGAGTACGGCCACATCCAGGAAGTGATCGTGCAGAACTTCCGGGCCAAGCCGGACACCGCGATGCGCGACGTACCGGACGCGGACCTCGACGACCTGGCCGCGACGATCGCGGTGGCCCGGCTGGTGCTCGGTCCGAAGCTGCGGATCCAGGCGCCGCCGAACCTGGTGGGCGACCAGTGGGAGCTGATGCTGCGGGCCGGGATCGACGACTGGGGCGGAGTCTCGCCGGTGACCGTCGACCACGTCAGCCCGGAGCAGCCGTGGCCGGCGATCGAGGAGCTGCGGAGCCGTACCGAAGCGGCGGGGTTCCGGTTGGCGGAACGGCTGACGGTCTATCCGGAGTACGTCACGGCCGGCGGCGCCTGGATCGACGCCCGGGTGGCCGGTCACGTGGCAGCCCTGGCCGACCCCGTCACGGGTCTGGCCGCCGAGGGGGCGAGACCGGTGGGCAGGCCGTGGCAGGAGCCCGATGGCGGGTTCGCCTCCACCGGACGGGTCGACCTGCACACAGCGATTGACATGACCGGCCGCAACGCCGACCGCCGGGCCGACTTCGACACCGTGTACGGCGACTGGGACGCCGTACGTGCCGCGGCCGGTGCGGCGCTGCGGCGCGACGGGGCCGAGCACGATGGCGGGAACGGGCGGGGTGCCGTCGCCCGGTTGGACGCCGACCTGGCAGCGGCGTTGCGGCTGGCCGGCGACAAGCCGTCGGCGCTGTTGGAACCAGAACACGAGGCGCTTGCGCTGGCGCTGTTTCACGCCGATGGCGACGCCCTGGAAGTCCTCACCGCGCTCGCCGACGAGGTTCGCGCTGACTCCGTGGGGGACGACGTCACGTACGTGGTCAACCGCAACATCAACTTCACGAACGTCTGTTACGTCGGGTGCCGGTTCTGCGCCTTCGCGCAGCGGGAGCGCGACGCGGACGCGTACCGGTTGTCCGTGGACGAGGTGGCGGACCGGGCCGAGGAGGCGTGGCGGGCGGGCGCCACCGAGGTGTGCATGCAGGGCGGCATCGATCCGCAGTTGCCGGTCACCGGGTACGCCGACATCGTCCGTGCGGTGAAGCGGCGGGTGCCGCGGCTGCACGTCCACGCGTACAGCCCGATGGAGGTGGTGACTGCGGCGTCCAAGGCGGGGGTGTCGATCCGGGACTGGCTCACCGAGGTGAAAGCGGCGGGGCTGGACAGCATTCCGGGGACCGCGGCGGAGATCCTGGACGACGAGGTGCGCTGGGTGCTGACCAAGGGGAAGCTGCCCGCGGCATCCTGGATCGAGGTCGTCCAGACGGCTCATGACCTGGGGATCCGCAGCTCGTCGACGATGATGTACGGCCATGTCGACCACCCGGGGCACTGGTTGACCCACCTGCGGGTGCTGGCCCGGATCCAGGACCGTACCGGGGGGTTCACGGAGTTCGTACCGCTGCCGTTCGTCCACACGAACGCACCGATCTACCTCGCCGGGATCGCCCGTCCTGGCCCGACGCTGCGGGACAACCGGGTGGTGCACGCGATGGCGCGGTTGCTGCTGCACGGCAGGATCGACAACGTGCAGTGTTCCTGGGTCAAGCTCGGCGACGAGGGCACGGTCGCGATGCTCCAGGGCGGTGCGAACGACCTCGGCGGCACCCTGATGGAGGAGACGATCAGCCGGATGGCGGGTTCTGGACACGGTTCGGCACGCAGCGCGGAGCAGTTGGTGGCGATCGCGGCGGCGGCTGGCCGGCCGGCGCGGCAACGCACCACGACATACGAAGGTGCCTGAGTCCCGAGGGGCAGGTGCTGTCGACGGGCAGGGCCGCTCAGGTCACCGGGACACGCATCGGTGGGTCGGCACCGTGCGGGCAGCTACGCAACCGTACCCGAACAGTGTGGAGAGCCGTTGTTCCCTCGGGCGCCGTATGACCGAATCGGTGAGAGCCAGAGGACGTCGATCGGGGTCATTTATCAGGTTCGGCTTGACGACGCACGTATTACACGCGTGTAATTTCAATGGAATCACTTGTTGGACCGGGGTTGAAGCGGCACCAAAAGGGCGAAGCGGGCGAAGTGGCTCCGGGGGTACAGCCGACGATCTTGTCGGTATGGCATGCCTCGATACGAGGGGGACCCGGCGGCGGGCCGGGTGAGGAAAGTGAAGGGGGCGCGGTGATGGACACCGAACACACAATGACCGACCTCCTGGGAGACGCGCCGGAATGGCAGGAGCGTGCGCTCTGCGCGCAGACCGATCCGGAGGCGTTCTTCCCGGAGAAGGGCGGGTCGACCCGCGAGGCGAAGCGGATCTGCTCGCGGTGCGAGGTCAAGACAGAATGCCTGGAGTACTCGCTGGCACACGATGAGCGGTTCGGTATCTGGGGTGGTCTCTCGGAACGCGAAAGGCGTCGCCTGAAGAAGGCCGCGTCCGCATAAGAGGGCCGGGCGTCCCAGAGGTCGCGGCGGGCGGTCTTCCACCGGCCACACGTCACCCCCGTGCCGGTGGTCGGTGGAAGGTTCGCTCAGCGGCACCCGGGGTGTGGGATTAGTCGGGGTCGACCTCGTCGGGGGTGACTCCGAGCAGGTTCGCCACCTGTTCCACGATCACGTCGTGCACCAGGTCGGCGAGATCTTCCCGATTCGCCGCCCGAAACTCCAGTGGACGTCGATATACCACGATCCGGGGCAGCGGACCGCCCGTACTGCTGGCTCGCCCTGGGAGCAGCCTCGCCAGCGGGACCTCACCGTCCTCCAGGACGTCGGAGTCGTACACGTTCAGGTCCGGCGGTACGTCCTCGACCGCGAACTCGATGTTCTTCAGCTCCGTCGACCAGCGGCCCTCGAGCTGCTCCACCGCGTCGAGCACCAGGTCGTCGAAGATCTGCGAACGGGTACGTGCCAACGGCACCGCCGCGGGCACCAGCCGGCCGCGCAACCCGTGGCCCCGGCGATCCCGGCGGGTGCCGCCAGGGCGGCGTGATCCGGGTCGTGTTCCATCCACCAGTGCAGCGTAGCCGCGGCGGTACGACACTCAACCGGCCCGACTTGCGACCGTGTCGGCGTGTCGGATGGGACTACCAACCCTCGGCGTACCTGGTGCCGCTACCGTGATGCCCCGTGAGGCCACAGAGGCGTTGCTCCCGTGGCGGCTGCCCCCACCCCGCAGTCGCCACACTCACATACGTGTACGCGGACTCCACGGCGGTGGTGGGGCCGCTGGCGGCGTTCGCTGAACCGCATTCCTACGACCTGTGCTCTGAGCACGCGGTGCGGCTGACCGCGCCGAAGGGCTGGGATCTGGTACGTGCCGAGGGCGACCTGACGGCACCCGGCCCCAGTAGCGACGACATCCTGGCGCTCGCCGACGCGGTACGCGAAGCCGGCCGGCCGTCGCAGCGGGAGCCCGGCGTACCGGGGCAGCCTGACCGTTCGGTGGCGGGTGACAATCCGCCGGCCACCGGGCGCCGCGGCCACCTGCGCGTGCTGCCGCCCTCCAACGGGTGACCGGGCGGGTGGCCCGGTAGGCTCGCCGGCGTCGGATGTCCCGTCGCCAAGCCCGGGACGTACCGATCCGGGGACGTCAATTCTCGAGGAGTCACGGCACCGTGGTGGATCTCAGCGGCATCGTCAAGGCGTACGACATCCGGGGCACCGTGGGCGACCAGCTCGACGAGTCGACCGCCCGGGCGCTCGGCGCCGGTTTCGTCGAGCTGCTGCGCGGCGAAGGCGACGTGCCGCGGATCGTGGTGGCACATGACATGCGCGCCTCCGGGCCGGCACTGGTCGACGCTTTCCTGGAAGGCGTCACCGCCCAGGGCGTGGCCGCGGTACATGTCGGACTCGGCTCCACAGACCAGCTCTACTACGCGTCCGGGGCGTTGGACCTGCCGGGCGCCATGTTCACCGCCAGTCACAACCCGGCCGCGTACAACGGCGTCAAGCTGTGCCGTGCGGGGGCGAAGCCGATCGGGCAGGAGAGCGGCCTGGCGCGGATCCGCGAGGTGGCCGAGCGGATCCTCGGTGGCGGCGAGCTGCCCGCCACGGGCGCCGGCACCGTGGAACGGCGGGACCTGCTGGGCGACTACGCCGCGCACCTGCGCGGGCTGGTCGACCTGTCCGGGATCCGCCCGTTGACGGTGGTCGCGGACGCCGGCAACGGGATGGCGGGGCACACCGTACCGGCGGTGCTGGGTGACGCGCTGCTGCCCGCCCTGCCGCTGCGGATCGTGCCGCTGTACTTCGAACTGGACGGTACGTTCCCGAACCACGAGGCGAACCCGATCGATCCGGCGAACCTGGTCGATCTGCAGGCCGCCGTCACTGAGCACGGAGCCGACATCGGGTTGGCCTTCGACGGTGACGCCGACCGTTGCTTCGTGGTGGACGAGAACGCCGAGTTGATCTCGCCGAGCGCGGTGACCGCGCTGGTGGCCGCCAGGGAGTTGGCCAAGCACCCCGGCTCGACCGTGATCCACAACGTGATCACGTCCCGGGCGGTGCCGGAGATCGTTACCGAGCATGGCGGTACGCCGGTGCGTACCCGGGTCGGGCACTCGTTCATCAAGGCGGAGATGGCCCGTACCGGTGCGGTGTTCGGGGGCGAACACTCCGCCCACTACTACTTCCGGGATTTCTGGTTCGCCGACACCGGGATGCTGGCCGCGATGCACATGCTCGCCGCCCTCGGCGGGCAGGCTGGGCCGCTGTCGGCGCTGGCCTCGGCGTACCACCGGTACCCCGCGTCGGGCGAGATCAACTCGACGGTTCCCGATCAGGCGGCGGCGCTGGCCGGGGTGGAGCGGGCGTACCAGGGGCGGGACGGTGTGACGATCGACAAACTGGACGGGCTGACAGTGGAATTCGGTGACGGGAGCTGGTGCAACGTACGGCCGTCGAACACCGAACCGCTGGTACGCCTTAACGTAGAGGCCCGCGACGCCACCCGGATGGCGGCGCTGCGCGACGAGGTGCTCGCCCTGATCAACCGCTGAACCCGCGCGTACGCGGTGTGAGCGGGCCGCGAAAGACGAGGAGACTGACGAGAAGATGGCTCTGGACCCGACCTTGCTCGAGATCCTGGTATGCCCCGGTGATCACGCCGAGCTGAGCTACGACGAGACCGCCCAGACCCTCACCTGCACCAGCTGCGGCCGGATCTACGAAATCCGCGACGGGGTGCCGGTGCTCCTGCTGGAAGAGGCGCGTCAGCCAGGCGCCCCGGACTGACCTGATGACTGAACCACCCGAGGGTGTCGCGGGGCTCACCGGCCGCCGCGACGCCGACGAGCAACTGCTCAACGATGCCGACGCGCTGACGAAGGCCGACCCGGGAATGATGCTGCGCGCGGTCGCGTCCGCGGGCCCGCAGGTACGCGAGTCGGTACAGATGGCCGCCGAGGCGAACCTCTCCGAGCTGGCAGAGGAGGGCAGGCCGCGGTCCGTGGTGGTGGCGGGAGCCGGTACGGCGGCGCGTACCGGCGACATCCTCGCCACGGTGGCGGGTTCCCGGTCCCTGGTGCCGGTGATCTCGCACCGCAGCCCCGGCGTGCCCGGCTGGGTCGGTGCCGCCGACGTGGTGGTCGCGGTGTCGGCGTCCGGACGCAGCCCCGAGGCGATCGCGGCGGCGGACGCGGCCGCCCGCCGAGGGGCCCGGCTGGTGGCGATCGGAGCCCCCGATTCGGAGCTCTCCGCGCTCGCCGAGCGTGCCCGGGCACCGTTCGTACCGGTGCCTCGCCGGGCGCCGGCCCGGGCCAGCCTGTGGGGGCTGGCGGTACCGGTGCTGCTGGCCGCTCGTACGCTCGGGCTGATCCGGCTCCCGGAGGCGGATCTGGCCGAGGCCGCGACCCGGCTCGACGATGACGCTGAACGCTGCCGGCCGTCCGCGGACGCGTTCGTCAACCCCGCCAAGTCGCTGGCGATGGACCTGGCCGGTTCCATCCCGGTGGTCTGGGGCAGTTCACCGTTGGCCGCCGTGGCGGCCCGGCGGTTCGCCGACATGCTGTCCACCAATGCCCGGTACCCGGCTGTGGCCGGTGATCTGGGGGACGCGGGGCGCGGCCGGGTGGGTCTGCTCGACGGGGTCTACGGAGGGCTCACCGAGGCGAGCCGGGACATCTTCGCCGACTCCGACCTCGATCCGGCCGAGAGCCTCACCAGGCTCCGACTGGTGGTTCTCCGGGATCGGGGGATCGCCGGCGACGAGGACGCCGACCAGGGGGAGCCGGTCGCGGTAGAGCTGCGACGGGCCGATGCCGTACTGGAGCTGGCGGCTCGCCGCGGGGTGCGCGCTACGGTGATCGAGGCCGAGGGGGCATCCGCGGCGGAACGGTTCGCGTCGTTGGTGGCGGTACCGGATTTCGCTTCTGTCTACCTGGCGCTGGCACACGGGTTCGACCCGATGGCGGTGCCGGCGGTCAATGAGTTGAAGGAGCTGTCGACACCGTGAGTGCGTCTGGTGGTACGAAGGCGATCGTCGCCGCGCTGCTGGCCAATCTGGGCATCGCGGTCACGAAGTTCATCGCCTACCTGCTGACCTTCTCGTCGTCGATGCTGGCCGAGTCGATCCACTCGGTCGCGGACTCGGGAAACCAGGCGCTGCTGCTGCTCGGCGGCAAGCGGGCCAAGCGCAGGGCCACACCCCAGCACCCGTTCGGGTACGGCCGGGAGCGCTACATCTACGCGTTCATCGTCTCGATCGTGCTGTTCAGCGTCGGTGGCCTGTTCGCGCTGTACGAGGCGTACCACAAGTACGAGGAACAGCTCCACGATCCGCACGGGATCGAGTCCTGGCAGTGGGTGCCGGTGACGGTGCTGGTGATCGCGATCATCCTGGAGAGCTTCTCGTTCCGTACCGCGATCGTGGAGTCGAACGCGGTCCGCGGCAGGAGTTCGTGGACGGAGTTCGTACGACGTGCCAAGGCGCCCGAGCTGCCGGTGGTGCTGCTGGAGGACCTCGGCGCCTTGGTGGGTCTGATCCTGGCGCTGATCGGCGTCAGCATGACCTTGATCACCGGCAACGGGATGTGGGACGCGGCCGGCACCGCGGCGATCGGCGTCCTGCTGGTGCTGATCGCGGTCATCCTGGCGATCGAGATGAAGAGCCTGCTGCTCGGTGAGTCCGCCACTGACGCGCATGTCGCCGCGATCGAGCGGGCGATCAGTTCCGGCGGTGAGGTGGAGCGGATCATTCACATGAAGACGCTGCACCTCGGGCCGGAGGAGTTGCTGGTCGCGGCGAAGATCGCGGTACGCCACGACGACACCGCCGCGGACGTGGCGCGACACGTCGACCGGATCGAAGGCCGGATCCGGGAGGCATGCCCGATCGCCCGGGTGATCTACCTGGAGCCGGATCTCTACAGCGCGGCGAAGGCGACGCAGCCTTCCAACGACTCCGCAGAGTCGCCGGACGGCCCGAGCGATCCGGGGGAAGCGCCGTAGCGATGCGGCGCCTGGTGGGTCGGATCCGACCGTACGCGTGGGGCTCCCGTACCGGTATCGCAGCGGTGCAGGGCCGTACGCCGTCCGGCGGCCCCGAGGCGGAGCTGTGGTTCGGGGCGCACCCCGACGACCCGTCGCCGGTCATCGACGGGGCCGCGCAGCGGAGTCTGCTCGACATGATCGACGCGGACCCGGACAGTGTGCTGGGTTCCGAGGTGGTCGACCGGTACGGCCCCCGGCTGCCGTTCCTGCTCAAGGTGCTCGCCGCCGAGCGGCCGTTGTCGTTGCAGGTGCACCCCGACTCGGATCAGGCGCGGGACGGTTTCGCCGCGGAGGAGGCGGCCGGTGTGCCGCGGGATGCTCCGTACCGCAACTATGTCGATCCGTACCACAAGCCGGAGCTGTTGCTGGCGGTCACGGAGTTCGACGCCCTGTGCGGGTTCCGTACGGCGGCCCGATCGGCGGACGCGTTGCGCCGCCTGGGCGTGCCGGAGTTGGAGTCCGTTGCGGACGCTCTCGGCTCGGCGCCTCCGGAGGCGGGGTTGCGGCAGGCGGTGACCGCACTGTTCGCGCTGCCCGTCGGCGGTGGTCTGATCGGGCGGGTACGCGATGCCTGTGTCCGTCACGCGGCCGGCCCGGACGCGCCGCCCGAGTACGCCCTCGCGGCCGACCTCGCCGCTCGCTACCCGGACGACGTGGGCGTGCTGGTGTCGTTCCTGCTCAA
>JBOGDK010000172.1:0-9507 GCA_050701795.1 Micromonosporaceae bacterium
CGGTCGGATCATCGTGGCGATGGCCGGGGTCCACCAGCTGTGGTGGTTCGATCCGTTGACCCGTACCGCCGGGACGTACGCGGGCACCACCGTCGAAGGGCTCCGTGACGGGCCGGTACGCGAGGCGTTCCTGGCGCAGCCGTCCGGCCTGGCGGTGACCCGGGACGGCACCCGGCTGTGGTTCGCCGACGCCGAGACCTCCGCGCTGCGGTACGTGGAGCACGACGCGGTCCACACCGTCGTCGGCACCGGGCTGTTCGATTTCGGGCACCGGGACGGCCCCGCCGACCAGGGGCTGATGCAGCATCCGCTGGGGGTGGGCGTACTGGCCGACGGGTCGGTCGCGGTGGCGGACACGTACAACGGAGCGATCCGCCGGTACGACCCCGACACCGGTCAGCTCACCACCCTGGCCCACGGCCTGGCGGAGCCGAGCGACGTGGTGCTCGTCGACGGCGAACCGGTCGCGGTCGAGTCCGCCGCACACCGCCTGGTACGCCCCGTCGTACCGGGTGCCGTGGAACAGGTGGCCGGGCAGCGTCACACCGTGGAGCGGCCACCCAGCGATGTCTCGCCGGGGAAGGTGACCCTGGAGGTGGTGTTCACTCCGCCGCCGGGCCAGAAGCTCGATCTCACCTTCGGTGCCCCGGTACGCCTCGAAGTCACCGCCAACCCGCCAAGGCTGCTGCGCGAGGGCGCCGGCACCGGGGACCAGCTGACGCGACCGTTGGTGCTGGCCGACGACGTACCGGAAGGCGTGCTGGAGGTGGTGGCCCAGGTGGCGACCTGCGATGACGCGGCCGACCACGGCGTGTGCCACCTGATCCGGCAGGACTGGGGGCTTCCGGTACGCCTGGCACCTGACGGCCCGGACCGCCTGGAACTCACCCTGTACGGGGCGCCCCGCTGACCTCCGGCGGACCGAACCGCGCGTACACCCCGGGTGAGTAGAGCACGCTGGCCGGAGGTTGGTCGGTGAGGCCCGGCAGCCCCGCCATGGCGACCAGGCTGTCGTCACAGGTGAGCAGGCGGGCGCTGGTCAGCGGCCATGCCTGGTGATCGTTGCCGAGGTAACCGCGCCCCAGGTGCAGCCCCCACCGCGCGGTGAGGAAGAGATCCAGTGGCGACGGCTCGATCCGCTCTCCGATCTCGACGGCCAACCGGCTCGGCCGCTGCCCGACCGGTCGGCAGGTGTACGTCACCGTGCGGTCGGCGGCGTCGAGCCGCATCTCCGACCACCGGTACGGCAGCCCCAGCACGGTACGGGCCACCATCACGGGCAGCAGCCGGGACGCGTCCATGGACAGGAATACCACTCCGCGGCGGCCCTGGGCGTCGACGGAGTAGAGCCGTACGTTGGTCTCTTCGAAGGTCCCCAGGTACGGCACCGGCGGCGTACCGAATACCCGGGTCCGTTCCATCCGGAACGCGACCAGCCCCACGTAGGTGACCCCGTCGATGACGTCCGGCCGCACGGTCGGCGGCATCAGGTGCGCCACCTCGTCCGGCGAGACCGCCCAGTGCACGAAGCTGACCCGCCGCCACCATTGGGCGAGGAGCGCGACCCGTACCGGCCGGGGTGTCACGGGGGTGAGTGGTTCCGCCATAGCCTCATCCTCCCCCGCTTCCGTGACGTCGGGTGGCCGGCTGAAATCGGACGCCGGTGCCCGGCCGGGCCTGCGCGAACCCCCACAGGTCCGCCCGCTCCACCACGGCGATCACCGGGTAGCCGCCGGTCGTCGGGTGGTCGGCGAGGAACACCAACGGTTCGCCACCGGACGGCACCTGCACCCCGCCGAGCACCACGCCCTCGCTCGGCAGCTCCGCGGCGACGGTACGGGTGAGCGCCGGCCCGGTCAGCCGTACCCCGATCCGGCTGCTGGTCGGCGACACCTGGTAGCGGGACCCGAACAGGGTGTCGATCGCGGACGGGGTGAACCAGTCGTCCCGGGGGCCGAGGCGTACCCGTACCAGCAGGTCGCCCGGTAGCGACGCCTGCCTGACCGGCGTGGCCGGCTCCGCGGGTGGTGCGGGCACGTCACCGATCGGGAGTACGTCGCCGTCGCGTACCGGTGGCGGACCGAGGCCGGACAGGGTGTCGGTGGCGCGACTGCCGAGCACCGGCGGTACCGCGATGCCGCCCGCGACGGCGAGGTACGTCCGCACTCCCTGCCGCGCCGCGCCGACCTTCAGCGTGCCCCCCGGGGGGATCCCGAACGGCTGCCCGAACTCCACGGGCACCCCGTCCACAGTGACGTCCGCCAGTGCCCCGGTCACCGCTGCCGTCACCGCCGTGCGGGCGCGCAGCGTGCAGCCGGTCACGGTGATCTCCAGGCCGGCGTACCCGGCCGGGTTGCCGAGCGCCCGGTTGGCCGACCGCAACGCCGGCAGATCAACCGCCCCTGACGGTGGCACGCCGAGGTGCGCGAGCCCCGTACGGCCCTCGTCCTGCACCGTGGTCAGCGGCCCCGCGCGTACCACCTCAAGTGCCGTCACCGGACCACGAACCTCACCCGGGCACCCGGCGTGAACAGCGCCGGCGGATCCCGGTCCGGGTCGAAGAGCACCAGGTCGGTACGTCCGATCAGCTGCCACCCGCCGGGCGACTCCGACGGATAGACCCCGCTGTACGTGCCCGCCAGACCGACTGATCCGGCCGGGATCCTGGCTCTCGGTTCGGTACGCCGCGGCACCGACCAGTCGTCCGGCAGCCCGGCGAGATAGCCGAACCCTGGCGAGAAGCCGCAGAACGCGACCCGGAACGTGATGGCGGTGTGCCGCTCGACCACCTGGTCTTCGGTGACCTTCCAGTGCCGGGCGACGGTGGCCAGGTCGGGTCCGTCGTACCCGGTTGGCACTTCCACCAGCGGCCCGGTTTCGGCGGCGGCCGGGGGCGGCGGCGCCCAGCCCCGCAACGTCGAGGAGAAGCTGTCCGGATCGGTGAGCCCGTCGATCAGGACGGTACGCGCCGCGGGCACCAGCTCCGCGGCGTCGAACTCACCAGCGTCGCGGCGGCGCAGCAACTCGGCGTGCCACGCCGCGACAGCCGCGCCGCCGTCCAGTTCGAGCAGCAACCCGGAATCGCCGGCACACCGAATTCGCACCTGGTCAGTATTCCGCGGTCCAACGTCGACGGTGCAGATTCGCCTCAGGGGCCCCTAAGTGCGGGGCTGCTCCTGGTCGCGGACCGCCGGACGGTGATGGTGCTCGATAACCTCAGTACGCCGTCGACGCGTCATCCAGAAACTGATGGTGAGCACCAGACCGGTGGCGCCGCAGAGCATCAGCACCCAGCCCACGACGTCGAGGTCCAGCCAGCTCAGGTCTTGCTTGACTCCGAACGCGGTGATCGCTCCGATGGCGATCAAAAAGATACTGCCGCCGATGCCCATGGGCACTCCTCCCGACCACGCGATCGTAACGCGGGCGGAGTGCTCACAAGAGGCCGGATTATTCGCACTCTTGAATGGACACCGTCCATTCCGGACAGTCAGCGGAAATCCTGGCCACGTGAAAGAGATTCGGCGCGGGGTGGAATCCCGACGTGGTGACGTATCACCGGGGCGGTGGGGTGGAACGGCCGTTGTAGTAGTGCCGCTCTTCCACCGTCTCCGCACCGACTCGACGGCGCTTCCAGAAGTAGAACGTCATGGCCAGCAGGGTGAAGCCGGCCAACATGATGACCCAGCCGACGACCGGCAGGTCGAGCCAGCTGAGGGAGGTCTCCACTCCGAACGCGATGATCGCGCCGAGTGCGATCAGGAAGATACTTGCTCCGATACCCATGCGTCACCGGTTACCCGATTCGGGTTGTTCTACACCACCTGGCCGTACTCCGGGCCCTACGCTCGGACCATGGCCGACACCCCGCCCGATCCACCCAACGCCCTCGACCCGTCCCCGGATCAGATCCGCGGGATGGTGTCTGCCGCGATGGAGTGGATGGCCGCGTACCACGAATCACTGCCCGGGCTGCCGGTGGCGCCGCGTACGTCGTCCGCCGAGCTGCGGGCACGACTGGCGGAACCGTTACCGGCGCGGGGCCGGGATTTCGATGAGCTGCTCGACGTGTTCCGCGACGTCGTGGTGCCGGGCAGCAGGCACAACGGGCACCCACGCTTCTTCGGGTACGTCTCCGCGCCCGGCACCGCGGTCGCGTCGATCGCCGACCTGCTCGCCTCGACGCTGAACGCCAACCTCACAGCCTGGCGGTCCGCCCCCGCGGCCGTGGAGCTGGAACACCTCGCGATCCGCTGGATCGTCGAACTGCTCGGCCTCGACCCGGGCACCGGTGGGTTGTTCACCAGCGGCGGCTCGATGGCGACATTGACCGCGCTCGCGGCGGCCCGGCACCGCCACTGCGGCCCGGCGGTCGCCGAGGAAGGCGCCCACGCGTACCCGGGCGAGCTGCGGATCTACGCCTCGACCGAGGCGCACCACTCGGTGCAGAAAGCCGCCGGGCTGCTCGGCATCGGACGGGCGAACGTGCGTACGGTGCCCGTGGACGACCAGTTCCGGATGGATCCCGCCGCCCTGCTACGCGCGATCTCCGAAGACCGGGCCGCTGGTGCGGAGCCGTTCTGTGTGGTGGCCACCGCTGGATCGGTGGTGACCGGGGCGGTGGACCCGCTCGAAGCGATCGCCGCGATCGCCCGGCGGCACCGGCTGTGGTTGCACGTCGACGCCTGCTACGGCGGTTTCGCGCGGCTGGCGCCGTCCGTACGCCCGCTGTTCGACGGGCTCGCCGAGGCGGATTCGGTGGCGCTGGATCCGCACAAGTGGCTCTACCTGCCGGCGGACTGCGGATGTCTGCTCTACCGCGAGCCGGAGGCGACCCGGGGGGCGTTCACGCTCGACGCCGACTACACCCGGGTGATGCAGGCGGGACCGGCGGAGGCGTACGCCTTCTGGGATTACGGTCCCGAGTTGTCTCGCCGGTTCCGGGCACTGAAGGTATGGATGGTGCTGGCGTACGCCGGCAGCGACGCGGTCAGCGCCGCGATCGAAGGCAACCTGGACTGTGCCCGGCACCTCGCCACCCTGGTCGAGCAGAGCGACGACCTGGAACTGCTGGCGCCGGTGGAGCTGTCCATCTTCTGCTTCCGGTATCTGCCGCCCGAGTTCCGCGACCGCCGCCGTACCGAGACGGAGGAACGGACCCTGGACCGGCTGAACGAACGTATCATGACGGCTCTGCAGTACGGCGGCAGCTCGTACCTGTCGAACGCCACCGTGAACGGCCGGTTCGCGTTGCGCGGTTGTGTGCTGAACTACCGGACCACGCGTACCGACATGCAGACGCTCCTCGACGACGTAAGGCGTGCCGCCCGGCACGTCGCGGGTAGCGCCGGGTGAGCCGCGGGTCCCGCCACCCAGGAATCCCTTGCCCCGGTGCGCGAGACGAGTCGGTCGCCGGTACGTACCCTGAGGTGCGTGAGGCGACTCCTGGTGCTGCTCAGGCACGCCAAAGCCGACCGTCCGACGGGTCCGGCCGACTTCGAACGCTCGTTGACCGAACGTGGGCGCCGCGACTCACAAGTCGCTGGCGAGTGGCTGCGTTCGCAGGGATACGTCCCCGACCTGGTGGTCTGCTCGTCGGCCCGCCGGGCGAGGCAGACCTGGAAACAGGCCAACGGCACGCTGGACCGTACGCCGCCGGTGCGGTACGAGCGCGAGGTGTACGACGCCGCCGCCCCGTACGACTTGATCGCCGTGATCCGGCAGGTGCCGATCGAGACCCAGGTCCTGCTGGTCGTGGGTCACAACCCGACGATCGAGATGTTGTCCGCGGATCTGGATCCGGACGGCGGAAAGCCGGACGGATTGCGTACCGCGAGCCTCGCCGTACACACAGTGGACGGTGAATGGGTCGATCTCGACTCCGGAGCCGCGCCACTGACCGCCACAGTTACGGCCCGCGCCTGACCCACGGTCGCGGTGCGCGGGTGACCCGCACGGCCAGCGGCTGGCCCCCATTCGTCAGAACGCCTCTTCAGGCAGCTCCATCAGCTCAAGGTCGGCTCGTTCGATGACCTTCCGGTCGGCGCCGAGACGGGGCAGCACCTCGCTGGCGAAGAACCGGGCAGCGGCCACCTTGCCCTGGTAGAACGCCTGGTCCGCGGGCGACAGATCGGCGGCGAGCCGGGTCAGTGCGACCTGGGCCTGCCGTTGCAGCAACCAGCCGATCACCAGGTCACCGGCGGCGAGCAGGAACCGCCGCGAGTGCAGCCCCACCTTGTAGACCGCACGAGGGTCGCTGCCCAACTCCGACAGGTAGCCGCCGAGCGTGCCCAGCATCCCCTGGACATCGTCCAGGGCCTGCCCGAGCGCCACCCGCTCTTCCTTCAATTGGCCGTTGCCGGAATCCGCGTCGAGGAACGCCTTGATCCCGCCGGCCACGGTCGTCAGTGCGACGCCCTGATCCTTCACGATCTTCCGGAAGATCAGGTCGAGGCTCTGGATCGCGGTGGTGCCTTCGTACAGGGTGTCGATCTTGGAGTCCCGGATGTACTGCTCGACGGGGTAGTCCTCCAGGAAGCCGGAGCCGCCGAAGGTCTGCAACGACTCGGCGCTGAGCAACTCGTACGCCCGCTCGGATCCGCAGCCCTTCACCAGCGGGAGCAGCAGATCGTTGACCCGCTCGGCGAGCTTGTGGCCCGCCTCGTCACCCGCCGCGGTGGCGAGCCGGGACTTGTCCTGCCACGCGGCGGTGTAGAAAACCAGCGCCCGCAGGCCTTCGGCGTACGACTTCTGGAGCATCAGTGAACGCCGTACGTCGGGGTGGTGGGTGATCGTGACGCGAGGTGCGGTCTTGTCCGCCGCCTGGGTCAGGTCGGCTCCCTGCACCCGGTTCCTGGCGTAGTCGAGCGCGTTGAGGTAACCGGTCGAGAGGGTGGCGATCGCCTTCGTACCGACCAGCATCCGGGCGTACTCGATGATCAGGAACATCTGCCGGATACCGTCGTGCACCTCGCCCATCAGCCAACCCTGGGCGGGGTGTTTCTCGCCGAACGTCAGCTCGCAGGTGGTGGACGCCTTCAGCCCCATCTTGTGCTCGACGTTCGTGGCGTAGACGCCGTTGCGCTCCCCGAGCTCACCGGTGGCGGGGTCGAAGTGGTACTTCGGTACGACGAACAGCGACAGGCCCTTGGTGCCGGGGCCGCCGGCACCCTCGACACCGACCGGGCGGGCGAGTACGTAGTGGATGATGTTGTCGCTCAGGTCATGCTCGGCCGAGGTGATGAATCGCTTCACGCCCTCGATGTGCCAGGAGCCGTCAGCCTGTTGGATCGCCTTGGCGCGCCCGGCACCCACGTCGGAACCGGCGTCCGGCTCGGTGAGCACCATGGTGGCGCCCCAGCGCTTTTCGACGAAGAGCCTTGCCCACTCCTTCTGCTCGGGCGTGCCTTCCCGGAACAGCGTTTGCGCGAAGCCGGGGCCTCCGGCGTACAGGTAGATCGGCGGGTTGGCGCCGAGCACGAGGTCGGAGATCGCCCACCAGAGGCTGCGCGGCGCCTCGGTGCCGCCGAGGTCGGCGGGCAGGTCCAGGCGCCAGTACTCGGAGTCCATCATCGCCTGGTACGAGCGCTTGAAGCTCTCGGGCATGGTGACCGAGTGGGCCACCGGGTCGAACACCGGCGGTACCCGGTCGGCGTCCGCGAAGGACGAGGCGAGCTCGTCGCGCGCTAACCGGTCCACCTCGGTGAGGATGCTCCGCGCGGTGTCCGCGTCGATCTCGGCGTACGGGCCTTGACCGAGGATCTCGTCCCCACCGAACACCTCGAACAGATTGAACTCGAGGTCTCGCAGGTTGCTCTTGTAGTGGCTCATAGTGCGCGGCACCCCCGCAAAGCGAGAGCCGCCGTTGCGGCGGCCAGGCTGTCTACTACTAGTCGGTAACCCATGCTATTACCCACGGGTAACCGCGCCAGGGCGCAGGCCCGTGAGGCATCTCACGCCTGATCGGAGTAGTACGACGGGACGTAACAGGCAGTCACCCGGCTGTATCAATCCACCGACACGGGTGATGCGCGCGGCACGGGGCCACCGGCAATCTGGGACTCACCGAGTAGCGCGGCTTGATGTGTAGGCATATGCCCGTCATGTCAAGTTTGACACGCTATGCCGGATCGCCAATGGCGTCACCGGCTTGCGGTCGCCTCGTTGCTCACTGAAACGGAAGATCGCTCGTCACCGATCCGGTGGCGGGGTCGGCGGTATCGCGGGGGGACACGCGTACGGCCGGCCGGGGCGGGAGGGAGTCCGTCATGATCGGCAATTTGCTCAACCTGCTACGTCAGAGGCAACCACGGCGGTACGAGGGCCGCCACCGCGCGGTGGCGCCTCAACAGCGCAAACCGGAATCCAGCGACACCTCCGCGACGGTGAACTGACCGCCGCGGACCGCACCTCACGCACCACACATAAAGATGCCCGCCCCATCACGGGGCGGGCATCTTATGTCGCTACGTCAGCGTGCTCAGCTCTCGTCACTGGCAACCGCGGTGCGGCGCCGGCGAGCGATCACCATCAGAGCAGCGCCGCCACCGACAAGTGCGGCACCCGTGCCGGCGACCAGGCCGACCTCAAGGCCGGTGTCCGGCAGCTGAGGACCCGCGTCCCCGGACCCGCCACCGGCGTTGCCACCGCCGTTGTTGTCACCGTCGTTGCCGCCACCGCCACCGTTGCCGCCACCACCTGGCTTGGTGTGGACGTTGCTCGGCTCGCTCGTCGGCTCCTCGGTCGGGTCATCCGGCTCGGTCGGCTCGTCAGTCGGCGGCTCAGTGGGCTGATCCGTCGGCTCGTCGTCACACGGCGGGATCGGAAGCGTGTCGCACAGTGGCGGGTCGTTGTCCTTCTCGTCGTCGTCCGCCAGTGCCGGCCCGGCGAAGAAGGCACCTCCGAGGGCAACTACGCCGACGCCGACGGCGAGCGCACCCATCCGCGTGGCGACAACCCCCGTACGTGTCCTCCGCTTACCGACGCCTCCAGCGCGAACCGTTGCGCGCATTGAACACCCTCCCCCTTAGTCAGGTGATTGCAAGTCAAAGTCATGATGCGAGCCCCGATCGTACGGGACCTGTGCTAATCGAGGAATCCCGATGTCCAGGAATTGTGCGAACGTTGGGTTACAACTCGTTAACGAGTTACGTCTCCGACTTCCCAGCTGGGCGTCGCGGACTCCGGGTTGGCCGTGGGCGTGTATTCAAGCAGCACCAGAGCGATGTCGTCGTCGAGCACGCCGTTCACCCACTCGACGAGTGCGCTCTCCAGTGAACGCAGACCGTCACCGACCGTGCCGTGACCCAGCAGGCCCCAGGCCCGCTCCTCGATCGGGAAGAACTCCCCGGTACGCCGTGCCTCGGCCAGCCCGTCGGTGTAGAGCAGGAGCCGGTCACCCGGCTCCAGACGCTCCACCCTCGGCCGTACCACCGGCAGGAACCCCAGCGGCGGAGCCGTGGTCGGCGGCTCCAGCGGGATCACCTCGCCACGTCGCAGCAGCAGCGG
>JBOGDK010000173.1:0-9488 GCA_050701795.1 Micromonosporaceae bacterium
GTCGGTCGGCCTGGCGTCCGCGTCGAGTGTGGCCTACCAGCTCGGCGTGCTGCAGCGGAAGGGCTACCTGCGCAAAGACAAGAACCGCTCCCGGGCGGTCGACGTACGCTCCCCCGACACCGCTGAGGTCACCGAGGAGACCAGCCCGCCGACCCCGCCTCCCGCGTACGTCCCTGTCGTCGGCCGGATCGCCGCCGGCGGACCGATCCTGGCCGAGGAGGCCATCGAGGACGTGTTTCCGCTGCCTCGGGAGCTGGTCGGAGAGGGCACCCACTTCCTGCTCAGGGTCAAGGGCGACTCCATGGTCGACGCCGCCATCTGCGACGGCGACTGGGTCGTGGTGCGCCAGCAGCCAGTCGCCACCAACGGCGATGTCGTTGCCGCGATGATCGACAGCGAGGCGACGGTGAAGACCTACCGGCGCAGCGACGAACACGTGTGGCTGCTGCCCCACAACCCCGCGTACGAGCCGATCCCCGGCGACGAAGCGACCGTGCTCGGTCGGGTGGTGGCCGTACTCCGCCGAATGTGAGGCGGACGACGGTACGGCGGGCCGCCCAGGTGAGTACGGCGACCCCCCAGGTGGGAGCAGCCGGACGCGACTCGGGCCACCCACTGCACGCGACTCGGGGCACCCACTGGCCGCGCTCGGGGCCACTGCCGGACGGTCGACTACCAGTACTCGCCTGAGGGTGGTTGCTGCCCATACCGCGGATCGTCGACGCGGCTCCGCCCAGGCGGCGCCGCTGACCCCCTTGCGGGCCCGGGCGGGGGCACCCGGCCCCCGGCAGGTGGCCCGGGCGTTCGTCCCGAACGTGACGGGGGTGGGACACGACTCGAACCCGCCGCCTCACCACGACCCGGTCGCGGAGGCAGGTCACGCGATGCGCTCGACCTCCCCTGGGGCGGTCCACCACGACCCACCCCCGGCGGAGGCCCGACTGCCGCCCGTCCCGCGGCGCGGCCGCCGGCCTGGCCCCCGTACTGACGCGGGTCTGTCGCCCGTGGGTCGCGACCTCGCCTGCCCCGGGAGTCACGCGGATCCGGGTACGGCGGCCCGCCCCGGTCCCGGTAACCACGTCCGCCGGGAGCGTTGTGATCGTCAGGACCGCCGTACGGGTCGCCGTCGTAGTCGGGCGGGAGCGACCTGCGATGCCGCCGGATCCCCTGTACCCCCACCAGAAGCAGGATCAGCCCGATCACACCGACCACGGCGACGATGATCTTGATGTCCTGCAGGCTCAGATCGTCGAACCAGTTGGACCCCGATTCGGGCTTCTTCTTCGGCTGCTTCGGTGGCGGGACCGTGGCGGGCTCGTAGCTGTACAACTGGGGCGCATCCGCGCCGCCGACGGCCTCGGTGGCGGTCACGAACCGCTTCCCGTCCCGGGTGTACGTGATCGACTCCCCCTGGACCTCGCCGGGCAGAGGGGTACGGACCGGATCGCTCTTCGTCAAGCTCTTGGCGATGTCACCGCCGGTGATCTTCCATTCGTACGCATCGGCGTAGGTGCGTACGACGGCGCGTTTACCGTCCGGGGACATGGCCGCACCGGTGACGAGCTTCTGACCCGCCACACCGAACCGGTTCCCCCCGGTGCCGGTGTCCTTCAGCTTCCAGCCCCCCGCCTTCGTCAAGGGAACCGACGCCTCCGGCTTGAGCGGATCCTTCGCCACGTAGACACCGGAGTTGCCCTTGCCGTCGAGGTCCTTCGTGATGATCACCGGCTGCCCGTCCGGAGACATCAGGAGCGCCTCGGCGTCGTGCTTGCCGTCCGGGTACGTCAACCGGTGAATCACCGCCCGTGAACGGTCAGGCGCGATCTTCCACAGCGCGACCGTGTCCCGCTCCAGGTCGTTGTCGCCGGTGTCCGCGATCCACAGGGTGCCGTCCTTCTCGATCGCCATGTCTTCGGGATCGAACGGGTCCTGCTGGAACGTGTGGCGCTCAGCGACCTCACAGTCTTTGTTCAGGTCGTACACCTCGAGGATCCCGCCGGCCTCGTCGGAGCCGTCAGCGACGGCGACGTATCCGTCCTTTGTGCTGACCAGGCCACTGATCTCGGCGAGCGACTGCTCCGAGATCTTGCACAGCTTCTTGCCGGGCTTCGGTTCCGCCGGCGGCGCACCGGCAGCGGGCACGGCGGGAGAGCCCAGCAGGGCGACCAGCAGGGCACAGAACACCGCGCGTACGGCTACGAGGGGGGCAGGGCGCACGGCGATAGTGTGACAGAGGACTCCCGAGGCGGGATTGTCGGCAGGCCCGTGGCGGCCAGATTGCGGGAAATTGACGTACCGGTAAACGGCGGGTGACCGCCTATTCTCCAGTCGCTTCGGCCGCGGGTTCCACCCGGTACGCCGCCAGCTCTGCGGCGAGCGCGGCGCCCACCCGGGCATGCAGCGCGGTGCCGTCGGGGGTGTGCTCAGTCCAGAACACCTCGCCCTGGTCGTGGACCCTGGCCACCAGGTCACCTCGTTGGTACGGCACCCGAGCGTGGATCTCGACCGCTGGCCGCGGCAGGCGCGCCTCGACCGCCGCCCGCAGCTCGTCGATGCCTTCACCGTTGTGGGCCGACACGAACACCGCGTCCGGCCACTGTCGACGTAGCCCCAGCAGTTGCTCGGGATCCGCCGTGTCGGTCTTGTTCACCGCGACCAGCTCCGGGACCCGCTCGGCACCGATCTCTGCGAGCACGTCGCGTACCGCGGTGACCTGGGATTCGGGATCAACGTGCGCACCGTCCACGACGTGCAGCACCAGATCCGCCTGGGACACCTCCTCCAGGGTGGAGCGGAACGCCTCCACCAACTGGTGCGGCAGGTGCCGTACGAACCCGACGGTGTCCGACAACGTGTAGGTACGACCGTCCGAGGTTTCGGTACGCCGCGTCGTCGGGTCAAGCGTGGCGAACAGTGCATCGTCGACCAGCAGCCCGGCACCGGTGATCCGGTTGAGCAGGCTGGACTTGCCCGCGTTGGTGTAGCCGGCGATCGCCACACTCGGCACCGCATTGCGGCGACGGTTGGCGCGCTTGGTCTCCCGTACCACCCGCATTCCGGCGATTTCCCGCTTGAGCTTGGAGATCCGGGTACGGATCCGGCGCCGGTCGGTCTCCAGTTTGGTCTCACCAGGGCCGCGCAGCCCGACGCCGCCACCCACACCACCGGCTCGACCGCCGGCCTGCCGGGACAGCGTCTGGCCCCAGCCACGCAACCGCGGCACCAGGTACTGCAGCTGCGCCAGCTCGACCTGCGCCTTGCCTTCCTTGCTCTTGGCGTGCTGGGCGAAGATGTCCAGGATCAGGGCGGTACGGTCCACCACCTTGACCTTGGTCCGCTCCTCCAGGTTGCGCAGCTGGCTCGGCGACAGCTCGCCATCGCAGATCACGGTGTCCGCGCCGGTGGCCACCACGATGTCGCGTAGCTCTCCGACCTTCCCGCGACCCACGTACGTGGCAGGGTCAGGACGTACCCGCCGCTGCACCAGACCTTCCAGCACGGCGGAGCCGGCGGTCTCGGCAAGCGCCGCCAGCTCCTCCAGGGAGTGTTCCGCGTCGGCGAAGCTGCCCTCGGTCCAGACGCCGACCAGGACCACCCGTTCCAGGCGGAGCTGCCGGTACTCGACCTCGGTGATCTCGGTGAGCTCGGTGGACAGCCCGGCGACCCGGCGCAGCGCCAGGCGGTCCTGCAGGTCGAGCTCTCCCCCCGCCGGTACGTCGTCACGGCCGTCGCGAAGCAGCTCAGGGTTGTCGATGAAATCGATATCCAGGTCGACGGCGGAGTCCGTACGGGCAAAGTCGCCTGCGTCGGGTCGGCCATCGGTACGAATCGGTTCTGCCATGTCACTTGTGATCCTGACACGGGATGTGGCGCGACCGCACCCGCAATACCGACCCGGACCCGGCCAATACCGACCCCGACCCCGACCCGCCGGCGCGGGGGGCCACCGAACTCGGGGAGAGCAGGCGCTCGACCCCGGGGCAGGCCTGCCCTCGACGCCTGGCGCGGTCGCGGGAGAATGCACCCGACCAGCCGTACCGGAAAGGCGGGGAGCACAGTGAGCGGGACGAGCAACGCAGCGAGCGAGGCGCGGAGCGAGCGCACAGCCGAACAGGAGGCACCGTGACCACCCCCCTTCCGAGCGCCGGATTCTCCATCACGGTACGGGTCGCCGTACCGGCCGACGCGTCGTCGATCGGCCGGCTCACTACTGCGGTCGGCGCGAGCGGCGCCATCGTCACCGCACTGGACGTCGTCGACTCCGACCACGTACGGGTGGTCGTCGACATCACCTGCGACGCCGCTGACAGCACCCACGCTGAGCAGGTCGTCGAGGCGCTCAAGGCGATCGACGGCGTCGAGGTACGCAAGGTCTCCGACCGTACGTTCCTGCTCCACCTCGGAGGCAAGATCGAGGTGTCGTCCAAGGTCAGCCTGCGTACCCGGGACGAGTTGTCGCGCGCGTACACCCCGGGGGTGGCCCGGGTCTGTCTGGCGATCGCGGAGAACCCGGACGATGCCCGCCGGTTGACCATCAAGCGGAACACCGTCGCCGTGGTGACCGACGGCACGGCGGTCCTCGGGCTGGGCGACATCGGGCCTGCGGCGGCGCTACCCGTGATGGAGGGCAAGGCGGCGCTGTTCAAGCAGTTCGGCGGGGTCGACGCGTGGCCGGTCGTCCTGGACACGAAAGACACCGACAAGATCATCGAGACCGTGGAGCTCCTCGCCCCGCAGTACGGCGGGATCAACCTGGAGGACATCGCGGCCCCACGGTGCTTCGAGATCGAGGCCCGGCTACGGGACCGGCTCGACATCCCGGTGTTCCACGACGACCAGCACGGTACGGCGATCGTGGTGCTCGCCGCGCTCACCAACGCGCTGCGGGTGGTCGGGAAGCGGATCGAAGACGTACGCGCCGTCGTCTCCGGAGCTGGCGCCGCCGGTACGGCGATCATGAAGCTGCTGCTCAAGCAGGGTGTCGGGGACATCATCGCGTGCGACCGGGACGGTGCTCTGCACCGTAACCAGGCGGGTCTGTCCCCGAACTGGCAGTGGCTGGCCGAGCACACCAACCGCGACAACTACGCCGGCGACCTGCCTGGAGCGCTACGGGGCGCGGACGTGTTCATCGGGGTCTCCGCTCCGAACCTGCTCGTCGGCGACGACATCGCCGCGATGGCGCCGGACCCGATCGTCTTCGCGCTGGCCAACCCGGACCCGGAGGTGGATCCACGGGCGGCGCGGCAGCACGCGACGATCGTCGCCACCGGGCGGTCCGACCAGCCGAACCAGATCAACAACGTGCTGGCGTTCCCCGGCGTGTTCCGCGGCATGCTCGACGCCCAGGCCCGGGAGTACACCGAGGAGATGGGCCTGGCGGCCGCGCGCGCGATCGCGGACGCGGTGGGTGAGGAGAAGATCAACCCGACGGTGATCGTGCCCAGCGTGTTCGACAGCCGGGTGGCGCCCGCCGTCGCCAAGGCGGTACGCGCCGTCGCCAAGGGCAGCACCCCCGACCACACAGACGCCAGCGTCGACTAACCGCTCTGGCACGTCCAAGATCCACGCTGGTAATCGAAAACCAGCGGCTTCCTGGCGCTTCGATACCGCTTGTTTCCGGAAACCAGCGTGGATCTTGGGCCTCAGTTGAACGGGATCACCACCGTCGACTGGGTGCCCTGGGTGGCGCTCGCGTCCACTCGTAAGGTGGTGGGGGCGTTGCCTATGGCGCTCCAGACTTCGAGCTTCACCCGTCCGTTCGACAGGTTGCCGAGCGCCCCGGACGCTGAGCGCAGGCCCGCGGACTGGCTGTAGAGCTCCCACCCGGCCACCGGATTGGTCGCGAAGTACCGGTACGTCTCCACCCGATCCCAGGAGCCGTCGCCGGTCAGGTCGTACGAGATCCGGGCCTGTTGACCGTTCGCCACGGTGGTGCCCGCGTCGACGTACAACCGGAACGCGGTGGTGCGGCCAGGGTCATGGGTCATCGTCAGGTTCGACGCCAGGTACGTCACCGGGCGGTACGGGGTCCCGTCGTGGTTCGCCCCGTCGGCGGACGGGATGGTGTCGGTGGTCGCGGAGCCGCCCGCGGTGGCCGACAACGGCGCCGTCACACCGGCGGCGCCACCGTCGCGCAGGTAAAGGGTGTCAGAGCCACCGGGCGGGTCCGGATCGCCACCACCTGACCCGACCCGCGTGGCCGTCGAGCGGGCGGGCACCGACAGCGTGGTGCCGTCCGAGAACGTCACGGTGCGGGCCGTACCGGAGGCGTTGTGGGCGACGTAGGTCCTGGTTCCGGAGCGGTTGAAGACGGCGTACGTCGGCACGTCGGCGGTCACCGTGTGATCGGGTGTCCCGGTCGCGGCGAGGTTGTAGATCCAGTGGTACGTGTGCGCCTTCGTCTCGCCCCACTCCGGCTCGTAGCCACCCCCGGAGCCGTCCCAGGCGGACTTCGCGCCAGCGGGGTCGCCGATCGCGAGGAACTGCCAGATCACGTCCCGCCATTCGGTCTCGGGGCCACCGTTGTTGGACCGCATCTCGGCCACGTTGGCCTTGACGTCCGCCGTCCAGGAGCCGTGGTAGAGCGACCCGCCGGTGACCGGCAGCGCGTTGATCCCGTGGATCTCCTCCGGGTTGGCGGTCCACCAGGTGGCGTACGCGCCGCCCGCTCCCCACAGAATGCCCAGCGTGTCGTGCCCGTACGTGGCCGGGAACACCGCGTTCGAGGCGTCGAACCAGTACTCCCCGACCGCGGCCCGTTCGGTGGTGTAGAGGTAGATCCCGGTGTCCCGCATCGCGGTGTTGCCGGTGGCCTCGCCGAACAGCACCGCCGCGGTCGCGAACATCATCGCCTCGGACGAGGACTCCTGGTTGTTTCCGTGTGCGAAGCCCGCGTGCCCGCTGGCCCACGAGTGGCCCGCGTACGGGTCGAAGTGCCGTAGGAACGGGAACCGGGTGTCGCCGCGGGACCAGTTCGCGGAGTCCTTGACCAGCAGTTCCACCATCCCGCCGTACCGGCCGGAGGAGACCCACCCGGGGTCGTACTTCGCGAGGATCGCGGCGGCGAGCACGAAATAGCCGTAGTGGAAGTGGTGGTCGTTGAGTTCGGTGTCGGCGCCGTAGCTGGCCGGGTAGCCGATCATGGTGTCCCAGGTGGCGTCGTACGCGAAGAGTCGCTCGGCCTCCCCCGGTGACGCGGTGAGCCAGTCCGCGAGCCGGCCCCGGATCGCGTCCAGCAGCCGGTCCCGGGCGGTGGTCTTGCCGAGCTGGTCCGCGATCGGCACCAGCATCGCCAACCGCCCCAACGCCTTCCCGGTCCAGTACGTGTCGGTGGCGCCCTTCATCAGATCGGGCTCGGCGAGCACGACGTCCACATAGGACCCCAGGCGCGACCGGTCGTAGGAGCCCAGATCGGGCAGGGACGGCAGCACGCCGTTGAAGGTGGCCCGGGTGGTGAAGGACGCGCCTTCCCGCAGCCGCATCTCGCCGCGCGGCGAGGCGTACCGGTGGGACGTGACGGGGTCGGACGACGCGCGCCACTGGTGCCGGTAGAGCGCCAGCAGGGTGCCGGTCTGGGTGCCCTCCTTCGCCGTGGTGGTGGCGGTGAACGTGCTCGTCACCCGGGCGCTGCCGGGGTCGTAGTCCCAGCTGGCGCGGGTGTCGGTGACGAAGCTGTAGGCGTATTTCGCGAACAGGGCGAGCGCCCCGGTCGAGGGCAGCGACGCGACCGAGAAGTAGTCCCTGCCGGCGAGGCCCGAGGTCGCGACCGTGCCGTTGAGCGACCAGGTCGCCCCGGACGGTGCGAACAGCGCGTAGTGGTGGCCACGTACGGTCACCCCGAGCACGCCGCCGGAGTTGCTGAAGACATTCGGCGTCCCGGCGAACGTCACCCGGGCGTTCCCACCACTGCCGGTGAAGTACGCGTACGGCGAGCCGTGCCCGATCGTCGCCCGCAAGGTACGCGTCCCGTCCGACCAGTACGGGCTGACCGTCCAGTCGGACCAGCCGTCGACCTTGGTCTCGGGTGAGTTCAGCCCGGCGACGCCGACCCGGAGGTCTTCTGAGTACGTGTGCTCGTAGGTACGCCCGTCGGGGGTGATGGCGGGCGCGTCCGGGTAGCTCATCCCGAGCCCGTCGGCGTAGGTGTGGAAGGCGAGCGGGTGCGCGTACAGGTTCTCCGAGTACGGGTTGCCCGCGTACCGCGGCCAGATCAGCGACGACCACCAGTCGTTGGTGGGGACCGGGCCGCTCACCCGGGAGGTGACCTTCGGGGTGACGGCGGCGCCGCCGGAATTCGACGGGCCTTTCGTGCCCGCGGGCCGGTCGGTGGTGTAACTGCCTTCGCCGACCGGGACCACTGCGGCGTACGCGGGGGTGGCGACGACCAGCACCATCCCGGAGGCGAGCGCTACTGCGCCGGTGGCGAGGGCCGCCATCGGCCGGCTGCGCCAGTTTCGGACACCCGCCCGGAAGCGGTGGACCGTGATCTTTGGAAGGCGGGCGGGGACAGGCAGCGGTAGCGGGCGCACCGGGTACCTCCCGGAATCGGCAGTCGAGGTAGTGAGTCTCGACCGTGACGGAGGAACAGGCGTGAGAGCGCTCTCTTGGTCGGCGAAGGTAGCGCCGGCAGGGCTGCCGGTCAACCCTTTCGTCGCCGTCAACAGGCTGCTCGGGCCGGATTACCGCGGCATTCGGGGCGTGCCTTGACATCCCTGTGGGGATCCGGCGACCATCACCAGATGAGAGCGCTCTCAAAGGCTCCAGCCCACACGGCCCCGCACCCGCACGTCGAAACGCCACCTTCTTCAACACGCAAGGGCGGTCCCCAGATGACGCTGGCGCAGCTCCACGGAACGGACGTACTCGCCTTTCCCACCGACTTCGTGTGGGGGGCGGCCACCGCCGCGTACCAGATCGAGGGCGCCGCCAGCACCGATGGACGCGGGCAGTCCATCTGGGACACGTTCAGCCGGCGGATCGGCGCGGTCGACGGCGGCCACACCGGAGAAGTCGCCTGCGACCACTACCACCGGTATGCCGACGACGTGGCGCTGATGGCGGACCTGGGGCTGCACGCGTACCGGTTCTCGATCTCCTGGCCCCGGGTGCAGCCGACTGGCGACGGCGCCCCAAACCCGCCCGGACTCGCCTTCTACGACCGGCTGGTGGATGCCCTCTGCGCCGCCGGCGTCAGCCCGATGGTGACCCTCTACCACTGGGATCTCCCCCAGGCCCTGGAGGACGCCGGGGGCTGGACGGTACGCGAGACCGCCGAACGGTTCGCCGAGTACGCCGCCGTGGTACACGACCGGCTGGGCGACCGGGTGTCGGCGTGGACCACCCTGAACGAGCCGTGGTGTTCGGCGTTCCTCGGGTACGCCGCCGGGATCCACGCGCCCGGGCGCCGGGACCCCGCGGCAGGATTCGCCGCCGCGCACCACCTGCTGCTCGGCCACGGGCTCGCCACCCAGGCGCTCCGGGCCGGC
>JBOGDK010000174.1:0-9384 GCA_050701795.1 Micromonosporaceae bacterium
TGCCAGGCGACACGATGCTGTCAGATCGCCCACGTTGTCCTGTGGGGTGGAGCCCTTAGCGCAGCGCCTGCGCTCCTATGACGGACAGCAACTGCAACTTTTCGTAGCTCTCACTGCCGGGAATGGCGGTGTAGACGAGCAGGAAATGCGACTGGTTCGGATCGAGCAGCGTCTGGCAGGTCAGCTCCAGTGCGCCGAGCTCGGGGTGGATGAAGTGCTTCACCTCGTTGGGACGAATGCCGACCTCGTGGTCGTTCCACACCTCACGGAACTCTTCGCTTTGAGTGAGCAGCAGGTCGGCGTAGTGGGCCGCACGGGAACCAGGCCCTCGCAGAGTGACCACCCCACGCAGACCCGAGACGAACACGCGGGTGAGGAACGGATGGTCGTCGGGGGCGTAGAGCTCTCGCGTGGCGGGGTCGGTGAACCATCGGTAGCCGATACTGCGGGCCGGGCCGCTGTAGCCGGTCAGGTCGCCGGTGAGCGCGATGCCGAGCGGGGTCTGCCGCAGCGTCTCGCCGAGCTCGGTGACGATCTCCGCGGGAGTGTCGTGCAGGCGGTCGAGGATTCGCAGCAGGCCGGGACTGATGTGCTCGCTGTCCGCGCCCCGCGGCGGCGGGGTGTTTCCGGCGAGCCGGAACAGGTGGTCGCGCTCATCGAGGGAGAGGTGGAGTCCTTGCGCGATGGAGGCGATCATCTGCCCGGACGGCTGGGGTCCGCGCTCCCGCTCGAGCCGCGCGTAGTAGTCGGTCGACATGTGGCACAGCGCGGCCACTTCCTCCCGCCGCAGCCCGCTTGTCCTGCGGCGTCGTCCACGCGGGAGGCCGACGTCTTCGGGTTGCAGCGACTCCCGGCGGTGCCGGAGGAACTCCGCCAGTCCGGTCCGATCGATCACCGTGCGCGCCTCCTTCGATACTCATTTCTACCGCCCGCACATCTCGACATACACGGATTGTCAATCCCCCTTCACCAGTTGCGGCCGCTACGGCGCCATCCGAGATACGCCCCCACTCGCGAAAGGAGCGAGGCATGACTGATCTCACCGGGAAGGTCGCGGTGGTCACGGGCTCGGCGCGCGGAATCAGCAGGGCCATCGCCGCGCGCGGGGCGATCCAACAGCCGCCAGCCAGGCTCACACACGCCCGCCGCGGATCCGGCCGGAGCCTGGACCTCCTGATCAGTGGATTGAGCAGCCCCGAATAGCGCGGCTGTCTTCCACGACGGTGGAGGAAGAGCTCACGAAGGTTTCCTTCCCCAACAGCTGAGAAGCGCGACGCTTCTTCGTCCGTGGTCGCCGCCTTCCTGACCTCGGCATTCGTACGTCCCACGGACGACTTCGCCGGCGCGTCCCTAATCAGCGACTTTGCCGGGGCCGTTCTCCGGTCGTAGGACATGGGATCTCCTCCGGGGTCGGCAACGGGTTTGCCTCCCCGGCCCCGTCGCGGTCAACAGTTGTCTGGCCTTCTGTCCGGTCGCGAGTCAGCTTGTTCTTGTAGTGCGCCACGAGCGCGGCGAGGGGTCGGTGCAGGTAGATGTTCCAGTAGGCGCCATGCAGGAAGTGAAGGGGTTGCGGTCCTTCGGCGCCGCCCCGCAGGCGGTGCGGTGTCGAACCGCCTCAGCCGCGTTGGTGGAAGTGCCTCAGGAGGGACAGATCGACCAAAGCTGCCCGGAGGGCTTTACAGCACCTCGGACGTAGGACGTAGGATGTCCGGCAACGTTTCGTACGTGTGACGAGAGGTGGCGGTACGGGCGGAGCTGCGGACGATTCCGTGAACGCAACAGGTGCGACAACCGGTGCTCCGGCTGCACCTGCCGCTCGACACGATCCGCGTCAACGTGGCCAATGGAGGTGTCGCATTTTCATGACGAGACCAGGGCACAGCGCAAGACGGCGTCGACTGTTGTCCACTGTGGTGATTGCGGCGGTGGCCGCCGCTCTGCTCACCACCGGCACCGCGCACGCCGCCGAGCCGTACCGCGAGGAACAGGCGGTCTTCACAGCAAGAACGGACGGGTATTTCTGCTTCCGGATCCCGGCGATCGTGAAGGCCACCAACGGGGACCTGCTGGCGTTCGCCGAAGGCCGGATCAACAACTGTGACGACAGGGGCGACATCGACCTGGTGCTGAAGCGGTCCCAGGACGGCGGTCGTACCTGGGGGCCGCTGCAGGTCGTGTCGCGCGGCACTGGCGACACGCACGGCAACCCGATGCCGATCGTGGACGAACAGACCGGTCGGGTCGTGCTGTTCACGACCCACAACCCGGGCGCCGGAAGCGGTGGCCGAGATCCGTACCTGCAGACCAGCGACGACCACGGAGCGACCTGGAGCGCGCCGCGGAAGATGACCGACCTGATACTGCCGGAGTGGACCGCCTGGTACGCCACCGGCCCGGTACACGCCATCCAGCTCAAACGCGGCCCGCACGCCGGGCGGCTGGTGATGAGCGCCAACCATGAGTCCTTCGCATCCGACGGGCGGCGCATCGCCGGCATCCACCTCGGGTACAGCGACGACGGCGGCGACACGTGGCATCTCGGCGCCAGCGCCGGTGGCGCCAACGACGACATCTTCGTCAACGAGTCGACGCTGGTGGAGCTGACCGACGGCCGGGTCTACGTCAACGTGCGGGAAGCCGGGACGGCTCAGGGCACGCGGGCGTCCGCGATCTCCAGCGACGGTGGCGAAAGTTTCGACGCGCCGTTCCAGATGGTGCCCGAGCTGACGATGTCTGTCGTGCAGGGAGCGTTGCTGCGCCTCACCGCCACCGACGAAGGTGACACGCGGGACCGCATCCTGTTCTCCGGACCCGCCAATCCCGGCAAGCGCGAGGCCCTGACGATCCGGTCCTCGTACGACGAGGCCCAGACCTGGGAGACCTGGGAGGAAGGCAAGGTCATCACCTGGGGTCCGGGTGGCTATTCCGACCTGGTCAAGATCGAGACCGACCCGGTCGCAGGCCCCGTGGCAGGGGTGCTGTACGAAGGCGGCGTGTCCGCCCTGTACGAGGTGATCCAGTTCGTCAGGTTCAACGAGGCGTACCTCGACACCCCGAACGGTCCGCCGCCGAACCTGCCGCCGCCACCGGAGCCGGGACCGACGACCCCCGACGCGTCACCGCTCTACGACAACACCGCCTACGTGCGCGGCGACGCGACGCTGACCGAGGGCCGGTTCGGCGACGGGATCGCGCTCGACGGCGTCGACGACCACGTGGAGGTGCCGTACAACCCGGACGTCGACCTTGACGACAGCCAGTTCACGATCATGACCTGGTTCCGGTACAACGAAACCACCGGCAACATCGTGATCTGGTGGTTCCACCAGGTGGGTACGGGAGCCGCGCAGATCTGGCTGCGGGCCGAACCGGCGAGCAACCGCATCCGGGGTGTCGTCGGCACCGGCGAGGGCACCGCGAACATCACCATCCCGGGCGCGTACAACGACGGGCTCTGGCACCACGTCGCCATGCAACGCACGGCGACCCGGGTCACGGTCCTCATGGACGGCGCCACCGTCGCCGACCTGGCCGCTCCCCGCGGCTCGGTGACCACCGGCAAGGAGTTCGGCATCCGCAGCATCTACCTCGGCCGACGCGTCGACGGCCTCAACAACCCGTTCCACGGCACCCTCGACGAGTTCCGCATCTACAGCCGCGCCCTCACCCCTGAGGAACTGCGGGATGTCCGGGAACACAATGTCCCGATCGCCGGCCAGCTCCGGCTCCGCCTCCCGTTCGCGACCATCAACCCCCAGCAGTAGCCGCAGCGTCGGTGCCCCGCCAACGGTCGTCTGGCGGGGGCACCGCCACCTGCACCGAATGATTCGAGTCGGGTCAACCAGACCCTCGAAAGGCCAGCTCGACCTGGAACTACGCGGCGCCCAGCGACTCCACGTACTTCCCGCCGCGATCTGGCACTGCCCGGTCGAGGTCCGGGGTTGGCCGGGCAGGAGCGCCGCCGCGGAGGCGCAGGACGTCACCGTCACGCCGTAGCGGTGGTGACTTCGGCGGCGGTCGGCGGGTCGGCGCCGGGGCGGGACACGGTGATCGCCGCCACGGCGCCGGCCTCGGCAAGCACCGCGTCGACGGTGTCGCGGGGAATGGCGCGGAGCCGTTCCCGTACCGCCGCTCCGAGCAGGCCCCGCTGCCGGAGCGCATCGAGCAGCCCCGCCGTGAACGCGTCCCCCGCACCCACGGTGTCCGCCACCGACACCGGAGATGCCGGGCGTTGCGCCTCCCCGGAGGCGGCGACGGCGTACGACCCGTGGGCGCCGCGGGTGACGATGACCAGTGCGGGACCGTACCCGAGCCAGGAGCGGGCCACCTCCTGGTACGGCCGGCCCTGGTAGAGCCAGCCGAGATCCTCGTCGCTGACCTTCACCACGTCGGAGGCCCGGACCAGGCGCTCGATACGGGGTCGCGCCGTTGCCGGCGTGCCCATCAGTGAGGGCCGGCAGTTGGGGTCGTACGAGACGGTCATCTGGCCCCGGGCACTCCGCACCAGCGCTTCGACCGCGGTCGCGCCAGGCTCCAGGACCGCGGCGATCGACCCGGTGTGCAGGCACAGCGAATCCCTGGGTGGCTGCGGTCGCTCCGGATCGAGCCGCCACTGGATCCGGAACACGTACCGCGCGGCCCCCGCCTCGTCGATCGTCGCCTCGGCCACGCTGGTGCCGTACTCGGCCGAGGCGCGGCGTACCGCGACGCCGTTGCCGCGCAGGTGGCGGGCGATCATGGCGCCGTGCCCGTCGTCCCCGTAACTGGTCAGGAAGGTGACCTGCACCCCGAGTCGGGCCAGCCCGACCGCCACGTTGGCGGGGCTGCCGCCGGGGTGGGTCGACACCTCCCCGGTCGGACGGCGGATCACGTCGACCAGGGACTCTCCCACGACCGTGATCACGGTCGGATCTCCCCTGAGCCGCGGCAGATCAACTGGATCTCGGTGGGTGAATCTTCGCGCTCCAGCATCGCCGTCACCGCGTCCGCCGCGGTGTCGGCGCTGTGCAGGTCGTAGGCGACGTGGGGGGTCGACGGGCAGGCCGCGTCCCAGCATGGCTTCACGATAGCCACGGAACCGCTCCCGCGCGGTAGGGCTGCGCTGCAAGTCCCCGAGGTACGCGATCCGCCGGTGCCCCACGTCCGCGAGGTGGCCCACCGCCGTGCCCGCCGCATCGTGAATGCCTGCACCAGCTCCTGTTCCCGCTGCGCGTCCTCGTCCAGACTGCCGGCGAACACCAGCGCCGTCATCGCCCACCTCCTTCGCTCCGGGTGCACCGCCGCACGAACCAGCCGCGGTCGGTGGCGGATCGACGCCCCTGCCTCATCATCCAGTGCCCGATCGGATCGACCCCCGCCCCGGTCCTTCCAGCGGCATGCAGCCCCACTCGGCCGCAGGACCGCGGTCATCACACCGTGGTCCCACACCATGTCTGAAGCGGTCGCCATCATGACCGGCGCCGTTCCGCCCCCGACACCCGTCGTCTGAGGCCCGGCACCTCACCGAGGTTTCGGCGACGGAGTGAGGTTGAGTTCACCGCTGATGACACGGCGGCGACATCCGGCCGAAACAGCACCTGCCTAGCGTTCGGCGCAACGAAGACGCCTGCAAAGTGCAGACCCGCTCGATACATGCGCCCGCGACTTGACAGCTTCGTTCTCCGATACGTCACGCCGGGACTCGGCGCCTTCGACCACCCACCTACGGAGGCACGCCGTGCTCACACCATCGCTTGGACGGGGCCGCTGGATCGATCAGTGGAACCCGGAGGACGACCACTTCTGGCACACCACGGGGAAGTCGATCGCCAGGCGGAATCTGATCTACTCGATCTTCGCCGAGCACCTCGGGTTCTCGATCTGGCTGCTCTGGAGCGTGGTGGCGGTCAGCCTGCCGGCGGCCGGGTACGACTTCTCCGTGGACCAGCTGTTCTGGCTGGTCGCGGTGCCGAACCTGGTCGGTGCGTTCATGCGGATCCCGTACACCACCGCGGTGGCGCGGTTCGGGGGCCGGAACTGGACCACGGTCTCCGCGGCGCTGCTTCTGATCCCGCTCGCACTGATGGTCTGGTGCGTCAGCGATCCCGGGACGCCGTACTGGATGTTCCTGGCGGCTGCGGCCACGGCCGGCTTCGGCGGCGGCAACTTCGCCTCCAGCATGGCGAACATCTCGTACTTCTACCCGGAGCGGTACAAGGGCACGGCGCTGGGCCTGAACGCGGCCGGCGGCAACATCGGGGTCGCGGTGGTGCAGTTGCTGGTGCCGCTGGTGATCGGTGTCGGGCTGATCGGCGCGGCACAGGCACCCGGGCTGTATCTGCAGAACGCGCCGATGCTGTGGCTGGTCCCGGTGGTGGCCGCCACCGCGTGCGCCTGGCTGTTCATGGACAACCTGACGGCGGCGAGGGCGAAGCTGTCAGAGCAGCTGACGGTGCTGCGGAACAAGCACACCTGGGTGATGTCGTTCCTCTACATCGGTACGTTCGGCTCGTTCATCGGGTACTCGGCCGCGTTCCCGCTACTGATCACGTCCCAGTTCCCCGCGATGCCGGCGGTGTACCTGGCGTTCCTGGGGCCGCTGGTGGGCTCGGTGTCCCGGCCGTTCGGCGGCTGGCTGTCCGACCGGGTGGGCGGCGCCAGGATCACCACGTGGAATTTCGGGTTGATGGCCGCCGGTGTGGTCGGGGTGCTGGTCGCGCTGGACGCCCGGAGCTTCTGGTTCTTCCTGGCCTCGTTCCTGGCGTTGTTCGTCACCACCGGCATCGGGAACGGGTCCACGTACCGGATGATCCCGGCGATCTTCCGGGCCGAGGCGCTGCGGGCCCGGTTGTTGACCGAGGACACCGAGGCCAGCGAGGCCAAGGAGAAGGCGCTGGTGCTCGGGCGGCGGGAGGCGGCCGCGGTGATCGGGTTCGCCGCCGCGTTCGGCGCGTTCGGCGGTTTCCTGATCCCCCGCGGCTTCGGAATGTCGATCGCCGCCACCGGCTCCATCGCCACCGCCCTGTACGTCTTTCTGGGCACGTACGCGGTGATGGTCGGCGTGACCTGGTGGTACTACCTGCGGGCCCGCTTCCTGGTGGCCCAGTCGCCGAGCCTGGCGCACGCCGCGGTGTGAGTGATGTGGCGGCACCCGACGCCGGGTCGACCAGTCCGGGCGCCGCAGGTCGATGGTGAAGGCTTCGTAGCAGCGCCGAAACTTCTCGGGTATCGCGGCGAAACCGCCACCCGCCACTGTCGTCCTATGTCCGAGGCAGCATCCGCACAGGTCCCGCGGCCGAAGGCCGATCCGCAGGCACCTGGGGTCGATACCCACTGCCCGTACTGCGCGCTGCAGTGCGGCATGGCGCTGGAGAACGGGACGGGCGCCGGCACCAGCGTCCGACTCGACGTCACACCCCGGGATTTCCCGGTGAACCAGGGCGGGCTCTGCCAGAAGGGTTGGACCGCCGCGGAGCTGCTGACCTCGCCTGAGCGGCTGACCACGCCGCTGGTCCGCCGGGACGGCGCCTTGGAACCTGCCCACTGGGACACCGCCCTGGACCTGGTGGCAGCCCGGATCAAGCGGATCCAGGCCGACCACGACGCTGGCGCGGTCGCCGTCTTCGGGGGCGGCGGGCTCACCAACGAAAAGGCGTACGCGCTGGGGAAGTTCGCCCGGGTGGCGCTGCGTACCCCGAACATCGACTACAACGGCCGGTTCTGCATGTCGTCCGCGGCGGCGGCGGGGATCCGGGCGTTCGGGATCGACCGGGGGCTGCCGTTCCCGGTGTCCGACATCGCGGCGGCGGACGCGGTGCTGCTCGCCGGGGGCAACCTCGCCGAGACGATGCCGCCGATCATGCGGTACTTCCGGCCGGAGACGCTGATGGTCGCGGATCCACGGCGTACCCCCACGGTGGCGCAGGCGTCGCTGCACCTGCCGGTCACCCCCGGCACCGACCTCGCGCTGGCACTCGGCCTGCTGCACATCGCGATCGTCGACGGGTACGCCGACGCCGCCTACATCGACGCCCGTACCAGCGGGTACGCCGAGGTGAAGGCGACCGCGATGGGGTACTGGCCGGAGCGGGTGGAACGGATCACCGGCGTCCCCGTGGCCGACCAGCGACGCACCGTGGTACGCCTGGCCGCCGCCAACCGGGCGATGATCCTGACCGCACGCGGCGCCGAGCAGCACAGCAAGGGCACCGACACCGCGACCGCGTTCTGCAACCTGGCGCTCGCCCTCGGGCTGCCCGGCCGCCCCGGCAGCGGGTACGGCACGATCACCGGCCAGGGCAACGGCCAGGGCGGACGGGAGCACGGGCAGAAGGCCGACCAGCTACCCGGATACCGCAGGCTGGACGACCCGGCGGCGCGGCAGCACGTCGCCGCGGTCTGGGGCGTCACCCCGGACGACCTGCCGCCGCCCGGCCCCAGCGCCTACGAGCTGCTCGACTCCCTCGGCACCGCGGCTGGCCCTCGCGCGATGCTGCTGTTCGCCTCGAACCCGGTGGTCTCGGCGCCCCGGTCGGCCCACGTCGCGGACCGGCTGCGCGACCTCGACCTGCTGGTGGTGAGCGACTTCGTACTCTCCGAGACCGCCGTGCTGGCCGACGTGGTGTTGCCGAGCACCCAGTGGGCCGAAGAGGACGGCACCATGACCAACCTGGAGGGCCGGGTGATCCGGCGCCGCGCCGCGGTCCCGCCACCGCCCGGCGTTCACAGCGACCTGTGGATCCTGCACCAGCTCGCCACCCGGCTCGGCCACGGCCCGCGATTTCCGGTGGACCCGGAGACGGTGTTCGGCGAACTGGGGAGGGCGTCGGCGGGGGGACCGGCGGACTACGCGGGGATCACGTACCACCGGATCGACGCCGAGGACGGGGTGTTCTGGCCGTGCCCCGCCGCCGACCACCCCGGTACGCCGCGGCTGTTCACCGAGCGGTTCGCGACCCCGGACGGGCGGGCCAGGTTCGTACCGGTGGAGTTCCGGGCGGTCGCTGAGGACACCGACCCGGAATTCCCGATCTACCTGACCACCGGGCGGGTGCTCGCCCACTACCAGAGCGGTGCCCAGACCCGCCGGGTCCCACAGCTGACCGCGGCGGTGCCTGACTGCTACGTCGAGCTGCACCCGGATCTCGCCGCCCGGATCGGAGTAACCGACGGCGACCCGGTCGCGGTGACCAGCCGGCGGGGATCGACCACCGCGCCAGCCCGGGTGACCGGCGACATCCGGCCCGACACGGTGTTCCTGCCGTTCCACTGGGACGGGCCGAACCGGCTCACCAACCCGGCGCTCGACCCGACATCCCGGATGCCCGAGTTCAAGGTCTGCGCCGTGTCGGTGACCGCCGCGGAGGTGACGGCGTCAGAGGTGACGGCGGTGGCGGCATCGGGCGT
>JBOGDK010000175.1:0-9315 GCA_050701795.1 Micromonosporaceae bacterium
GATCTGAACCCGGGGCGCCCCCGGGGTCTGCCGCCGCCGAGGTCAGCTGAGCAGTTCGGTGACGTCTCCGCCGGCCGGGCGGCCGCGCCGGGTCAGATCCTCTGCCAGCGCGGCGAGCTTGTCCCCCAGCTCCTCGACGTGCATGTGATCCAGGCCGGTACGGTGCACCGCGTCCACGCTGTCCCGGAAGTAGGTACGGCTGAGCAGCCCGTCGACCACGGCGGTCGCCACCCGAGCCTCGCCCAGCACCAGGACGGCTCCGTCGGTGTCGTACCACTCGGCGAGCCGGCGTGCCTTGGCATGTAGGGAGCTGGCGTGGCACCACGCCTCTCGGGCGAGCGCGGCGAACTCCCTGCCGGTGGCTTCGGCGAGCCTGGCCAGGTGGGTGTCACGTAGCCGGTCGTGCCAGCCGTCCGGGTCGAACAACGGCTTCGTGGTCAGGTACTGGTCGGCTGCCAACGGCCAGGACGTCGAGAGGGTACGGGCGTGACGCAGGTACCGGTCGCCGCCGATCACGCCAAGATCGACGATCACGCCGTCGATCTGGCGGGTGGCGGGACGTGGCCCGGCGCCTTCCCGGTACGTCACCACCACCATGTCCACCGATCCGGTGTCCTCGCCGTGCGCAAGGGTCCCGTGCAGGCCGATCGCGGCGACGTCAGCCGACCACTTCCGTTGTACGGCGTCGGCGACCTCCTCGGCGACCTGCCACGGGGGAGTGCTGGGGAGTGAGGTGCTGGGCACGGGCACATTCTCCGGTACGGCGGGCAGTTCGCGCCAACCCCTCGGCGGATCCACGTACGGTGGTCTGGCGACTCACACAGGTGCAGGGAGGGATTTCATGCCCGTCGACGCGGTGATCTTCGACTGGGGCGGCACTCTGACGCCGTGGAAGACGATGGACTTCGACGCGGAGACCCTGGCGCTCGCCGAGGCGGTGAAGCCCCCGTACGACGGCGACATCAGCCAGGCGTTGCGGGCGGCCGGTGACCTGATCTGGGCGCGGGCACGCGATGAGCACCGCAGTGCGACGATCGAGGAGCTGTTCACCGTCGCGGGGCTGATCCTGGACGAGTCCCGGCTGACGGCGTACCGCGAGTTCTGGGAGCCCGCGACGGCACTCGATCCGGACGTCCCTGAGTTGCTGGGCGACCTGCGTACCCGCGGGATCAAGGTGGGTGTGCTGTCCAACACGGTGTGGCCGCGGCAGTGGCACGAGGAGATCTTCGCCCGGGACGGCGTACTGGAGCTGCTCGACGGGGCGGTCTACAGCAGTGAGATTCCGTGGACGAAGCCGCATCCGGAGGCATTCCGGGCGGCGATGGACGCCGTGGCGGCCGACGAGCCGGGTCGCTGTGTGTTCGTGGGGGACCGCCCGTTCGAAGACATCCACGGCGCCAAGCAGGCCGGAATGCGGGCGGTGCTGGTGCCGCACAGCGTCATTCCCGAGTCCCAGCGCGGTCACACCGACGGCGAGCCGGACGCGGTGGTCACGCGACTGTCGGAGTTGCCGACCGTGATCGACACCTGGCGCGACGCCACCCCACCCCCTGCCTGACCCCCCACCCGCCGCCTGACCCCCCGCCCCAAGATCAACGCCCGCCAAAATCAACGCTAGTAACCGATTACCAGTGGTTTCCGCTCGACTCGAAGCAGCTTGTTTCCGGAAACGTGCGTGGATCTTGGCGTGGGCGTGGGCGTGGGCGTGGGGCGACGCGCCGTTGTCCATTGACACCGGACAGTGCCGTCAATACTGTGCGCGCAATCGATTTCCCGGGCATATCGCCCCCGTGGGAGGGTCTGTCGTCCTTCCTGAAGGAGCTGAGCGGCGATGGCGCGACTGGCACGTACCACTGTGATGGTTGTTCTGTTCGCGCTGGTCGGCGCGGTGCCGGGAGCGGGCTTGACGATGGCCGCGCCCGATGCCGGCCCGAGCGCCGCGGCCGTCGACAAAGGACCGGTCGGCTGGGAGACCTACCGCCGCCTGGACCGGCTCCCGCTGCTCGGCACCGGGGTGGCGACCCGGCAGTTCTCCAGCTTCGGCCGGGACGGTAGCAACGACCACGACGGCTTCTCCGGTGCGTACTCCTGTCTGCGGCAGAGCAACGGCTGTGTCCTCGCTGAGGACCGGGGGCCTGGCGAGGTCGGCAGCATCTGGTTCACCCGGGACGGCGGCAACGTCTCCGCCACCGGTCAGATCACCATCGAGCTGGACGGGCGCACCGTGGTCTCCCGCTCCCTGCAGGACGTGGTCAACGGCGGACTCGGAGCGCCGTTCGTGTGGCCCCTGGTCGCCAACGCCGACCAGTCCTCGGGCGGGGTCTACATCAAGGTGCCGATGCCGTACCGGGACTCGATGCGGATCACCGTGACGAACAATCCGCTCTTCTATCACGTCACGTACCGGCACTTCCCGGACGCTGACGGCGTCGCCACGTTCGACCCCGCCGACCGGGGGCAGGACGTGATCGACACGCTGCGCGCGGCCGGCACCCGGGATCCGAAGCCACCCGCGTCGGGAGCGAGCACCCGTACCGCCACCGTGTCGCCTGGCCCCGGGCAGAGCGCGACCCTGGCGACGCTGTCCGGGCCGGCGGCGATCAGCCAGCTCCGGCTGCGGATCCCGGACGCGCTCGACACCGACGGCACCCTGCGGTCGCTGCGGCTGCGGATCAGCTTCGACGGGCGTACCACCGTGGACTCTCCGGTGGGTGAGTTCTTCGGCGCCGGACTCGGTGAGACGACCGTACGCAGCCTGCTGTTCGCGATGGACCCCAACGGGGGCGGCTGGTACACCACGTGGTGGCCGATGCCGTACCGGTCGAACGCCACGGTGAGCCTCTACAACGGCACCGGACAGACCCTGTCCGGGATCGTCGGTGAGATCACTTCGGCACCCGGGCCACAGTGGACGGACGCCGACTTCGGCCACTTCACCACGCAGTCGGACCGCGACCGGGTGACGCCACACCAGGACTGGCTGATCGCCGACGTCGCCGGGCGCGGGAAGTTCGTCGGTGTCGCCCACACCATGGAGGGCCTGATCACCGGCGGGAACACCCGCAACTACCTGGAAGGCGACGAGCGGGTGTACGTCGACGGCGCCGAGACCCCACAGCTTCACGGCACCGGCAACGAGGATTTCTACGAGGGCGGCTGGTACTTCAACCGGGGCACCTTCAACGCGCCGATGAACGGCAACACCACGCACGAGCTGGGTACCGGCGGCTGCCAGTACGAGTGCGACGCCAACTACCGGCTGATGCTCGGCGACGCCATCGGGTACGGCAACCAGCTCCGGTTCGGCATCGAGCACGGACCGCAGAACCTCGACGACGCCACGTACGGCTCCACCGCGTTCCTCTACTCGCAGGCCGGTTTCGGGGTACGCCGTACCGACTCGATCGACGTCGGGGACCCGGGCAGTCGCGCTGGACACGCGTACAGCGACGGGTCGGCCCCCCAGCGCGAGCTGACCAGCGCGTTCGAAGGCGACCGGGACGACATCACGGTCTCCGACGCGGTACGCGCCACGTCCGGCCAGGTCTCGTTCCGGGTCGCCGTCGCCGGGAACAACCAGGGTGTGCTGCTACGGCGGGTCTCCGACCAGGCCGCGGGTGCCCAGTCGGCAGCGGTCCTTGTCGACGGCGCCGCCGCCGGGACCTGGCTGCAACCGCTGGGCAACCCGCGGCAACGCTGGCTCACCGACGGCTACCCGTTGCCCGCCTCGGCCACCGCCGGGAAATCCTCGGTCACGGTGACGCTGCGGCCCACCTCGGGGGCGCCGGCGTGGACCGCGGCGACGTACCGGGCGGACAGCCTGGTGCCGCCGTCCGGCGACAGCGCCGCGCCGTCGGCGGTGACCGGTCTCGCGGTCACCGGCGGCCGGGACCACGCGTTGCGGTTGCGCTGGGTGGAACCGCGCGACGATGTCGCCAGCTACCGGGTGTACGGGTCCACGTCGTCGTCGGTACCGATCGGCGGCGGTACGTTGCTTGGCACCACGCCGGTGCCGTCGTACACCCACGGGCCGCTCGGGGCCCGGCAGACCCGCTACTACCGGGTGGTGCCGGTGGACCCGGCCGGCAACGCCGGCCCCGCGTCCCCGGTGGCCTCCGGCACCACCGGAGTGCCGAACGTCAGCGACCTCAACGACGACGCCCGCGACGACATACTGACGTTCACGAGGGGAACGAACGCGGACGTGTTCGCGGCGCTGTCCACCGGGTCGGGGTTCACCGGCGACGGCGTACGGTGGCACGACTACTTCGCGGCGGGTGAGGAGATCCCGCTCACCGGGGACTTCGACGGCGACGGGCGCACCGACATCGTCACCTTCACCAGGGGCGAGCCCGCCGACGTGTACGTGGCGCTGTCCACAGGTTCCGGCTTCGGCGCCGGGACCCGGTGGCACGACCACTTCGCCACGGGCACCGAGATCCCCGCCGTCGGGGACTTCAACGGCGACGGCCGGGACGACATCGCAACCTTCACCCGGGGCTCGGCCGCGGACGTGTACGTGGCCCTCTCCACCGGCTCCGGGTTCGCGGGCGACGGCGTACGGTGGCACGACCACTTCGCGCTCGGTACCGAACTACCAGCGGTGGGGGACTTCGACGGCGACGGCCGGGACGACATCGTGACCTTCACCCGGGGCTCCGCGGCGGACGTGTACGTGGCCCTGTCGACCGGCACCCGGTTCTTCGGTGACGGCGTACGGTGGCACGACAATTTCGCCGTCGGTACCGAACTGCCCTCCGTCGGGGACGCCAACGGCGACGGCCGGGACGACATCGTGACCTTCACCCGGGGCTCCGCGGCGGACGTGTACGTCGCCACCTCGAGTGGCTCGGGGTTCGGCGCCGGGACCCGGTGGCACGACACCTTCGCCGCTCGCACCGACGTACCGGGGGTGGCCGACGTCAACGGTGACGGGCGGGCGGACATCGTGTCGTACACCCGTGGCGCCGCCGCTGACGTCACAGTGGCGCTGTCGTCCGGGGGCGGATTTGGATCCGTCGCCCGATGGCACGACCACTTCGCCGCCGATGAAGAGTGGCCATGCCCCAGCGCCCTGACCCCCGCCTGACCCATCTGGGTGGATCTTGGACGTTGGTGGAGCAGCCATCCGAGATCGTCGGCGGCGCTCGACGCCTTCATCCGGGTGTACTCCCGCGGCACCCGTGGACGTCGGGCATGACAAGCAGCGGCGTGGGCTTGAAAGCCTCAGTGATCTATGCCGGGGAACGCCACCGTCGGGGCGGCCTTGGCCGCGGTACGCCACCGGCTCGCCCGGATCGCGCAGTCGATCAGCGCCTCCACCCCGAACTCGCGGTCATCGCCCTTCGTGGCGCTGATCGTGGCCCGCCACACCCCGGCGGTGCGCTCCTCGAGGTGGATCGCCAACTTCACCGCGCTGCCGGCATCCGACACCTTGAACGGCAGCGGGTACCCGGGCTCCGCCGCCGGGACCTTCTTCTTCCCGGCGGTCAGGCGCTCCAGCAGTACGTCACGGCGCTTACGGTGCGCCGCTTCCGCTCGTTTCGCGGCACTGGCCGAGGCGCCCGTGAGTCGGGCGCCCACGACGCCGTACCCGAAGACCGCGGCGTGCTCCGCGCGCAGTGCGTCAGCCAGGCCACTCATGAGTGCCCCTTCCGTGCCACGCCAATCCAGTCACGCCAGCGCCTCCCGGTGGGTCGCGCGGCAGGCCGCGATGGAGCCGAGCAACCCGGCGTACTCCGCTTTGACGCGCAGGCAGGTCCGGACCGCGTCGGCTTCGGCGTCGGACTCCGCGTCCCGTAGCCCGGTGAGGGTCGCGGCCTCGTCCGGGGGAGCGCTGCCGCCCGGCGAGGTGGAGGGCGAGCTGGAGGCGGTGGGGCCGATCAGCTTCGCCAACTGGGTGACGTGTGCGCGATGGTTGTCGCGCAACGGGGTGAGTTGTCTGGCCAGCCCAGGGTGTGCGCTGATCGCCGCCTGGTACTCCGCGACCAGGGCACGACTGCGCCGCAGTGTGCTCGCCAACGGATGTGGCGGGGGTGGCTCGGGGCTGAGCAGGTCGCAACCGGTGGCCCCGAACCCGGCGACCACGGCACCACCGAGCATCCCCGCCAACGTGGCGCGTCTGTCCATGCAATTCTCCCGCAGCGAAACCTGGTCGACCGCGACACACCCTAACCGCCCGGCGACGCCGGTTGTTGATCCTGGGCAGTCTTTCACTTCGGCGGATGGCGCGTGCCGCCGGTGCGCTCCGACAGCGGCGGGTTAGGCTCACCGCAACCGCCGAGCACGGCGGTCGTACGGGCGTGTGTCGTGACGGGAGGTAGCGGTATGGCGAGGTCAGGCCGAGCCGGCGCGGCTTCCCGCAGCGGGCGGCCCTCGTCCGGTACGGACCGACCAGCGAGCGGCTCCGGGAATCCCCGGGAGCGGGAGCGCCTCCGTGCCGCGGTGGCGCCCGTCGTGGCGGACGCCTCGTACGACCTGGAGAAGCTGGTCATCTCCCGAGCCGGCAGCCGCAGTGTGGTCCGTATCGTCGTCGACGGCGACGAGGGTGTGAGCTCCGACGCGATCGCTGACATCTCGCGAGAGATCTCGGCCGCGCTGGACGCCGCCGAGCAGTCGGACGGGCCGCTGCTCAGCGGCGGCTACACCCTGGAGGTGAGTTCGCCCGGGATCGACCGGCCGTTGACCGAGCCCCGGCACTGGAGGCGCAACCGCGGTCGACTGGTGAAGGTACGGATCGGCGAAGCCACCCGTACCGGGAGAATCCTGGCCGCTGACGACGACGGTGTACGGCTGGACCTCGACGGTGACGTTGACCGGTTCCCGTACCCGGAGTTGGGGCCCGGGAAGGTGCAGATCGAATTCGGCCGGGCATCCGGGCGCCAGCCGAGCGAGGATGGCAGTGAGCGCGACGACGAGGGGAAGGAGGGGGCATGAACATCGACCTCGCCGCTCTGCGTGCGCTGGAACGTGAGCGGGACATCCCCTACGAGACGATTCTCGGTGCCATCGAGACCGCTCTGCTGACCGCATACCGGCACACCGAGGGTGCCCATCCGCATGCCCGGGTGGTGATCGACCGCAAGACCGGGATCGCCGAGGTGTACGCCCAGGAGCTGGACTCCGAGGGCCACATGGCGCGGGAATGGGACGACACCCCGCACGACTTCGGCCGGATCGCCGCGATGACCGCCAAGCAGGTGATCCTGCAACGGCTGCGGGAAGCCACCGACGAGGTGAACTACGGCGAGTACGTCGGCAAGGAAGGCGACATCGTCACCGGCGTGATCCAGGCGCACGAGGCCCGAGCGGAAAAGGGCATCGTGGTGGTCGACCTGGGGAAGGTGGAGGCGCTGCTGCCGGCCGCCGAGCAGGTCCCCGGCGAGCTGTACGACCACGGCCAGCGGATCAAGTGCGTCGTGGTGCACGTGGTGAAGGGCTTCCGGGGGCCCCAGATCACCCTGTCGCGTTCTCACCCGAACCTGGTGAAGCGGCTGTTCTCGTTGGAGGTGCCGGAGATCGCGGACGGCACGGTGGAGATCTCGGCGATCGCACGTGAGGCTGGTCACCGTACGAAGATCGCGGTGCGTTCCCACGTACCGGGGGTGAATCCGAAGGGCGCCTGCATCGGGCCGATGGGGACCCGGGTGCGCTCGGTGATGAGTGAGCTGCACGGCGAGAAGATCGACATCATCGACTGGTCCGAGGACCCGGCGACGTTCGTGGGGAACGCGCTCTCGCCTGCCAAAGCGCTCCGGATCGAGGTGATCGACCCGGTGGCGAGGACCGCGCGAGTAACCGTCCCGGATTTCCAGTTGTCGTTGGCGATCGGGCGGGAAGGGCAGAATGCCCGGCTCGCGGCCCGCTTGACCGGTTGGCGGATCGACATCCGTCCCGACACCGAGCTCGCCGCTGGCAGTGGCGGGGCTCAGGTGCCAGGTGAGGCTGACGCGGCAAGCGCCGGGGCGTAGGGGTAGACTTCTTCAGTGGTACGTCGTGCGTATCCGGTCCGCACCTGTGTGGGTTGCCGGAATCGCGCGCCAGCCTCCGAGTTGCTGCGTGTTGTGGCGGTCGAGCACGGTTCCGGTTTCCGGCTCGTACCCGACCCCACCCGCCGACGGCCGGGCCGGGGAGCGCATGTGCATCCTGACCCGGCTTGTCTCGCGAAAGCGGAGCGCCGCCGAGCTTTCGGGCGGGCCCTCCGGGTGCCAGGTGTCATCGACACCGGGTCACTGCGAGATCACGTCGACGCGCGGTCCACGGTGGTTGGCACTCAGACAGGTGGCGCCGGTTCGGCACCACCCGAGACAGCAAGGTAGGTCGACCAACATGAGCGCACGATGAAGTCGCTGCGATGAGCAGGCTTCAAGTGGACTAGTGAGGTCGTGCGGGCTGCCGCCGGCCTCGGGATGAGGAGTGCAGTGGCAGGCAAGGCCCGCGTACATGAGCTCGCGAAGGAGCTCGGTGTATCGAGCAAGGTCGTACTCACCAAGCTGAGTGAGCTCGGTGAGTTCGTGAAGTCAGCATCAAGCACCGTGGAGGCGCCGGTCGCCCGCCGGCTCCGTGAGGTGTTCGCATCGTCCGGCCAGCAGGCCGCACAGCCCAGGACTCCGGCCCCATCGGGGCCGACTCCGGCCAAGGCCCCGCCCGCCAAGAAGGCGGCGAAGAAGGCCCCCACACCGGCCGCGCCGACCCCGGCCCAGGTCGCCAAAGCGACCGCCACCCCCGCCAGCGCGCACGACATCGAGGTCGCGGCGGCGGAGGCCAGGGCAGCGCGGTTGAAGAAGGAACAGGAGGCCGCGGTCAAGGCCGCCCAGCAGCAGCGTCAACAGCGCGTCGTGGAGCCGCCGGAGGGCGGGACCGTGTCGCCAGCTCCGGCGCAGCCCGCGCCCCGACCGGCTGCGGTACCACCGCGGCCGGGGCCTCGTCCGGCCGCACCACGTCCGACAGCGCGGCCGGGAAACAACCCGTTCGGCGTCTCCGGAGGTCGTGGTGCGCCCCCGGCGGCGGGATCGCGACCCAGCCCTTCCGGTATGCCGCCGCGGCCCAACCCCTCCCAGATGCCGCCCAGGCCGAGCCCTGGCCAGATGCCCAATCAGCGTCCCGGTCGACCGGGTGGCGGTCCGGGACGACCCGGTGGCGGTGACCGGGCCGGTGGTGGCCGTCCTGGCGGCGCTGGTCGCCCCGGTGGCGGTGGCCCCGGTGGCGGCGGCGGCGGTGGCGGTTACCGCGGGGGCGGCGGTGGTGCTCCCGGTGGTGGCGGCGGCGGTGGCCGCGGCGGCGGCGGTGGTGCTCCCGGTGGTGGCGGCGGTGGTT
>JBOGDK010000176.1:0-9299 GCA_050701795.1 Micromonosporaceae bacterium
CGTCGTGATCATGATGCATGACGTCACCGAACGGCACCGGCTGTACCAACGACTGCGCCGCCAGGCACTGCATGACCCGCTGACCCAGCTCCCGAACCGGATGATGTTCCTCGACCGGCTGCAGGAAAGATTCGACGGCGGCGACGCCGGTGGCCGGATCGGACTGTGCTACCTGGACCTGGACGGGTTCAAGGCGGTCAACGACAGCCTCGGCCATGATGTCGGCGACGAGCTCCTGATCCGGCTCGCCAACCGGCTGCATGAGCGTCTGGTGCCGGTGGGCCACCTGGTGGCACGCATGGGCGGGGACGAGTTCGTGATCCTGGTCGACGACTGCCAGCACACCGACGATGCGATCGCCGTCGCACGCTCGATACTCGACGCGGTGAACCAACCGGTCCTGATCAACGGTCACAAGCTCAGGGCCACCGCGAGCGTCGGTGTGGTGGAGCGCGCGCTCGACGAGACCGACCCGGCTGACCTGATGAAAGCCGCCGACATCACCCTCTACCAGGCGAAGATCAGCGGAAAGAACCGGTGGGCGGTCTACGACGCCGACCTGGATGGACAGCAGACCGCACGGCACACCCTGGCCGCCACGATGCCGGCCGCACTCTCCTCAGGCGAATTGAGCATCTGGTATCAGCCGATCGTCGAACTGGTCGATGGTTCGCCGGTGGGCGCCGAGGCGCTGATCCGGTGGGACCATCCGGAATTCGGCGTGCTGATGCCCGAACAGTTCCTCCACCTGGCCGAGGAGACCGGGCTGATCGACCAGGTCGGCTGCTGGGCGCTGGGTGAGGCATGCCGCGAAGCCGCCCGCTGGACCCGGATCAGGCCGGAGCGTCCCCCTTTCCTCAGCCTCGACCTGACGGCCGGGCAGGCCCGCGAGGCGCGGATCGTCGAGGACGTGCAGGCGGCGTTGTCCGCCACCGGGCTCCCCGCCGACCGACTGCAACTGGAGCTCAACGGCGCCGCCACCGCTGTCACCGAACCAGTGCTGTGCCACAACCTGGAAGCGCTGGCAGCGACCGGGGTACGCCTCGCCGTGGACGAGTTCGGCACCGGCACCGCGAACCTCAACTCGCTGCGGGACCTCCCGGTACGCGCGCTGAAACTCGCCGGTACCTTCACCGCCGCGCTCGACCCGTCCGGCACCCAGAGCCGGGTCGACACCGAGTTGGTCGGGAGTGTCATCGACCTGGGGCGCCGGCTGGGCCTGCAGGTCACCGCTGAGGGGGTCGACACCACGGCGCGGCTGGAACAGCTCCAGACGATGGGGTGCCCGACCGGCCAGGGGGCGCTGTTCCCCACCGGCACCGCAGAGGAAATCGAACGACTCATCACACCGGTCACCAGTGAGCCACGCGGCTGAGCAGTAACCTGCCGATCTTCAGTCGGCCGTACCAGCAGAACTCGCCCCTATGTCCATGCTCGGTGACTGGTCGGGCGGTCCGTCATCCGTCCCACGGTGTCATGGTCCGCCAAGACAGCTCTGTCAGTGACGAGGCAGCGGTGTTGCACTGGACACTGGCGAGAACACCGGCTCCAACACCAGCCTGAACGCCGAGTACATCACGCTGAAGAACGTCACCAGCGGGGCGGCGGTCCTCACCGGCTGGACGATCCGCGACCGCGCCAACCACGTGTACAAGTTCGGCACGTACACACTGGGCGCCGGCAGGTACGTCACCATCCACACCGGAAAGGGCACCAACACAACCTCCCACCGGTACTGGAACCGAAGCTGGTACGTGTGGAACAACACCGGCGACAAGGCTTACCTACGGATGCCGGGCGGCAGCCTGAAGGACACCTGTGAGTGGGGTTCCAGCGGAAGCTACAAGATCTGCTGAGTACCGACCAGGAGAAGTCCCAGCCCTCGACCGGTACCGCCGCACCCTCGAGCGACCAATTCGTCGAGCCGGGACCCTCGTACCACCCTCAGGGAATCAATCCAGATGTGAAGTCGGCGAATCCATTCGCGATGCTCATCACCAGGCTGGTGACGGCACGTACTCCGTCGCCTGCGGCGCCCGGTCGTTGCACGATGAAGAAGATCACGAACCCGATGCCGCCCCATACGGCTAGCTTTTGCATGTCCCTCCTCAGACCAAGGCTCCGTACGTCGCCACAACCGCAGCCATCTTTCCCCATCAGAGTGAGCTATCGGCCAGCCGCCTGACAACCACTCCCAATAATCGGGCACAAACTGAGTGCAACCAAGGGCAAGGTGTCCACACCGGAGCCGGGGCCGGGCCGGACGTTCGGGCCGGTGAGGGCAGAACCGGGACCGCCGTACGGAACGCGACGAGTGGGCCGAGACGGTGGCGCCACCCGCCGCCGGGTAAGAAATCTCACGGCCAAGGTCCATCAGGCACCGCTACGGCGCCAGGTCGCGCAACGCGGGATAGACCCGCAGCGCGTTGCCCCCGTACACCAGCGAGACCGTCTCGGAGTCCAGCCCGAGCCCGGCGATCGCACGGGCGTTGCGGGCCACCCCCGGAATCCCCGGCCAGTCCGTACCGAAGATGAAGCGGCGCGCCAGCCGGGCAAGGTCGAACCTAGCATAGTACTCGGGAAGCTTCCGAGGTGGCAGGCCAGACAGCTCAATCCAGACGTTTTCCCTGGTCATCGCCAGGAAAGCCGCCGCGTCGTACCACCAGCCGCGGCCGCCATGTGCCAGGACGACGTTCACGTCAGGGAAGTCACGGAGCATGTCGTCGAGCAGCACCGGGTCCGCGTACTTGTTGCTGGAGCCGGGGAAACTGCTGGTGCCGCAGTGCACGATCACCGGGATCCCGGCGTCCCGGCACAGCTGGTACGCCGGGTACAGCGCCGGATCTGAGGGGCTGAACCCGCCGTGCACCGGGTGCAGCTTCAACGCGACCGCTCCCAGCTCCAGCTGCCGGGACAACTCCGTGTGCACCGGGTAGTGCAGGTGCGGGTTGAGGTTGCCGACCGGTCGGAACCGCCGCGGGTTGTGCTTAACCAACGGCAGCAGATCCTCGATCGGCTGTTCACCCGTGGTCTTCGGGCTGTACTCGCAGAACAGCAACGCGGCGTCCACGCCTTCCGCGGCGAAGTGGGCGTCGACGCGTTCCGGCACCGGGGTGCCGTCGGCGTCGTAGGCGTCCTGCCACGGGTGGTGGCGCCCGAATTCCTCGGCCCACCGCAGCCACCCCGGGCGAAGCGTCGGCAGCCTGGGAGCGTGTACGTGCGCATCGACCAGCAGGTGACCGTCCAGCACCGCGGTGCCTCCTCACGTTGTCTTACCGGTTAGGTTCGCCGCCGTCACGCCAGGTGGACGTACTCGTACTCGAACGGCTTGCCGTTGATCCCGTGCCGGGGCGGGGCGACCCAGCTCGCTATCTTCCCCGGCTCGTACACCGGCCGCATCAGGGAGCGCACGTACGCCTTGTCGTCGTCGGTGGGCAACCAGGAACTCTCCGCCGCACGCCACTCGGACTCGCTGACCAGACGGCCCTCCGGGGTGAGGTGGTGCCCCCTGAAGGCCCCGACGTGGCGGTGGAACCCGACATGCGGCAGCGCCAACCGCTGATCGACGCCGAAGTCGGCGAGGATCCGGTTCCAGCGGGTCACGCCGTTGGTGCAGTCCTTGATGTACTCGTCGCGCAGGTCATGGTTGAGCGCAACCAACGCCGGGGTCTCCGACTCCACGATCCGGCCGTCCTGGATCTGCTGCACGCCCGCGTACGCCTCCCTCAGCAGGTGGTCGTCGTCGCGTCGCTCCTCCTGCCAGCGCCCCTTGAGCCCGCTGGTGAAGTAGTTGGCCACGTTGGTGGAGGTCTCCCCGCCGAAGAGGTCCAGCGAGACGGTGTAGTGGAAGTGGAGGTACTTCTGGATGATGTCGAGGGGGATCCCGCCGTACGGGCGGACGTCCGCGGTGTCGTGGTCCCGCATGATCTCGGCGGTGCGCCCCACCACCCGGTCCACCCCGGTGGTGCCCACGAACATGTGGTGGGCCTCCTCCTTGAGCATGAACTCGCAGGTACGCGACAGCGGGTCGAACGCGCTCTCCTTCAACGTACCGAGCTGGTACTTGCCATCCCGGTCGGTGAAGTACGTGAACATGAAGAACGACAACCAGTCGGGGGTCTCCTCGTTGAAGGCGCCTAGGATCCGGGGCGAGTCTTCGCTGCCCGAGTTCCGCAGCAGCAGCCCCTCGGCTTCCTCCCGCCCGGTACGCCCGAAGTACGCGTGCAGCAGGTAGACCATCGCCCACAGGTGACGCCCCTCCTCCACGTTGACCTGGAACAGGTTCCGCAGGTCGTACAGGCTGGGGGCGGTGAGGCCGAGCTGTTTCTGCTGCTCCACCGAGGCCGGCTCGGTGTCGCCCTGGATCACGATCAGCCGCTGCAGGTCGGCCCGGTACTCGCCGGGCACCTGCTGCCACACCGGTTTGCCCTTGTGCTCGCCGAAGCCGATCCGCCGGTCTGTGTCGCGTTCGGAGAGGAAAATTCCCCAGCGGTACTCCGGCAACGCCACGTGTCCGAAGTTGGCCCAGCCGTCCCGCCCCACCGACACGGCGGTACGCAGATACACGTCCTGGGTCGGCAGCGTCGGCCCCATCTCGCTCCACCACTGCAGGAACCTGGGTTGCCAGGACTCCAGGGCCCGCTGCAACCGGCGGTCACCCGCGAGGTCGACGTTGTTCGGGATCCGGTCCGAGTAGTTGATGCCACCGGTCATGGTCAGGCTCCCCCTGAGTTAGACGCGCCGCCGGTCGAAGACGGCCTTCTGGCCGGTGCCGTACCGGCGCAGGGCACCGTCCGGGCCGACCGCGTTCGGGCGATGGAAGATCCAGTTCTGCCAGGCCGAAAGCCGGGCGAAGATCTTGGTCTCGACGGTCTCGGGGCCGGCGAACCGGTGACTGGCCTCCATTCCGGTCAGCGCGTCAGGATTCAACGAGGCCCGCTCCTCCAGGGCGATCCTGATCTCGTCCTCCCAGTCGATGTCGTCGAAGGCGAAGGTGACCAGGCCGAGTTCGGCGGCCTCGACCGCCTCGATCGGGCGGCCGGTCTCGGCGTGCAGCCGCTCCAACTGCTCGGGGTCGCGGTAGAACCGGGACGCCAGCCGGGACAGGCCGTTTCCCATCGGATACCCGCCGAGATTGCCGGCGGTGACGACGATCCGCGCCGGCTCGCCGGCCCCGGCTGCGGCGCCCTCGACCAACCCGTCGAGCATGTACGTCCGGTCGCAGGCCAGCGCCAGCTCCAGGAGCGGACCCGCGAAGCAGCCGCCCGGCTCGATCAGCGCGATCAGGCTCCGGCTGGTGACGTCGAGCCGTTTCAGCGTCCGCTTCAGGTAGTGCCTGATCTCGTTGACCAGCCAGTCGTCGCGGTGCTCGGTGAGCTGGTGTTCGTAGCCGAGGACCCGTTCGATGTCGCCTTCGGTACGCAACACCCAGGTGCCGAGCTCCAGCTCGTTGGCGCGCAGCCGCAGGATCAGGTCGTCGAGCTCCCGGGTGACGGCCAGTGGCCAGTAGTCCGGGCCGAGCTGGTGGATCTGCGCCACGCTGGTGGGTGGCTGCACCTGCGGGCCACGCACCGTGATCCTCGCCAGACCGGCTGCCCGGTCGAGGTCGGCGGTCACGTGCTGGTAGCGGACGGCGTCGGTGGTGACGGTACGGCGCAGTGGCCGCAGCGGGATGCCCTGCTCGGCAGCGGGACGGGTGGACCGGGCGGCGGCGTCCGCGGCGCGCTTCCGCACGGTCTCGTCGAACCGGCTGCGCGGGGCCGCCTCATCGACCAGCTTCCATGCCACGGCGGTGGCGCCGCGTACCCCTTCGCTACGGGTGGCGAACACGTCAGCGAGGTCCCTGCGGACGCCCCGCTTGTCGACGATCCGGGTGAGTCCTCCGGTGCCGGGCAGTACGCCGAGAAGCGGCACCTCGGGCAGCGACACCGCCGAGGAGCCGTCGTCGATCAGGATGATCTCCTCGCACGCCAGCGCCAGCTCGTATCCGCCGCCGGCGGCGGTGCCGTTGATGGCGGCGAGGTAGGTCTGGCCGGAGTGGGCGGTGGCGTCCTCGATGCCGTTGCGGGTCTCGTTGGTGAACTTGCAGAAGTTCACCTTCCAGGGGTGGCTGGATTGGGCGAGCATCCGGATGTTCGCCCCCGCGCAGAAGACCTTCTCCAGACCGCCGGTGATCACCACCGCCCGCACCTCGGGGTGTTCGAACCTCAACCGCTGCACCGCGTCGTACAGCTCGATGTCGACCCCGAGGTCGTAGGAGTTGAGCTTCAGGTCGTACCCGGGGACGATCCCGCCGTGTTCGTCGATCCGCAGCACGATGCGGGCGAGGTCGCCGTCGTACTCCAGCCGGATGTGCCGGTACGAATCCGGATGGGCGTCGAACGACACCTCCGGCGGGCCGGTCGTGCTCCGCGAGTCTGCCTCTGCGGTGAGGGACATACCGACGCCTCCCGGCGGTGGGCTGTGGCTCAGTCAAGGCTCATCTTCGACGTATATGTGCAGCAACGTCAAGTTGATGTAGACCATTGGCCGAGTGGTGCCGCACCGGCATCCCGCGGTGCGGCCTCCCTGCCCCTCGGATGAGCCGTACCGCGCCGGTTGTCGGGTTCGCGCCCGTACCGCCAGTTACATTTGCTCCATGGCCAGTCACGCAGCGGGCCCGGACGCCCGGCCGGTGCTGTCCCGGCGACACAGCATCAGCGCCGGCAGCGCCCGGTCGCTGCTGCTGACCTTGCTTGGCGAGTTCGTGCTCCCCTCCGGGCAGCCGGTGTGGACGTCGACGCTGCTGCACGTCCTCGGCGGACTCGGCGTGGAGGAGAAGTCGGCGCGACAGGCAATCGCCCGTTCCGCCGCCGACGGCTGGATCACCTCGCAGCGGGACGGCCGGCGGGTCCGGTGGATCCTGACACCGCCAGGTCGCCGGCTACTCACCGAAGGCAGCGACCGGATCTACTCACACGGCGCCACCAACCAGGTCTGGGACGGGCGGTGGCTGATCGTGATGGCCAGCGTCCCGGAGACCCAACGCCGGCTCCGGCATCAACTCCACACCCGACTCGCGTGGGCCGGCTTCGGAAACCCGAGCGCCGGGATGTGGGTGACCCCCCACCCGGAACGCGAGGCGGAAGTCAAGCAGATCATGCAGGATCTGGGCCTGGACGCGACCGCGTTGTCCTTCACCGGCCCGTTCGCCGGAATCGGCTCGGAACGCACCCTGGTGGAGCGGGCCTGGGATCTCGACAAGGTGACCGCACACTACGAGGCGTTCCTCGACGCGTTCTCCGGGATGCGCCCCGCCCCAGCGGACCCGACGCTGTTGGCGCAGGTGCGCCTGGTGCACGAATGGCGCCGGTTCCCGTTCCTCGACCCGTTGCTGCCGGGCGAACTGCTCCCGCCACGGTGGACGGGTCAGCGGGCGCGCCAGCTCTTCGATGAGCAGCACGCCGCGTGGCAGCAGGACGCACGGCAACGCTGGAGCGAACTCACCGACATCTGAGCGGCAACCCGCCGGAGCTGGCCACGGCTCCGTACGATCAGTGCTCCCGTCCACCATCGGATCCGGAGCGCCACCATGAAGATCCGTGACGCCAAGTCGCTGAACCGCGCCATCCTCTGGCTCGCGAACGACCTGCTCGTCATCGTCACCGTCTACATCACCAGCCTGCTGGTGGCGGCGTTGTTGTTCTCACTTGCCGAGGGCCGCGCCTACCTGGACAGTCTCTGGTGGTGCGTGGTGACCGCGCTGACCATCGGGTACGGCGACATCGCCCCGGAGACCGCCGCGGGGCGGGTCGTCGCGATCGTCTTCCAGCACTTCTGGATCTTCGGCATCGCGCCATTGATCATCGGCAACATCATCATCAGGATCACCCAGGACCACGACCAGTACACGCACGCCGAGCAGGAGTGGATCCAGGAGTCCATTGCCCGGATCGCGGCTAAGTTGGACGTGACCTTGCCGGAGCCGGCGTCTGACACCAACTTCGGCGACCTGACCCCCGCTACGCCCGGCGGCGGCCCCGTGACCGGCGGCCCCGGCCCCGCCCAAGGCCCCGGCCCCGCTGACGGCTCCGCCCTGCACGAGACCGCACCGGACGGCCCGGGCAACGAGCCACCACCTGACACAACGCCGCCCGGGCGAACCAGCTGAGCACCGCCGGCGGATCGGGCCGCGGCCGCACCGGGCCGCGGTAGGTCAGTCTTCCGCAGGCGGCGCGAGGTGACTCAGGTACGGCGGAATCACCTGCGAAGCCCGGTACGTCTCCGCGGTCAGGTACCGGCTCTGCCCGTTCAGCACCGCACACGCCGCCGCGATCGCCTCCCGGTCCGGCGGCGGCTGGTCCGACGCGACCAGGAATCCGAAGCTGCTGAGCTGATAGCACGGCACGACGGCGTGGTGCAGCTCGACGTACCGGAACACCGAGGACAGCCGGCGCGACGTCGTCGCCACCTCGTCCGGCTGGAACGTCAGCGAGCCGCACTGCATCGCGAGCACCCCACCGGGTCGCAGCGCCGCGGCGCAGTGGTCGAAGAACGCTTCTTCGAACAGTCGCTCCGCGGGACCGCCCGGTACCGGATCGGTCAGATCCAGGATCACCACATCGAAACGGTTCGCGGCAGCGGCCACGTACCCGGCGCCGTCGGCGAGCACCAGGTCGGTACGCGGATCCTGGTACGCGCCACCGGAGACCTCGGGCAGGTACGTCACACTGACGTCGATCACCGCCCGGTCGATCTCCACCTGGGTCGCGGCACGCACCGTCGGGCTGCGCAGCACCTGCCTGAGCGCGCCACCGTCGCCGCCCCCGACGATCAGCACCGACTCCGCCCCGCCGTGCCGGATCAGCGGGGTCGCCGCCAGCATCTCGTGATAGACGAACTCGTCCGATCCGGTCACCTGGACGATGCCATCGATGACCAGCATCCGCCCGAAGAACTCGGTGTCGAAGACCTGCAGATGCCCGTACTCGCTGGGTTCGTCGTAGAGCACGTCCCGGACGTCGATCCCGATCTCGACACCGGTCCGCCCGTACGGCAGGGCGCGCTCCACGAACCGGAACTGCGCCGACCCGGACCCAGACACCGGCCCGGACAGCGGCTCAGCCATCGTCGCCCCGCCTGACCGTCTGCACGGTCACCGTCGCGGCACCGAGATGGTCCCTGATCTGCTCGACCGCCCGCTCGGGACGCATCTGATCGCCACAGGTGAAGACGTCCACCGCGGCGTACCCGGACTCTGGCCAGGTGTGGATGGACATGTGGGACTCGGCCAGCAACACCACGGCGGTGACGCCCTGCGG
>JBOGDK010000177.1:0-9265 GCA_050701795.1 Micromonosporaceae bacterium
CACCGCGGCCCGCATCCGCCGGTGCGACTCCGCTGTGCCATCGCCCAGCCGCAGCGTCCACATCGTGGCGTGGTCGAGGTGGTACGCCGTCTCCTTCACCGCCTTGGCGGCGATCCCGGCGAGCCGTCCGTCGGTCGAGTCGGCCAATCGTACGTAGAGCCCGTGCTGGTACGCGCTGAAGAACAGCAGCTTGCCGATGCTGACCGCGAAGTCCCCGTTCGGCAGTTCCACCAGCTGACAGTTACGAAATTCCCGTTCGGTACGCAGGTACGCCAGGTCGTCCTCGGTACGGGGCTCCCGCTCGGCACCGGGCGGACCGCCTTCCACCTCACCGGCGTAGCTGAGCAGCATCCGGGCCTGTCCGAGCTGGTCCAGGGCGATGTTCGCGAGCGCCATGTCTTCTTCCAGCTCGGGTGCCCGGCTGACCCACTCGGCGAGCCGCTGCGAGGCCACCAGCGCGTCGTCGCCGAGCCGGAGCAGGTATTCGACCAGGTCAGCGCCGTGCGGATCGGTGCTTTCGGGCCGGGCGTTCACAGGTGCTCGACCCCTTCAGGCACGTGGTAGAAGGTCGGGTGCCGGTACGCCTTGTCGCCCGCCGGGTCGAAGAAGGCGTCCTTCTCGTCCGGGCTGGACGCGGTGATCGCGGAGGCCGGAACCACCCAGATCGACACACCTTCCTGGCGCCGGGTGTAGAGGTCGCGGGCATTGCGTAGCGCCAGCTCGGCGTCGGGGGCGTGGAGGCTCCCGACGTGGCTGTGGTTGAGCCCGCGACGGGGGCGTACGAACACCTCCCAGAGCGGCCAGCCGTGGTCCGTCATGCCGCTGCCGCCTTCCGCTTGGCGGCGTACGCCGCGGCCGCCTCACGTACCCAGGCACCGTCGACCTGGGCGCCTCGACGGTGCGCCATCCGCTGCCGGTTGCACGGCCCGTCGCCCTTGATCACCCGGAACAGCTCGTCGTAGTCCGGCTGGGTGTACCGCCAGCTGCCGGTGTCGGGGTCCTGCCGGAGGTCCGGGTCCGGCAGCGTCAACCCCAGCACGGAGGCCTGCTGTACGCACATGTCCACGAACTTCTGCCGCAACTCGTCATTGGTGAACCGCTTGATGTTCCACGCCATCGACTGCGCCGAGTGGGTGGAGTCGGCGTCCGGGGGGCCGAACATCGCCAGCGACGGGTACCACCAGCGGTCGACGGCGTCCTGTGCAATCTCGCGTTGGGCCCCGGTGCCGTGGGCGAGGGTGTGGAGGATCTCGTACCCCTGGCGCTGGTGGAACGACTCCTCCTTGCAGATCCGGATCATCGCCCTCGCGTACGGGCCATAGCTGCAGCGGCACAGCGGCACCTGGTTGACGATCGCGGCGCCGTCCACGAGCCAGCCGATGGCACCCATGTCCGCCCAGGTCAGGGTGGGGTAGTTGAAGATCGAGCTGTACTTCTGGCGGCCGGTGAGCAGCAGGTCGTACAGCTCGTCGCGGGAGATCCCGAGGGTTTCCGCGGCGGCGTACAGGTAGAGCCCGTGGCCGGCCTCGTCCTGCACCTTGGCGAGCAGGATCGCCTTGCGTTTCAGGGACGGTGCGCGGCTGATCCAGTTGCCCTCGGGCTGCATCCCGATGATCTCGGAATGCGCGTGCTGGGCGATTTGCCGGATCAGCGTCTTCCGGTACGACTCCGGCATCCAGTCCCGCGGCTCGATCTTCTGGTCGTGGGCGATCACCGCGTCGAAGTGGTCGGCGAGCTCAGTTCCCCCCGCCGCGACGCGCTGCCGTTCCGCGGCGGCTCGCAGCGCCTGCTCGGCGTCGGCCACCTCGGCGAGCAGACCTGCCGCACCCGGCTGCTCCGGCACGCCCTGATCGAGCTCGGCCTGGTCGGACTCGGTGGCCTGGTCGGGGGTGAAGTCGTTGCCGTACACCAGTCAAGTGTTACAGCCGTACGCAATCGCTGCAAGGTTGTGTAATAACAGATCCGGCTACCGGCGAGTAGCGGAGCCGGCGACCTCAGGGGACCCTGGGGGTAGCGGAGGACTCACGGGGGGCACGAGAGCCGACCGTCATGACACCCGTCAGACTGCTCCTTCTCGTACTGGTTCTGGTCGCCGGATGTACCGTCGCCGGCTCCTCATCCAGCGGTCCGCCACGCCCTGAGGACCCCACCAGCCGCCCCAGCCGCACGGCGGAACAGCCCGCGCCACTGGAGTCCGGCCAGGACTCCGGCACCACCGCCCCGCGCCCCAGGCCGCGTGGCTCGGTGGCGGCCCCGCGATCCGCGCCAGGCGACCCCGACACGACCAGTTCGGCGCCGTCATCCGAGGGCGCCTCGAAGCGGTCCACGCGGCCCAGGCCAAACGTCACGCGGGAGGTCAGCGGCTGGTGGGCCTGGGCGATCCTGGACCGGCGTACCGGACAGGTACGAGGCTCGCCGAACCGTACGTCGGCGACCACCAGTACCGAGTCGATGGTCAAGGCGTGGCTGGTCGCCGACTACCTGGCGATGCTTCAGCGGCACGGCCGCGGGCCGACGGCGGCGGAGCGGTCCACCATGAGCAGCGCGATCCGGGTCAGCGACAACGACGCGGCCGACCAGCTGTACTGGTCGCTCGGTGGAGACACCACCATCCTCCGCATGATCAGCACCTGCGGACTGACTGGATCCCGACCCGACTCCGGCACCTGGTCCCTCACCCAGGTCACCGCGTACGACGCCGCGACCCTCGGCGACTGCCTGGCCGACGGCACCGTTGCCGGTCCCAGGTGGACGCCGTGGCTGCTCCGCGAAATGCGCAACATCACGGGCTCGAACGCTTTCGGAATCCGGGAGGCGTTCCCGCCCACGGTCGCCGCCCAGATCGCCGTCAAGAACGGCTGGACCCCACGCGACGACGGTCAGTGGCACGTCAGTTGCCTCGGGGTACGGAAGAACTGGTCGTTGGCGGTACTGGTGCGCTACCCGGCGCCGCTCGGCCGGTCGTACGGTGCCGCGGTCTGCCGTGACGTGGCCCGGCAACTGTTCGACTGACACACCGGCGCCGCGGACAGCCGCCACCACACAGAAACCAGCGGCGCCGCACCGGGCGAGTCCCCGGTGTGGCGCCGCTGTGTCCCGCGGGAACCGGACGATCCCGGCCCGAGCGGCGGGTCGTCCGGACTTCTCAGCAGTCGTACAGGCTGCTCGGATGCACCTTCTCGCAGTAGCGGATGTGCAGGTGGTTGTCGTGGTTCGGGTACTGGGTGGTCAGCCCCTCGTTGATCAGCACCGGGTCGTTGAAGAAGATCAGCTTGACGTGCCCGGATGCTCTGCTCCGGATCGCCTGCACCAACCGGCGGGTGGCTGCCCGGTCGTACGTGCTCGACTGCCAGGTGATCCGCCCCGCCGTGCACTGCGCACTGTCGGTACGGATCGGCCACACGTCGATGTCCATCCCCATCTCGTGAGAGGCATGGCCGGGGATGTCACCGCCGTGCTCGAAGCTGACGTCACCGAGCGGTAGCTTGCCGTCGGCCGTACCGAAACTTTGTACCGCGGCTTCGAGCTGGCCGATGGTCGCGCCAGTGCCCCAGTTCGCGGTGCCGTTGCTGTCGGGGTCCTTGTCACACATCCCGGACAGGCTCGGATAGTCGTAGTGCCAGACCAGGTTGCGCCAGGTGGTGGGGCCGACGATCCCGTCCGCGCCGATCCCGGCGTGCTGCTGGAACGACACCACCGCGCTGTGGGTCCCCGATCCGAACACACCGTCCACCGCCAGGTTGAGTCGCCGTTTCGCGTTCAACTGGGTCTGCAGCGCCCTCACCGCGGGGCCGGTCGAGCCCTGCCGCACGGTCACGGCGAGAGCTCCCCAGGTGGCGGGGCCGACGATCCCGTCAACCCCGAGGCCCTTGCTGGACTGGAAATTGCGTACCGCCGTGGTGGTGCCGGACCCGAAGACGCCATCGGCGGCGACGTTCTGACCGTGGGCCTGCAACAGGTACTGGATCGTCCGTACGTCCACCCCACGGTTGCCCGTGCTCTGGGTGTGGAAGAACGCGTTCGGGTACGCCTGCGCCGGCGTCTGGATCATCGCGACCACGGCAACCGCCGCGACCACCGACGCCAGCCCGGCGAGTAACCGAGTTCTCATCTCGACTCCTGTCAATCACGATCAGCGCCAGTTACACGCGGCGCCAGATAGGACATCGCAGACACGAGAAGGGGAGGCCGGTGACCGGCCTCCCCTTCTGGCTGGCTCTAGCAGCCTCCCCAGAGCCGGCTCGACCTGTTACCGAAGTGCGTATGGTCACTGTGTCCGGGGTAGCCAGGGCCGAGGATCTCCTCGAAACCGGCCGACTTCCCCGCGCTGTGCAGGGTGCACAGCGAAGGCGACCCCACGACGTCAGCCGCATTCCCGTACATGTGGTTGCTGTTCGAAGCGCCGCCTACGCTGCTGTTGCAGGAGATGCTCCGGAAACCGGACGAGATGTTGATCGGGCGGTCGCCGAGCTTGCGCCGCAACGCCTCCAGCTGCCACATAATGCGGCGGATGTTCTCCTTCGCGGTGGCGGCCGACACCTTGCCGCCGGTGAAGTCGTTCTCACCGCAACTGTCGTCGAACTCCGAGTACGCGAAGTGGATCGGCGTGCAGTCGGCGTCCTGGAGCGCGTAGATCTTGTTCAACGTGTTCGGACCGGCGATGCCGTCGGCGGCGAGTCCGTACCCGGACTGGAACCGCTTCACAGCGTTTTCGGTGGCCGGACCGAACGAGCCGTCGAGCGCCAGGTTCTCGCCATAACTCACCCAGCCGGCGACCCGGATCTGGAGCTGGGTGACGTCGCCGCCACTCATGCCGCGTTTGAGTGTCCGGCTCCAGGTGTAACAACCATCCGCGGCCGCGGGGGTTGCCGTGATCACGTTCACCGTGAACGCGGTGGCGAGGGCTAACAGGATCGCCATTAACAGGTTCAACTTCTTACTTCGCATGGGTGCCTCCCACCCGATGAGTTGGAACGGGGAAGCCGGCGGCCTCCCCGGTAAGCGCCGTCACTGAAGCCGGACGAAATCGCCAGGACCCGGCTAACAGTGGGGAGCGCTCCAGAACCGACTGGATTTGTTGCCGACATGGGTGTGGTCGTTGTGTCCCGGGTAGCCCGGGCCGAGGATCTCTTCAAAGCCGGCGCCACGGGCCGCGCGCCACATCGCGCACAGCGAAGGGGCGCTGGCCGTACCGAGGTCAGCCGCTGTTCCGTACGTGTGCAGGCTGCCGGCGGCGCCGCCGACACTCCGGTTGCAGGCGACACTGCGGAACCCCGAGCTGATCACCATCGGCCGGTCACCGAGCTTGTGCCGGAGCGCCTCGAGCTGCCACATCAGACGGAGGATGTTCCGCTTCGCGGTGTCGGCGCTGACGTTGCCGCCGGTGAAGTCGTTCTCGCCGCAGCTGTTGTTGAACTCCCCGTACCCGAAGTGCCTTGGTGTGCAGTCCGCGTCCTGCAGCGCGTACAGCTTGTTGAACACGGCGGTGCCGGCGACGCCGTTGCTCTGGTCGCCTACGTTGTAGCCGTTCTTGAACCGCTTCACGGCGGCGGCCGTGGCGGGACCGAAGTCACCATCGAGGGCGAGGTTCTCTCCGCTACTGACCCAGCCGGCAACCCGGATCTGCAACTGCTTGACGTCGTTGCCACTGTGGCCCTGCTTCAGGGTGCGGCTCCAGGTGAAGCAGCCGTCCGCGGCAGCGGGTGAAGCCGTGTAGAGAGTGAAGCCGCTGGCGACGGCCAGCACGAAAGCCACGAGAAGTGGCACGAACCGATTCCTACGCATGGTGCCTCCCACCAAGGGGGTGTGGTGGTCGGCAGGCCTGCCTGGTGCGACATCACCTTCCCGGAAGTAAGTGGCGAAGTCAACACTTAGGACGGATGTTTCCTTCATGTCCGGTTAGGAGGCGCGGAGCCGGCGTGGCCAATGCGTCCATAGTGGAGTCAAGCAGCCACGATCCGCCAGGTCGGGGTGTCCCTGCGGACGCTCAGGCGGCTCGACGATGGACAGCTCGTCGCGCAGGGCTTACCGGGCAGGTACGGGTCAGACCTCGGCGAACACCGGGCCGCCGGACGGCAACGGGGGCACCGCACCCACCTCCGCGGCACGCCGCGCGAACTCCCGTAGCCCCGACACCTGCCGGTCGCCGAGCGAGAAGTCCAACGCCCGGAAATAGTTGGCCAACGTGACCGCGTCCAGCGACTCCCAACGCGCCGCCGATGCGGCCACGGTGTCCAGCTCCGAGACGCAGAATTCCCGCGACCTCAGGAACCCCTCGTGGACGTCCTTCACCAGGCCAGGCTGCGCCTCGGCGTAGTCACGGCGTACCGCCCAGACGGCGAACACCATGGGTAGCCCGGTCCAGTCCCGCCATGCCGTACCGAGGTCGACAAGGTGCAGACCCCGCTCGGCGGCCTGCATCGTCGCCCGCAGCGCCACGTCCCCGATCAGTACGGCGGCATCCGCCTCCAACAACATCTCAGTGAGATCCGGCGGGCAGCGAAGGTACGTCGGGCGCACCGCGTACCAGTCAGCGAGCAGCATCTGGGCGAGCAGCACCCCGGTACGACTGGTCGAACCGAGGGCGACGGTACGGCCGTGCAGATCCCCGGGCGGCACCGTGGACACCAGATTCACCGACTGCACCGGACCGTCACTGCCCACCGCCAGGTCGGGCAGCAGCAGCAGCTCGTCCGCGTGGCGCAGATACTCCACCAGGCTGATCGGGCCGATGTCGAGCTCACCGGCGATCAGCAGGTCGTTGAGCCGGTCCGGGGTGTCCTTGGTGAGGTCGACGTCGAGCAGCGCTCCGGAACGCATCAACCCCCAGTAGAGCGGGAGGCAGTTGAGAAACTGGATGTGGCCCACCCGGGGCCGTCGGTCACCCTTCACCAGATCATCCCCCGCATCCCGTCGCCTGCTCGGTTTCGCGCACCACCCGACGGTACACAGTCGGCTAGCAGGCCCTGACGCGGCGTCGACGTGTTCAGCTCCGGCTGCCGGAGAAGCCGTGGACCCACGGCGGCAACAGATCCGGTGCCGCGGTGGCCATCAAACGTACGAAGACCTCGCTCAACTCCTCGTCCTCCGCGGCGGTCGCGACGAGTACGGCGCCGAGCTGGTTGACGAACAGCCGGCGTACCTGGTCCCGGGTCAACGTGCGGCGGTCCAGCCAGTCCAGGGTGATCACTTCCATCATCGCCACGTAGCCCCGCAGGGTCGCCCGGAGCGCCGTGGAGGGATGGCTGACACCGACGCTGTCGATGATCAGGTCGACGATGGACTGCCTGGTCTGCTCCACGATCGAGGCCAGCTCGTCAGCCTCGCCGGCCTGGGCGACTCCCCGGAGCAGTGCGGTGAAATCCGCGCTGCGGTCCTCGGCGAAGTCCAGATAGATCCGGGCGGCGTACCGCAGCTGCTCGAACGGGTGCACGTCCGGCAGTCTCAGCCGGGACTGCAGGTCGTCGCACGCGGACCGTACCGCCGCGGTGTACAGCAGCTCCTTGGAACGGAAGTAGTGGTAGATCAACGCCCGTGAGGCACCGGCGGCCTCAGCGATCTCGTCGATGGAGAGCTGGTTGGCGGGTCTGGTGCTGAGCAGCTGCAGCGTCGCGGTGATGATCTCGTCGCGCCGCTGCATCACCGAAAGCCGCCGCCTGCCGCCGGTGCCGCCGGCCCCTCTCCGCCGCTTGGCCGGCACCTCCGGATGATCCATGCAGGGAGCCTATCGGCCCAGACCCGACATCTCGCCCGACGCCTCGCGCCGCCCGGAAGTCAGGTGACGACCTGGCGGTACGCCCGGTAAGATCTTCCGCTCGTGCGCGAGAAGCGCACGCCCGTCAAGCCAGGCACAGCCGACACCGCTGGCGAACAGTCACGGAAAGCCGGGCGGCCCAGGGTGTGTCCCTGCCAATCCAGGCCGAACCACGCTGGCGATCTTCCATCCTGGTCGACCAGCTGACGGCCGGCAGAGCCACCCGTGGCAGTCCGATGTCGTCCACAGCCGAGGAACTCGCCACGATGAGCACCGAGCCTGACCCTGCCGGAAGCACCACCGTCACCGACCACGACCTCGCCACGGAACGCCGCCACCTCACCGCGTCCCGGGCGGCGTTGGCCAGGATGCGGGAACGTACCACCGCGCTGTTCGCCACCGGCGAGAACGTCGCGGGTGACGCCTACTCCAGTGAGACCCTGGGACGTACCCTCGCCCGCCGGCTCACCGAGCTGGCCGACGACCCGGACACCCCATTGTTCTTCGGGCGGCTCGACCACACCGACGACTCCCCCGAACACGAGGCCGCGAGGTACCACATCGGGCGCCGGCACGTCGTCGACGACGCCGGGGAACCGATGGTGCTGGACTGGCGGGCGCCGGTGTCCGAGGCGTTCTACCAGGCCAGCGCGAAGCACCCGATGGGGGTCGCGCGGCGGCGCCGGTTCGGCTTCTCCAGCGGCGAGCTGACCAGCTTCGAAGACGAACACCTCACCGCCGGCGAGGAGCTGGGGACGGCGAGCCGGATCCTCACCGAGGAGATCGAACGCCCCCGGGTGGGCCCGATGCGCGACATCGTCGCCACCATCCAGCCGGAACAGGACGAGCTGGTCCGCGCCGCCCTGGAGGAGTCGATCTGCGTACAGGGGGCGCCCGGCACCGGGAAGACCGCCGTCGGGCTGCACCGGGCGGCGTACCTGCTGTACACGTACCCGGAACGGCTGAAGAAGGCCGGCGTCCTGGTGGTGGGCCCGAGCCGGGCGTTCCTGTCGTACATCTCGGCGGTGCTGCCGGCGCTCGGCGAGGTTGACATCGACCAGCTCACCGTCGACGACCTGGTCGGCCACGTACCGGTGCGCGCGGAGGATGCCCCCGAGGCCGCCGCGCTCAAGCACGACGCCCGGACCGCCGAGGTGGTACGCCGTGCCCTGTACGCGCACCTCACCGACCCGACAGAGCCGCTGGTGGTGCCGGACGGCTCGGCACGGTGGCGGGTGCCGGCCGAACCGCTCCGCCGGCTCGTCGCCGGGGTACGCGACGCCGTGGTGGCTGAAGGACTGCCGTACCGGACCGGCCGGGAACGCCTCGCCGCCCGACTCACCGCGCTGCTGCAGCGGACGGCGGAGGCCCGGGGCGAGTCACCAGGCGAGGCGTGGCAGCGCCGGATGGCGCGTAGCAAACCGGTGAAGGCGCTGCTGGACGCGGTGTGGCCCGCCGTGGAGCCGGCGCCGCTGATCGCCTCGCTGCTCTCCGACCCGGATCGGCTGGCGA
>JBOGDK010000178.1:0-9215 GCA_050701795.1 Micromonosporaceae bacterium
TCAGGAGAACCTGTTAGCAGCGATGCGTACTGAGTTGCAAACGGGATCCTTACGAACCAGCGGTCTCACCCAGCGCTGAGCGGCATCACCACCTGCCGCCACCGGGGGAAGACCACGGTAAGCGGGGGTGGCACGCCCCCGCCGAGTACGCCTACCCGTTCGCGTCGGTGGGGCGTTGCTCGTCGAGAACGAAATCGTCGTCGCTGAACAACGACCAGCGCCGGGACGACCGGTCTGATCTGTCCCGGGCGGGCGGGTCGGCGAGACGGGGTTTCACCGAACCGTCGCCCTTGATCTGTTCCAGCCACCGTTCGTCGTCGTCCCACTCGTGCCGAGCGCCCTCCCCGTCCGCGTTCTCGGACTGGGCCTCGGCCTCGGACTTCCTACCGGACGGTAGGGCCGCGGGCTGGAACAGCCGGTCCCGGGCCCGGAATCCCTTGGGCGCGGCATCGGGAACGGGGGGCGAATCGGCCCGCTCGGACCCGCCGACCGCGGACTCAGAACTGGAGGCCGCCGGCTCGAAGCCCGAACCTGCCGGACCCGGGTCCGCAACCTCGGAGCCAGAGGGCACCGGTTCGGAACCATGACCCGCCAGACCCGGGCCCGCAATCTCGGGGCCAGAGGCCACCGGTTCGAAGCCTGGAAACGGGGAGCGGGAGGCGGGAACCACAGGACGCGAGGTGGGAGCCGTAGGCACCGTCGGCTCAACGGCCTGGGCCGCGGGGTCGGCGGGAATCGCCGGCAACGTCTGGGTCGACGTCAGCTCGTCAGCGTCCGGATCAGGACGGCTGTCGGCCCAGTACGGGTCCACACGGTGAGCCGCGCCCGGGACACCCTCGACCTCTGGGAAGCGACTTCCATTGCCGAAGTTGGTGTCCGCATGCCTGCCGGGGTTGCCGTAACGGCTGGTGTCCGCGTCTTGAGCGACGCCGTCGGTGTCGGATTCGAGGTCTGCGGGACCGCCAACCTGATGCCTGCCCATGTCTGCGTCCAGGTCCGCGGCTGCGTACCGGCTGCTCTCGAGCGGGGAAGGCACCGAGCTCCGGGCGGTGTGTGCGTCGGATCCGCTCGCCACGCCGCCGGCTGCGCGGGTGTCGCCGCTGGCGCCGCTGGTGCCACTGGTGCTGCCGGCGCCCCGGTCCGGACTCTCACCCGCCGCAGACAACGCACGGGACGCGCGACGGGGGAACGGCTGCGGTCGTGGGCTCGGCGGATTGTCCCGCGGCTCGTCGTGGGTCGACCGGTGCGATCCCCCGCGGTAGGTCTCCGCGTCGTCTGCCAGCAGGGCCGACGGCCTGCCGGAGTCCTGATCGGTCGGCCCGTCAGGGGCGTACGACGCTCCGGCGTTCGAGCCCCACCGGCCCTCCGTACGCCTCCCGGACGAGCCCCAGTCGTCGCCACCGTCCGAGACAGCCCATCCGTCGCCGGATCCGTCCATCGGTGTCTCATTCGTGCCGGAAGCGTCCCAGTCGGCCGTCCTGGCCGCAGGCGTTTCCCAGGCATCAGAGGTATCGATGTGGGACGGCGATGACCTCCACGGCACGACCTCGTTGCTGGAACGCGTGGGATGGTCCGTACCGACCCCTCGCGCCCCGGCGGCCGACTCGTCATCGGCGTGCTCGGGACGCTCGATCGCGGCCACCAGCAGGGAACCGAGCAGACCGGCCAGCACGGTGTACGGCGCGGCCAGGTACGGCAGAAACTGCTCACTGGTCTCCGGGCGGTTCCCCGGGCCCGCCACCAGGTACGCCACGGCCACCAGGACCGGCCCCGGAGCCCCGCAGACCGCCACCGACACCCGGCTACGACCCTGTTGTTTGGCGTACCAGGCGATGCCGGCGCCCAGCCCGATCGCGGCGACGAGCATCGGGATCATCACCACGAGCCATCCCGGCACGTCGGACACGCTCCACACCCCGAGACGTGTCACGGGGGGTGTCCCGTCCGCCCCGAGGGACGTCAGCACCGACGCCAGGGCCAGCAGCCAGAGCCAGCCCACGGTCGCGATCACGTTCCACGCCAGCGGCCATCCCAGCAGTACGCCGACGGACACCACAGCGCCGAGGAGTACCCCGATCGCGGCGATCTGAGCCGTGGTCGCGACTGGCGCCGGGTCGTTGGCCACCTCGGCGAACCGGGCCGGGAGCGCCACCAGCGGTACGGTCACCAGCGCACCGACCACCGAGCTGAGCACGACGGCCGCCTGAGTGAGGTACGAACGCGGAAGCCCGGCGGCCGCCGCCAACCGGGCACCCGCCATCGCACCGAGAACCACCGCGGTCGCCGACAGCCAGCACACCCAGGTGAGATTCGCGGTCCAGGCAGCCTCACCGGCGTCGGTGAACTCCGCCGACCACACCAGGATCGCCAGACCGTACGCGATGCCGAGTTGTGCCGCGCCTGCCGCGGCGGCGGCCCCGAGCGTGCTGGACAACGGCCTCACCCAGGCACCGAATGACATGGCGCGCAGCGTACGCGCCGAGCGTCACCCAGGCCACCCGAAGGATTGCGCCATAGCGGCGTCGTAGGCGATCGGCGATCCAGCGGGAAGGTCCGTTCCGGATGGCTGCGATATTCCTGGACCAATTCCGGGTAACACCCCGTACGAAATATCCGGTTCGCCTGCACGACTGCGCCATGATGAGCCGACTGCGGTTTCCTGGTAGGGCTGACTTGGGTGCTTTACCTGCAGCATTATGAGTGACAGTGGAGATGGTTAGGAGGCATCATGCTCTGGACAATCCTCGGAGCAATCATCCTCGGTACGATCCTCGGCGTTCTCGGCCGTCTCATCGTGCCCGGTGAGCAGGCCATTCCGTGGTGGCTCACCATCCTTGTCGGCATCGTGGCCGCCTTCGTCGGCGGCTGGATCTATGAAGCGTTCGGCGGTGGCGAGACCAGCGGAGTCGACTGGTGGAAGTTCTTGATCCAGATCATCGTCGCCGCGGTCGGGGTATTTGTCGTGGCTGGTCTCTGGTCCAGGCGGAGCAGCGCGACGTAGCCACGTCCTGCCCTGTCCATAATGGACGTTCCTGTGGCGCACACGCCCTGTCGGCCCATGTCAGACGAGCGGCGAATTGGTTGACACCAATTCGCCGCTCATCAATTTATGCACACCACTTTGGGGATTACAGTGGTTAGCTTTTCGCGGTTTCCACGGCTAACCCGACGGCGCGGGGAATCCACCGTCGATGCGGGCCCCTGCCCGCGGGGGGCGGGCCAGAAGCTGAATCACTCCTGCGTCAGTAGCGCCGGCGGAGCCAGCCCACGTACAGCATGCCCACGACGGACGTGACGAGCCCCACCCCGCCGGCCGCGATCAAACCACGCGCGATCCGGTCGTGCGGCGACGGCGCGGACCTCCGCCCGTCCCGGTTGGGCATCGCTCCTTCCGCGGCCATCGCCGGTCCCGGGCGCGCGTCGGACGAGCTGCTGGACGGCGGGGCCGACGGTCCACCGCCGCCCAGGCCGGGAGCCGCGGTCGTCCGGTCCCCGAGCTGCCGGTCACCATAGGGCGACCGTTGGCGACGGTGCGCGGACGGCGACCCGGACTCCGGTGTCGATGCCGATAGCGAGGCAGAGGCGGCCGGGGAATCCGGGGTGGGCGGGGAATCCGAGCCGGGATCTGACGACGCCTCCGAATCCGACGGCGACGGTGCGCCCGACTCCGGCGGCGCGCCAGGTTCAGACGGTGCGCCTGACTCTGGCGGCGCGCCAGGTTCCGACGGTGGGTCAGACTCTGACGGCGCCGACGGCTGCGGCGTCGCCGGGGAGGAGGCCGTGGCCGGGGACGATGGCGTCCCGCTGACACTTTCGGCCGGAACCGGGTGCCTGGTGCCGACTGTCGGGGCAGTGCTGCTGAGAGCCTGAGGCGCACCCCCTGGGGCGGTGCTGGTGCCGGCTGAGAACGCCGGCGCGGGAAGCAGCAGAACCAGGGCTACCACCAGGGCGGCGACGGCCGCCAGCGCCGTACCTGGACGATGCCTTTCAGTTCGCATGCCGCCCCCCACGTTCATGCCACGCGTGTGGTTTCACCACGCGCCTGTGGGGGGTTGCCGGTCCATCTCTGTCTAGCGCGTCTGACCTGTGTGCCCTCTGGGGCGGTCCATTATTCCTCCGCCCCGAGTCGGGTTGCTGCAAACCCACTCGAGCGTCCGATCCGCCGGGACGCCCAGATCGAGGCGACCCAGAACCGAACAATTCACATTCAACCGGCGCAAAGCTTCCGGCGGACGTGCCCACCACAAGCCGTGGGAGAGGGACGGTCAGCAGGTGGAGCCGGGGGCGGTCCGCGGGCTGAGCTGGCCGCTTCCGGCCCGGCTCCGCCGCCGGCGGAGACGGTCGGTCAGTCGCCCGGGGTACGCCCGACGACCTCGCTGATCAAGCCGTACTCCACGGCGTCGGCGGCCGAAAGCAGCTTCCCGTCGGAGAGGTCGGTCTCGACCTGGGGCCGCGATCTGCCCGTCACATCGACCAGCCGCAGAATCAGATCCTCGAGCATCTGCAGGTGCTGACTCGCCTGGCCGACGATCTGGTCCGCGGTACCGGACACCTCGTCCACCCGCGGCTCCGCCAACCGGAACCGGGCATGGGGGTACGCCGTACGCTGCTTCGCCGCGGCGAGGACCGCGAGCGTGGCGCCGCCCACCTCCCCGGTGACTACCGCGAGCACCGTCGCCCGCATCAGGTCCAGGGCGTCGACCAGCGCGAACGCCGCTCCCAGGTCCCCGTCGGGTGATGCCAGGTGCAGCCGGATCCGGCTACTTCCAGCAGCATCCAGGGCAAGTAGCTGCGCCGCCACCGTCGACGCCGCCGCCGGGGTCAGTACGCCGTGCACCATGACCAGGCGCTGCTCGAACAGCCGCTCCTGCAGCCACGGGTCGAGACCCGGTCCACCCGAGCCAGGGCCCGGAACCAGGGGCGGTTGAGGGTCGTGCCGCGGAAATCCCGGCCCCCGTCGTGGAAACTCCGGCGGAAACCGCAGCACTCCGCGTACCGCTTCCATCCCGGCACCTCCCGTCCCATCGTCAAGCCGGTGCCGACCCGAACCCCCATCGTTCGATGGTTCAGGCTCGGCGTCCACTGTGTTCGCGCAGCGCTTAGGGAGTGTGGTCCGGGGTCCAGCTGGGATCGCGTCCGGTCACCCCGAGCAGCCTGGTGAACACCGGAGCGTCCTCGGGCACCTCGACGGCTTCACCGAACGCGCCCGCCTCGCGGGCCATCGGCGCCATCTCCATCAGCCCGGCGAGCAGGGTCTCGGCGGTCGCCGACTCCACCTCGTGCTGCTGGCCGGTGGCGCGTGCAAGATCCCAGCCGTGTACGGCCAGATCCCCGATCGCCATCTGAGCCAGCACCTGCTGTGGCATGTTCATCGGCCCCGAGGTGCCCTCCAAGGCACCCGGCTGCGACCACTCCTTCACCAGCGTGCCGACTTCGGCCTCGAACGCGGTACGCCAGTCGCCGGTCAGGTAGTCCTTCGTGGGCGACATCTCCGTCGACTCCTTCCGGGCTCGCGCCTGGAAGGTGACCACCCCGTCGAACAGGTGATTGAGCAGGGCGCGTATGTCGTACTCGGCGCAGGGGGTGGGGTTGTCGAGCTGGTCGTCGGTTATGCCGCGTACCACCGGCACGGCGGCGGCGGTGGTACTGCGCATCAGGTCCGGAATCGTCTCTGCCATCACCCGAACCTATCCACCCGCCGCCGGCTGGCGCGAACACTGACGTTCAGGGCTGCGCGGCACGCCAGTGCTCGTACTGTGGCGTGTCCTTCGGGGGTACGCCCCGACCCAGCGGCTCCAACGGGTGGTCGACCCCGTACCGGCGCCGGTACGCCACCACGGCGCGGGCTCGGCGCAGCCAGTCGGTGTACTCGTCCGGCTTGGGCGGGTAACCCAGTCCGAGCCGGAACCACGGGGGCGGTACGGCCAGCCGCGCGTACTTGTGCACCAACTCGTCCACCCGGCGGTCCAACTCGACCTGGGCCAGTCGCGACACCTCGAGCACCCGCCGGTACCGGTTCAGGTACGCCTGCCGCCGGTCGCGTTGCTGTTCCAGGTCGCGTACCCGCCGCTCCTCCCGAAGGATCTGGGCGCGGATCGGTTCGACGGCGTTGCGGTCTTCGGAGAGTTGGCCGGCGACGTTCATGCGTTGGCTGAAACGCAGCCAGGCCCGGGGATCAGCGAGGGCCTCCTCGGCGGTGTCAATCTGCTCCCGGAGCGCCGTCTCGGCTCTTCGGGCCTGGGTGAGCGCCTTGCGGGCGGCGGCGATCTTTTCGGGGGACGGTTCGCCGGGGGCCGCGGCGCGTACCTTCGCCCCCTCGTCGGCCTGCCGCCAGAGCCGGCGTTCGGCGGGGCCTACCAGGTCGAGGTCGGAGGCGGCGTCGTGGCGGGGTTCGGACTGGTACGGGGAACGCCCGCAATGCTGACAGGGCGTAACAGATAGGAGGTGGGCGATCTGGTCAAGCACGGCCGGGGCGGCCCCCGGATTGTCGTCGGACACGAGCGCCAATCGTCGCAGAGGAGCGGTTGCCGGTGGGTACCATACGACACAAGCCCCCAAGGGCATAGAACATCCCAAAACGCCCTGGTAGTACGCGTGACCCCGACTCTCGACGAACTCAGGACGCGAGCCACCACGAGATACGTCGAGCCTGTGTTCCGGCATGCCACGAGCGAACCGTCCGCGGCGCCACTCCGACCCTCGGTGACGATCCGGGATCAGGTCACTCTGGGCGGTTGATCGTCCCCCGACCGACCTGGTAAGGCGAGGTGACGTTCTCGTACATGAGATGGAAGACCATGCCGTTGGAGGCGTGCCGCAGGTTGTGGCAGTGATCCATCCACACCCCCGGGTTGTCCGCCTTCATCGCGACCTCCCAGACCTCACCCGCGCCCACGTTGAAGGTGTCCATCCACAGCGGGCTCCCGGTCGCCGGTTTCCCGTTCCGGGACAACACCAGTACGTGATGCCCGTGCGGGTGCATCGGATGATCCTCGAATCCCCGGTTCACCACGGTCACCTTGATCAGATCTCCGTACCGCACGCCGAGCGTCGGGATGTCCGGGTACGCCTCCCCGTTCACGGTGTACAGGTGGTTGATGCCGCCGTCGGCGAACCCCATCTCGCCGTCGAGTACCTGGGTGAACTCCCGGTCGAAGTCACTGTCCGGGCCGTACGGGGTCTTCGCCGGCTCGCCGTACGCGGTGATGTCCAGCTCCGTACCGGACGTCATGTCAGACGGCAGGGCGCTGCCGCCGTCCGGGCTGAGCAGCAGCGACGGAAAGCCCCTGCCGCCGCCGCCGTGGCCGCCCCCGGTGCTCAGCAATACCGGTGAGTCGGGCATGGTGAACGTGAGGTCGTACCGGCCGCCTCCGGCGAGTTCCAGCGACTCGCCACCAGCCAGCTCGCCGGGCCGGTTCACGTCCGTACCGTCGATCGCGGCCAACCGGTACGGGGTGCCGAACAGCGTGAAGGTCCGGGTGCCGTTGTCGGTGTTGACCAGCCGAAGGCGTACCGGGGTGCCGGGCCGCGCCTTGCGCAGCTGCCGCCCCTCACGGTCGCCGAGCAGCCGGGCGCCGTCGTGCATCCGGTGGTACGGCAGCGTCAGGTCGAGTTCCCCGGTGCCGTCTCTGGGCTCGGTGCCGTCCGTGGGCTCGGTGCCGTCCGTGGGCTCGGTGCCGTCCCTGGGCTCGACCACCAGGGTGCCGTACAGGCCACGGCGTACCGCCTCGCTGGACAGTTCATGTGAGTGGTACCAGTACGTGCCGACCTGCTCGGCCTTGAACCGGTACGTGAAGCGCCCCCCGGGCCGTACGGCGTCCTGGGTGATACCGGCGACCCCGTCCTCGCCGTTGGGTACGTCGTACCCGTGCCAGTGGATCGTGACGCCGTGGTTGTCGAGCTTGTTCAGCAGGGTCACCTCGACCACGTCACCGTGCCGTACCCGCAGCTGCGGCCCGGGCAGCTCACCGTTGTACGTCCAGGCTTCCGAGCCGCCGTCCCGCGGCTTCTCCTCGGCCGTCAGCGTGAAGCGCTTGACCTGGCCTTTGGCGTTGTCCCCCCGCAGGTCGGCAACGCTGATACCACCGCCAGAGCCGCCCGTGCCAGGGCCTGCACCATCGCCGGCACCGGGGCCGCCGTGACCAGACCCGCCGTGACCGGAGCCCGAGGCGCCGTGACCGGAGCTGAATCCGGGCCCGCCGCCGTAGTCCATCTCGTGGTGATCCATACCCATCCGGTCCGGCAGCCGGGAGGATGCGGCGCCGGCCACGGCGGTTCCCACCAGCACCGCCAGTACGGCGGCCGTGGCCACACCGGCACGCACCAACCGCGCGCCGATTCCCGGCCGCACCGGTGCGCCGGCCACCGCGAGACGGCGCACCCGTTCCACCTGCCGCCACCAGGACAACCCGGTGGCACCCCCGACCAGCAACGTCCAGATCACGGCGTCGGCAGGGGTGGCGCCGTATCCGACGAACTGCCCGATGGCCCATCCGGCGATCGCGCCGAACGTGGCCGCACGGACCGGCACCCCGATCGCGGGATCGGCCGCGGCGACCCGGTCAGGTGTTGACCGGCGAGCGAGCCGACCGATCCGCGGCACGCTCAGCATCAGCACCGCGAGGCTCGGCACCACCAGCAGCGGCAGCGCCAGCACCACCTTCTCCTGTACGAACCACCAGCCGTACCCGGAGAGTCCACCGACGACGAGACCCCGCAGCACGGTGAGGGCGACCGCGAACCCGATCAGTACGAGCGACGCCGCGGCCCAGCCGCGTACCCTGCCCCGTTCGGCCGCGGCGGGTAGGCGTACCACCACCGCGCCCGCTGCGGCCCAGACGAGGGACAGGAAGAGTACGAGCGCGGCGTCGCCGGCGAGAAGTGCTGTGGCCATGGTTCGAGGCTGCCGCCGTACGGCTCCGCAGAGCACCGGGATACTCCCCGAGTCGCCCCTGACCTTGCACCCTAAGGGTCACCGATCGACCGCCGTCGGGGCCCGCATCGGTGGGCCGCCTCAGACCCGACCGCCAGCGCCCGGGGCGGCAGGCAGTTCGGCGTCCGGCTGCTCGGTGGCGCGAGTTGCCTGGCCGATACCTGCCAATTCGGGCCCTAACAAGAGACCTCGGCACATCCGGGCGATTTCCGGCGCATCGAGCCTGGCAGGTGGATTGCCGCTGGTACGGCGGCTAGTCTGGTCCGTCCCGGCCGGGGCTGTT
>JBOGDK010000179.1:0-9213 GCA_050701795.1 Micromonosporaceae bacterium
GAAGCGAGCTCGGACCAGTCCGCGCGTGTGTCCAGCAGCGTGATGCCGCCGCCGAAGACCTGCATGGCCACGCCTGGGACGAGGTCGAAGATCGTCGCTTCCCAGCCGGCGTCCGACCCGGTGACCGGCCCGTCCCGGTCGGTCCAGGCGCCTGGCACGCGTACCCGGTTCAGCAGTTCCGCGCGGTCGTCCGGGTGCAGGTCGTAGAACTGAAGCAACGCCTCCGGCGGTCCGATCCGCGCCGCGTCGTGGTCGGCGACCGCCCCGACATCGAACATCACGTCCGCCAGGTGCTCGCGCATCACGCGGACCACGGCGGCGAGCGCCGCCATGATCGTCGGCTCGGGGAGCGGCTGCTCCAGCTCGCGAACGGCTCGTTCGACACCCACCTGACGCAGCGTGTCCAGCGACTCCGACAGTCGGGGGGTGACCCGGTTGGATCCCAGCAGACGCTGGGCCACGTGGTCGAAGTTGGCGATCAACAGTGCCCGGAACAGGCAGTCGCCGTCAGCCCGGACCCGTACGTCGCGGAGCCGTACACCCGCCAGCCGCCGCCGCTGGGAGTCGGTCAGGCCCGGCGACCGGCGCTCGTCGACGGCCGGGCCGGCGGCGCGGTCACGCTCGGGAACCACAGACCGCCTCGCGGGGGGCGTCGACTCGACGTCCTGGTGCGCCGGCACCTCATGGTCCGTCCGGACCTCGACCGGGCCGCCCGTGCGCTTCCCGGGCGTCAGGTGCGGCTTGGGCAACAGCACGTTGAACAACGAGCCGGGCGTGTGTGACAGTCGAGACCCTTTCGACGGCGGCCGCAGCCCGGCCGGGGTCGGGGCTCCCTTCCGCTGCTTGACGAGCTTCCGGGGGCGTGGCGCGGACGGCGGCGGTGCACTCGGCTCCGGGATCGGACGCGGCTGCGGCCTGGCCTCCAGGTCCGCGAAGATCCGCTGCGCGTCCCGCTCGTAGACGTACAGGTAGACGGTGTGCGTGCTGTGGGCGGTCCGCGGCCGGAACCGCCAGGTCCGCAACCAGTTCCTGCGCCCTTTCGTGGCGGTGAAGTCGAGGTCCAGGGTGGCCTTCAGCAGCCACACGTTGCCGGCCATCTTCAAGTGGGCGAAGTCCCTGCCCTCACGCTGCATCAGGCGCAGCGTCGACAGGGTGTCGACGATCTCGGCACCCGGTGTCGGATCGAACGCCTGCGGGTTCGCATCGGCGTCGGCCGTACCGACGCGGTTGGCGAGGTTGCCGCTGGTGACGTTCGTGACGCCGACCTCCCGGCTCGAGTTGGTGATGGTGTCGCCTCTGGCCAGGCGGCCGAGCAGGAACCGGTCGAACTTGCGCACCAGCACGGGGTCACGGAGCTGCCCCCGGGTGACGACCTGCTTGAGCTTGTCCGTCCACAGGCCCTCCTCGACCAGCCCAGACAGCGGGAGACCGGCGTCGTCCAGGATCGGGTCGAGGTTGCCGAGGACCCGCAACACCCCGAGTCCCTTGCGGACGTACTCCTGGTTGTGGACCGGCTCCCGCCCCGGGTTCCGGCCCAGCGAACGCAGTGCCGCGTCGACCAGGGTCTCCGGTCGGGTGAGCCCGCCAGGGAAGTACCTGTCCGGCAACCGGAACCGGCCGGGCGGAGGACTTCCGCTGGCGGTGTAGTCGCCCTCGGCCGGGCGGGTGTCGCTGATCGGCAACGGCACGCGCCAGGTCATCGAGCCGGCGGCCTCCCGCTCCACCCGGGTCGTACGCCGGGTCACCGGGGCCGGCTGGCCGTCGCCCCTGGACAGCCAGTGCCGCACCCGCCGTACCGGCGACCAGGCGTACGCCAGGCCCAGGGCGGCGGTATCGACGAACCTCGCCCACGCCGTCGGGTGCCGGCTGACGCTGGCGGTGAGGTCGAAGTCGACCTGGAACGTGCGGTTGCCCTCCCAGTGGTAGATGGAACGGGCGTTGGCGGTCGCCTCCGACGTGGCGACGGTGGCGTTCCTGGTGCGCCTGCGAACGTAGGACCAGGTACCCGTGGTGGCCAGATTCCGGCCCTCGTCCCCTCCGGCGGTACGCCCACCGGCGGTACCGCTGACGGAGGCGTCCACGGTCCGCGCCCTGATCCGCTTGCGGGTACGGGTGTCGACCGTCCAGAGGTAGTTCTCCAGACCGCCGAGGGTCACCATGCCGACCGGCCGGGGATCGCGCGGCGAACCCGCCTTGACCTTCGTGACGACCAGCTCCGAGCCGAGCAACCCGAACAGGCCGCGCCGCCTGCGGAACACCGACGTCACACCGCCGCCGAACAACTGGTCGGCCATGCCGCGTCCACCGTGCGGAGAGTTCAGGTCGTAGAGGTTGCGTTCGCTACCGGGGTCCTGGGTGACCGTACGGGGGTCCCGCAGCGCCGGGTCGAGTTCTCGCAACATGTCGTCGACCAGGCGAGCCAGCACCATCGGTTCACCGGGCTGCCCCGCTTCGTCCCGGCCGAACACCTCGAAGCGCTCCGCCGCGCCGTAGCCCAGCACGGGGCCATCCGGCGAGAACATGTACTCGGGCAGTTGCGGCCCACCTGAGTACCGCTGCGCGATCTCCGCGAACATGTCCTTCGACGCGCCGGCGTAGCGGGCCCGTACGCCGGCCGCCACCTGGTTCGGCAGCAGAGGGCTGTCGGGGTCGTACTCGTGAGGCGCGTCGAGCAGTGTCTCCACGACGTGGTCGTCCAGCGGGAGGGCGCCCGAGGCGTACCGGGTGGCCGCGTCCCGGGCCGTGTCGGGGTCGATGATCTCGCCCTGTTCGTCGACGAGCCCCCGCAGGACGCGCTGTTCGTCGAGCGCCGAGGCCACATCTGGCGGCAGGTCGACGTCCAGGTGCAGCCGGTCCAGCAGGTCGTCCGGCAGGTGGATGTTGCCGGCGACGTGGGAGTGCAGCAGCCGTCGAACGACGTGGCCGGACAGGGTCAGCTCACCGGAGAGATGACGCCGCACCGCGGCGGCGAGATGACCTCTGGAGAGGCCCAGGTCGCCGTGCAGGTGCCGCCGCAACAGGCCGTTGACCTGTATGCCGTCCAGCCCCTCCAGGCCCGGGTACCGTCCCTGCCGCACCTCGCGCACCAACAGGTACGGCGCCGCCTGGGCGGTGGAACCGCGCGCAGCCACCGGCGGAGGCCCGCCGACCCTGGCGGGGGGACGGGCGACCAGGCGCCTGGGTGGTTTGGGCGCGGCCTCGTAGCGGCCTTCCAGCGTGGCGACCACCTTCCCCGGAAGCCGCAGTCTGTGGGCGTGGTACGCACGCAGCAGGCCGGTCACCGCGGAGGTGTCCAGGGTGTCCAGTGGGAGGCTCCCCAGGGCGTACGCCTCGGCGACGTACGCGAGCGCGCTTTCCGCGCCGTCCGGGTGCCGCACCGTGCTCCGCACCTGCGCCACCAGGCGGCGGCGGATCCGGCCCGGCACCCCGGACGGGAGGTCCAGCGTGCCCGCGTGGTGCATCTCCAGCACCTGCGCGACCGTCGCCAGGTCCAGCGCGAGCCCGCCCGCCGCGTGCCGCCGCGCCAGCTCGACGAGGACACTCGGCGGCAGCTCCGGGACCACGTCGGTCGGCAGCGGCCCGATCTCGTCGGCGAGACGTGCCAGCACCTCCTCCCGCGTCTGCCCGAGCAGGTTCAGGCCGCCGGCGTGGTGGAGGTCCAGGACGGCGGCGACATCCAGCGGGTCGAGCGGTAGGTAGCCGGCCGCGTACGCGTCCCCGGCGAGTTCCAGCGACACGGCGGGCCTGGCTGGCGGGCCCAGCGGCGCGGTGTTCCCGGGCCCGGTCGGGTCCGGCATCTCCGCCAGGTACCTCCGGACCGCGGCCTGCACCTCGACAACCAGGCGGTCACGTGCCTCGTCACCGAGCTCCAGCGACGTGGCGGCCCGCGGCTGGAGCAGGTCGAGCGCGAGTACGAAGTCGACCGGCCCGTCCTGGTCCGCGTACCGGGCGGCCAGCCTGGCGGCCACCGGGGCCGGCAGGTCCGAACTCCCGTCCAGGAACTGCCACAGCGCCTGGCTCAACCCGGCGGGATCCCGGATCGAGTCCCACACCGCGAACCGATCCAGGGCCGCGATGACGTCGCCGGGCACCCCGTCGATCGTCCGGAGCCGCCGTACCAGGTCTCCCGGCAGGTCGACCTCGCCGGCCAGGTGGGCCTGCAGCACGCGCCTCGCCACGGAGAGAGGCAACCCCAGTCCCGCGTCGAGACGCCGGCGCAGCACCCCCGCGACAGCCGTGGTACCCAGGCTCGCCAGCTCCGACCCGTACGTCTCGAGCACCGTGACGGCAGCGTCGTCCCAGGCGTGCCGCGCGACGAGCCGGCCGACCACCGGCGACGGCAGGCGGGTGTGACCGTCGACGTGGCTGTACAACTGTGCCAGGTCCAGGTCCGCATCGGCCGCTGTCTCCTGAGCGAGACGGGTACGTACGCCGGCCGCCACCTGGGCACGCAGCCGCCGTACCCCGCTGTCGTGGCCGGTGAGCAGGTCGATCACCACCGAGTGGTCCAGGCGCAGCCCGCCGGAGGCGTACCGCGCGGCGAGGCCGTTGACCACCCTTAGGGGCAGGGCGTCCAGGCTCGTCCGGCGTCGCCGCAGCGCGTCACGCAGCTCCACGAGGAGGCGGGCCCGGACCCCTTCGGCCACGGAGCCGGACAGGAGCATCGTTCCGGGGGCTCCGGACTGTTGGGAATCGTGGGCGTCGAGCAGTCTGGCGGCCACGGACACGTCCAGGGGGAGGTGTCCGGAGGCGTACCGGGCGGCCAGCGTTTCGACCACCGCCGGCCTCAGGCGATGCCTGCCGCGCAGGAACCGACGAAGCGCTCCCTGGGCATGGTCGAGGTTGGAGACGTGACCCTGTTCGGTGAGGAAACCCCGCAGGGCGCGTTGGTCGTCGAGCACCGAGGCGACATCGGGCGGCAGTGCCATGCCGCCGCGCAGCCGGTCCACCATGCCATCGGGCAACCGGATCACGCCTTCGACGTGGTGCCGGAGCAGCCCCCGGATGTTGCCTTCGGACAGGATCAGGTCGCCGGAGAGGTGGCGCCACACCGCCGCGGCGACCAGGCCGTTGGACAGGTCGAGGCCGCCGTGCAGGTGCCGCCGCAGCAGGCCGTTGACCTGTGCGCCGTCCAGCCCGACCAGACCCGGGTACCGCCCCCGACGCAAATCCCACACCAGCCGGTACGGCACGGTCTGAAGCGACGCGGAGCCCTGCGTGGCCGGTTGGGTCACCGCTGCGCCGCCCGGCAGGGCCGCCGGACGTACGGCCCGCGCGGAGAACCTGGTGTGGCGGCGAGGGATCAGGAGCCTCCGCCGCCTGGGCGCGGCGTCGTGGCGCCGCCGGAGGTCGTCGGCTCTGGCGAGTCTGACCCTGCCGGCGCGGTGTGCGGCGAGCAGTTCGGCCACCGCCCACCTGTCCACCGGGACGTGCCCAGAGGCGTACGCGTCCGCGACCCGTACCAGCGCCTGGCGGGCCGCGTCGTCCGGGCGGCGCGCCGCGTACCGGACCTGCGCCGCGAACCGGGTACGCATCCGGTCCGCCACGCCGGCCGGAAGTTCCAGGGTCTCCGCGTGGTACGCGGCGAGGAGTTCGGTAGCCACCCGCAGGTCCAGCACCCGTTCCCCAGCGGCGTAACGGCTGGCGAGTTCGGCGGCGAAACCCGGCGGCACCGACCCGTCACCGGTCAGGTGACCGATCACCGCCGCCTGCGCCTCGGCGGTGAACCGGTCCCACATCGCGGCCACCACCTCGGCCGGCAACGGCATCGTGCCCACCCGGTGCGCCTCCAGCAGCCGCGCGACCGCCACCCCGTCCAGCGACAACGAGTGGTCGGCGTACCCGCGGGCCAACCGGCTCGACACGACCTGCGGCAATTCACCCATCGAGCCGGCCGCCAGCAACGGCCCGACCTCGGCCACCAGGCGCTCCAGTACCGCCTGAGCCGTCCGCGGCGGCAGGTACAACCTGTTCGCGTAGTGGGCGCTCAGGACGTCGCCGACCACGGACGGGTCGAGCGGCAGGCCACGGAACGCGTACGCGTCCGCTGCCTGACTCAGCCGCCTCGTGTGCTCCCGCCGCACCGGCCCCCGCAGTTGGGCGGCCGCGTACCGCTGGACAGCGGTCTGCACCTCGATCACCATGCGGTCGTGTGCCTCGGACGTGAGCCGCGGCGGCGTGGCGAGCCTGGCGTGGGGGTGCAGCAGGCCGAACGCCACCGGGAAGGCGAGCGGCTGGTCCAGCGCCGCGTAACGCTCGGCGAGCCGGCCCGCCACCGCGCCGGACAGGGTGGAACGTCCCGCCAGGTAGCCGTGAAGCGCCCCTTCCAGCGCGGCTGGATCCCGCATCCAGTCCCAGCGGGCCTCCCGCTTCAAGGCGGCGGCGACGTCGTCCGGCAGCCCTGTCGCCCGGAGCCCGCCGACCAGATCCTCGGGAAGGTCGATGTCACCGGACACGTGGGCGCGCAGCACACCCGCCAGGGTGTCGGCCGGCAACGCCCGCCCCGCGTCGAGGCGGCGACGCAGCACCGCCACGACCGGCAGCGACCCCAGCCTCGCCAGCTCACCCAGATGCCTCGCGAGCACCTCGTCGGCCACCTGGTCCGAGGCATGCACCAGGAGCCTGCCCACCACCGGCATCGGCAGCGGCGCGGAGCCGTCCAGGTGGCCGTGCAGTCCCGCGTCGACCCGGCCGCGGATCGGCGCGATCTCCGCGTCGGACAACTCCAACGCTCCGGCCAGGTGGGTGTCGAGCACCTCGGCCACATCGGCCAGTTGCTCGCCGCCCTCGAAGAGCCTGCTGACCACGTCCCCGCTCAGGTGGGCGGACCGGCGCGCCTTCCCCAGCCGGTGGTCGATGGTCGCCAGGTCACGTGGTACGTCCTGACCGCGCTCCAGACGGCTGATCATGCCGATCGTCTGGGTGAGCCTGCGCTCGGGACGGAGCCGCACCGCCGCCGGCGCGATGCTGCCGCGGCGACCCTGCTCGTCGTACGGGGCGTACGGCGCCAACTGGAGGGCGGCCACGAGGTCCGGCGGCAGGTCGAGACCACGCCGCAGGGCGCCGACCACGCCCCTGGGAAGCCTCACGGACCCATTGGCGTGAGCTCGCAGCAGTGCCTGGGCGGTGTCGGGGGCGAGCACCTGCTCGCCCGACGCGTGGTCGTTGGCGACGCTGCTGATCGCCTCGGTCGACAACCTGAACTCCCCGGCGGCGACCCGCCTCAGGAGCAGGTCGACGCTGTGCCGGTCCAGCTCGCGGACGATCACCGCGCCACGGTCGACGCGCTGCGGTTGGGGCTCTCCCGAGCGCTGCACGTCTTCCACCGCCAGGGCCCGCTGGACGACATCGGTCGGCACGTCGAGAGCGCCTTCCAGATACAGGCGCAGCATGTCGGGCTCCCGGATCCAGAACGAGTAGCCGTCGAGCTCATGGACCCGCTCCAGGTTCGGCTCACCGGCGCCGCGCGAGAACAGGTTCCGCTTGACCGCCTGCCCTCGTACGGTGAAGGCGGCGTCGGCGGCGAACTGGTAGATCCGGGTCCAGTGCAACGCGAGCTTGTCCAACGACGCTTCACCAGAACGCGACTCGTTCTGGGCGGCTCGGTGAGCCAGCCGGCCGCCCGCCTCACCGCCGATCGCCCGGCCCGCAACCGAGAACCGCAGGTTGGCATTGAGCAGGCCCTCCACGGTGTGGCCCTTCTCGGCCCCCTCCCCGACGACGAGAGCGCCGGAGTTGAACCTCGCGAAGATGCCGTCCGGTTCGGTCTGGGTCACGTATCGGGGCCTGCCAAGGTTGAGGCCGATCTCCGCCTTCCCGACCAGGTCCCTGAACCAGCCGTGCCGGAACACGTGGTCGACGGCGTACACACCGTCGTGGGCCTGCTCCGCGTGGCTCTGTACGTTCAGCGGGCCGGCGAACACGTCGAGCACCGAGGACGCGACCGAACCGCGCTCCGCCAGCCGCGGCGGCATCACCCGCTGCACCGCCGCGGAAAGCCGGCTCGTCGGGATCGCGTCGCTGAGCACCCACCCGACCCGCGCGAACAGCGACTGGTAACCCGGCGGCCGCTCCTCGGGCGCGTCGGACACCCGTACCCGGCGCGCCTGGTCGGCGGACGTTTCGGGAGGGCAGGTGTTCTCGAGCATCTCCAGGGTGACGGTGCCCCGTACGTTGACGGGGTCCCCGACCCGCCGCCCGTCCTCGACGACCTCCGCGGACAGCGTGTGCTCGAACGTGAACCCCAGCACCGGGTCGTACGTCCAGAACAGCTCGGTGTTCCTGACGGTCCCAGTCGCGGTCATCGAACGCGTGTCGGTCCAGTTGACCCGACCCTCGGCCCTGGGTGCGTTCCCGGTGAGCAGCCGTCCGACCCTGAGGGCGTAAGCCAGGACGACGTTGACCCGGCGGGTGTTGGTGACTTCGTGGGCGAGGCCCGGCGAGTCCGCCGCCTGCGACAGGTTGACGATGCTGAGGTCGGTGGACCGCTTCACGTTCCTGTCGTACCGGTCGGCGTGCAGGTCCGCCCCGACGAGGACGGTCCTGGTGGCGGGAGCGCGGAACCACCGCCACGGCTTGCGGGACGAGCTGCCCGGGTGGACCAGTCTCACCGGTACCGGCTGCTGGCTGGCCGCGGCGTACCCGGCGGTGAGGCCGGACTCGGACACGACGCCCCGGAGCGTCTCCAGGTTCCGGTACTGCCGCTCCAGCCGCCGCAGGTTCCGGCTGAACCGCTGGAACAGCCGCCGGACGCGCCCGCGGGCGCGAGGCGGAGGCAGGTACTCGCGCGTGTCCGGGTCTCGTGGCGGCAGGTAGCCGGCCTCGGCCAGCGGCGGGTAGAGCCGCTCGAAGAGTTCCTCGGCACCCTTCAGGTTCTCGACCACGCCCATCCCGAGCCCCCGGTTCTCCCGCACCATCGCGGGCGGCTGACGCCGGTGGTCGCGGGGGGCCTCGAGCTTGGCAACCCGGTCACGGACCTCGGTCTCAACGGGGAGCCCGTGCCCGACGGCTTCGCTCTCGCGTACCCGCAGCAGGACGCTGCCGTCGACAGCAGCCGAGCGCCTGGTCTGACCGGCGTCGGCGAACGGGACCCAGGTCAGGGTCGTCGAGGTCTTGGCGCGGTATCCGAGGGTGTGCCCGGCGTACCGGCCGGCCCGGTAGCCGACTGCCGCGCCGCCCCACGTCACGGTGTCCTTCGTGTCGCGGGTGAACCTG
>JBOGDK010000180.1:0-9149 GCA_050701795.1 Micromonosporaceae bacterium
GGTACGCCATCTCGCCGACGCAGGCCAGATCGACACCGTGTACGCAGACGAGACCCGCCCGCTGCTGCAGGGGGCACGGCTGACCGCCTGGGAACTCGCGGAGCTGAAGATCCCGTACCGGGTCTGCCCGGACGCGGCCGCGGCGAGTGCCATCGCCGCCGGCCTGGTCGACGTGGTCGTGGTCGGCGCCGACCGGATCGCGGGCAACGGCGACGTCGCCAACAAGATCGGCACCTACCCGCTCGCACTCGCCGCCGCCCGTCATGAGGTGCCGTTCCTCGTCGTGGCGCCGGAGTCAACCGTCGACAACTCCCTGCCCGACGGCACCCAGATCGTGATCGAGGAACGCGCGGCTGCCGAGGTCACGGAGATCGCAGGGGTCCCGGTGGCGCCAGCGGGGGCCGAGGCGTACAACCCGGCGTTCGACGTGACCCCGGCGGAGCTGGTGACCGCGATCGTCACCGAACACCGCACGCTGCGTCCCGGTCCCCAGCACGGCTGACAGACTGGCCCGACGGACGCGGCCGGTGCGCACGCAGCGCCCCGACGATGCCGGGGCGCTGCGTGAAGGGGTTACTGCGGTTACTGAATAGAGACGTGTACGTGGTTCGTGTGGTCCCCGGACGGACTGCCGCCTCCGTTGTAGGAACTCCACCCGCTGCCGGGTTGCCAGATCTGGCGATACCAGATCACATACATCACACCCAGGGCGTTGGCGTTGGCGACGAACCAGCCGGCGAGGTTGTCGCCGTACTGCTTGTTACCGCCGTACGCGTCCTCGTTCACGAAGCCATCCGAGAACGCGGCCATGTCGCAGGCCCGGCCCTTGGGGTGCTCCCCGTAACTCGCCTGCCGGTAGCAGGCGGTGTGCCGGTTGTAGCCAGCCTCCCTGGCTTCCTCCAGCGCGTGGTAGGTCCGGGGGGTAAGGCAACCGTCCGTGGTGGGGTCGTTCTGGGTGCATCCCTGCGGCGGCCAGCTGCCATCGGGAGCGCGGGGGGACGGGTCGGCGGTCGCGGCGCCACCGTCCGGGCCGCCCGTCGGGTCACCGCCGCCGGCCGCGATCAGCGCCTTCAGCGCGTCCTTCTTCTTCTTGGCCATCTTCTTCAGTGACACTCGCTGCTTTCGCAGTTCGAGCTGCACCTGGTAGCGCTTGTTCGCCAGGTCGTCGCGACTGGAGTTGAACGCCTTGATGTGCTTGTTGTCGCGGTGGGCGAGGAACTCGATCGTGGTCATACCGTGCGCCACGTCCTGCGGCGACGCGCTCTCCAACAGCACCGTCACCGTGCCCGCTCTGCTGCCCTTGTAGACCGCGGCCGCCATCTCGCCGACCCTGCCGGCCAGGTCGTCGACCTTCTTCTCGAGGCCCTTGATCTCCTTGTCGAGCTTCTTCTGCTTCTTTCGCGACTTGTCCAGCCGGCCCTTGGCGTTGTTGTAGTCGGTGGTCGCGGCGTTGAGTTTCTTCCGCAGCGAGGGGATGTCGCCCGGGTCTTCGTTCGGGTCAGCCAGGGCGGCTGCGGCAGGAAGCATCAGGGCGGCGGTGAGCACCGCGGTCAACCCCGTGAGGAGGGCGGCGCGAACGCGTCCCGACAAAGACTCGCGCCCGGTATCGGACGCGACGCTCCGCAGCGGCTGGAACCTTTGACGTTGTCGTAGTGCAGTCAACAATGCATCCTTCCATCGACCGCCTACCGGGTTAGCTGACGGGTTCGGGCTTGGAAGTAGCCCTACCGCTCTGTAGCGGATTCACCCCAGGTGCTCGGGTCCCCGGCTCGCCCCACGGGCGACTCGGCGTGACCGCTCGGCACCCTTCAGGCACCGGGGGGTAGCGGTCGGCGGCCAGCTTACCGGACGTAATCCGACGTGCGAGCCCCGTCCGGCACCACCTCATACGATGTGGCGAGTACCCGACCCGTACGGTCGCCCAACGTGACTACAGGGTGGCGTACGGGTGTGGGGCCGGACGGCTTCCGACCCCACACCCGGTCGCAGTCACATCTGGCCGGCACTCCAGCAACTCGGCGCCGTGCCCTTACCGCAACGGTGGTACGTACGCACCGTCGTACTCAGCCGGTCCGCCACCACGGGATGCGACGAGTGGACGTTGTTGTTCTGGCCGGGGTCGGTCCGCAGGTCGAAGAGCCACCGGCGGCCACCCGCGTACTCCACGTACAACCAGGTGTCCGTTCGCAGCCCGATGTAGGTGTGCCGGCCCGGCACGAACCCCGCCGCCGCGGTGGCCCGGTCCCGGTCCGCGTCGTCCGGGTCGAGCTGCGGATTCCACGGGCCCTCGGAGCCCTGGTGCTCGTACAACGCCGCCTCGCGCCAGTTGGTCGGGGTCTCCCCGCGCGCCAACCCGAGCAGCCCACGGCCGTCACTGGCCCGCGGCGTCAGACCCGCCATCTGCTGGAACGTCGCGTACAGGTCCACGTTCTGGACGATCTGGGTACGCTCCGCGCCCGCCGTGACTCCCGGCCCGGTCATGATCAACGGCACCCGGGTGTCGTGGTCGTACGGTGAGCCTTTACCCCGCAGCAGCCCGTGCTCACCGAGATGGAAGCCGTTGTCCGAGGAGAACACGAAGTACGTGTTGGCCAACTGGCCGGTGCCTGCGAGGTGCGAGCGGATCCGGATCATCTGGTCGTTGAGGGACTGCACCATCCGTACCCGGTTGCGCAGGTCGCGGTCCAGAGTGCGGTACGTGGCCTCGTCGAACCCGGTGCCCCGCCGTACCTTCAGGTCCAGGCAGTTGGTGCGGACGCCGTTGCGGACCCCGCAGTCGCCATTGGGGAACTCGTGACCGGGCCGGTCCCGCATCGCCGGCGGGAACTTGGGTTCGGTGTCGGAAGGCTCCACCCGCGAGTGCGGCGCGAACGTCGACAGCTGCAGGAAGAACGGCTGCGACTGGGTCCGGGCCCGGTCGATGAACTCCACCGACTCCCCGCCGATGTAGTCAGTGAGGTACTTGGCCGGCTGCGTGATGTGCTTCGCGTCACCCTTGTGGTGGACGTTGGTGATCGCGTAGCTCCCCCCGATGTTGGAGTACCCGCCGGCTGAGACCGTCCACTCGTCCCAGCCTGGCGGCACGGCGTGGTTACGGATGTCGTAGCCGTTGAGGTACTTGCCGAAGAAGCCGGTGCGGTAACCGGCGTCGTCGAGCGCCACGCCGTACGTCCGCTGCTGGTTGCCGTTGTTGACGAACGCCCGGTACCCGCCGCCGGGGTCAGTGTTCTTGTTGGTCGTCACCCCGGTGTTGTGTGGGTAACGTCCGGTCAGCAGCGACGCCCGGGACGGGCAGCACAACCCGTCGGCGACGAAATAGCGGCTGAACGACGTACCGGACCTGCGCATCGTACGCACCGCCGACATGTGCCCGATCAAATTCATCGACAGGTCGTCGGTGAGCACGAACACGATGTTCGGCTTCGCGGCCGCCGGGCTCTCCTCACCTGTCTCCGCGGATGCGTATGCCGCGCCGCTCAACGCGAGCGCCAGCACCGCCGGCAAGATCCACCACTTGTGACGCACGAGGGCCTCCTCCTGTGCTTGTGACAGTGCCCCGATCCTGGCGGCTCCGTCGCAGCACCGACAGAGTGCTCAGATCAGAGGAATGTAAGGATTCGGCCATGCCCGATGACACGGCGGACGAGCTGCTGGCCTACGACGCGGCGCACGTCTGGCATCCGTACGCGTCGATGACCGCGCCCGGACCGGTGCGGCTGGTGGAGTCGGCCGAGGGGGTACGGCTCCGGCTCGCCGGCGACCCTGGCGACCCCGGTGGCGCCGCTGGTCCGGTGGACGTGATCGACGGAATGTCCTCCTGGTGGTGCGCGGTCCACGGATACCGGCACCCCGTCCTCGACGCCGCCGTACGCACCCAGCTCGACCAGATGAGCCACGTGATGTTCGGCGGCCTGACCCACCGACCGGCGATCGACCTCGCCCGGCGGCTGATCGACATCACCCGCGAGCCACTGCGGCACGTGTTCTTCTGCGACTCCGGCTCCGTTTCCGTGGAGGTCGCGCTGAAGATGGCGCTGCAGGCCCGGCCGGGACGGCGCCGGGTGCTCACTGTACGCGGCGGCTACTACGGCGACACCCTGCACGACATGAGCATCTGTGACCCGGTCGGCGGGATGCATTCGCTGTTCACCGGCACCCTCCCGGAGCAACTGTTCGCGCCACGCCCACCCGGCGGCTTCCACCTCGGTACGGACGACCCCGCTGTGGCCGCCTGGGGGGACGCGGTCACCGCGCTGGTGGAACGGCACCGCGACGAGATCGCCGCGATCGTGGTCGAACCCGTGGTGCAGGGCGCGGGCGGGATGCACGTCTACAGCCCGGCGTGCGTACGGCTGCTGCGCCAGCTCGCCGACGACGCCGGAGCACTGCTGATCCTGGACGAGATCGCCACCGGGTTCGGGCGTACCGGTGCGCTGTTCGCCCACGAGCACGCGGGCATCACCCCGGACATCCTCTGCGTCGGCAAGGCGCTCACCGGGGGCTACCTGACACTCGCGGCGACGCTGTGCACCACGGATGTCGCCGAGGCGGTGTCCGGCGGCGAAGCGGGCGCCCTGATGCACGGCCCGACGTTCATGGCGAACCCGCTGGCGTGTGCCGTCGCCAGCGCCTCGGTCGACCTGCTGCTCTCCTCGGACTGGCAGTCACGGGTACGACGGATCGAAGCGCTGCTGGCCGACGGACTGGCCGAGGCGGCGACACTTCCCTCGGCACGGGAGGTACGCGTCCTCGGAGCGATCGGAGTGGTGCAGCTGACCGGGCCGGTGAACGTACCGGCGGCGACCGGGGCGGCGCTGGCGAACGGAGTGTGGCTGCGTCCGTTCCGGGATCTGATCTACACGATGCCGCCGTACGTGTGCACCGACGACGACGTACGACAGATCACCCAGGCGATCACCGCCGCCGCAGCTCGGTGAGGTCCCCGAGCGGAACGGGTCGGTTCCCAGGTCACCACGGGACCGGGTCGTAGCTGCCAGGTGGCACGCGATCGGTACAGCGCCGGATCCGCGCCAGGGCCAGCCGGGCACCGGCGAGCAGCCCGTACCGTTCGATCGCGGTCAGCCCGTACTGGCTGCAGGTCGGGGTGTGGCGGCACCGTACGGCTAGCCGGGGCGAGAGCCACCGCTGGTATCCGCGTACCGCCGCGATACCGATCCGGGCGCCGACGCCGGGCGTGGCCAGCACCACCGGCACGGCCACCAGCAGACTCCCCGACACGCCATGACCGGCGGCGAAACCCGAACAGTCGGGGCTTGCCCCGGAGCCCGAGCAACCGTCGCCGCCGGAACAGTCGGCCGCCCCCGAGTCGCAGCCCGTGCCGCAGCCGGACCCGCCATCGGAGTCGCTTCCGCCGCAACCGCTGAACAGGCTGTCGCACGTGTCGTTGACGAACCGGTCGCACGCCTCGCCAGGAGAAGAGCACGACATGTAGTCGCAGCTGCAGGCGGCGCTGTCCCCGGCGCCGTCCCCGGCGCCGTCAGACGTGCCGGCCTCGGGCGGGGACGCGGTGGAGGACCCGGACGGCGACTCCGACGGGCCCGCGGATCGACCAGCCTGGCCGGCGCACCCCGCCCTTCCCCGGAACACCGCGAGCAGCACCAGGATCACCAGCATCGCCAGCGCGAACACCGCCGACAGCACGATGGTCCAGCCCGCCGGTCCCCAGCGCCACCAATGGCCCGCGTGGGCGGCCTTGTGGCGACCGGTCCCCGGCTCACCGCGGTTCGCCGACGTCTCCTGGTCCGGGTGGCCACCCGGACCAGGATGGTCTCCGGAGACGGCAGAGTCCGAACCACCCGCTGAACCGCCCACGTGGGGGCGATGCCTGGCCGGACCTGGCTCGACCTCGTCCTCGTCCCGACCGTCAGGCATGGGGCACCTCCCGCTGGAACGGCCGGACCCGTTGCGACCGGCTGAACCCAGCAGCATGACACCCGGTGTCACGTCTGAAAGTTTCCTTCGCACCGGTATGGCGTAGGCATCGAATGATCTCTATTTTTACGGACACGTCCTATTCGTACGGGCGTGGTGCCACCGCACCAACGCGGACGCGTCGCCATCCAGCCGCCGCGACCGCACAAGTCCCACGAGCGGGACCGGTCGCGACCCGGCCGGTCCGGAGAGGTGAGGCATGAAGAACCGGTTCACAAGGGGAGGCGCACTACTCGCGGTCAGCAGCCTGGCACTGCTGAGCCTGGCAGGCACCGCTTCGGCGAATCCCGCCGACGACACCGTCGCCAGCCACACCGCGGCCACCACCACCGCCGAAGCGCAGCGGGTGGAGAAGTTCTGGACCAGGGACCGGATGCGCGATGCGGTCCCGGTCGAGGAACTGATCGATGTGGACAGCAAAGTCACCCGGCCCGGTACGGTCAGCGCGGGCAGCCCGGTGACGATCCCGCCGACCACCGCGCCCACGACGAAGGGCGATGTCGGCACGCAGGCGTTCCCGCACCCCGGCGGCGAATGGACAGGTGGCGGGGCCATCACGAAGACCGCCGGGCGGGTGTTCTTCAGCTACCAGGGACGTACCGCGTCCTGCTCGGGTAACGCGGTGAACAGCCAGAACAAGAGCACCGTGATCACCGCCGGGCACTGCGTCAAGTTGGAAGGCGCCTGGCACACCAACTGGATGTTCGTACCCGGCTACAGCAACGGCAGCGAGCCGCACGGCCGGTGGACCGCCGCCAAGACGATGGCGACCCCGCAGTGGGGCGCCAGCGAGGACATCAACTACGACGTCGGCGCCGCCGTCGTCAACCCGCTCGGCGGACAGTCGCTCACCGACGTGGTCGGTGGTCAGGGCATCGCGTTCAACCAGGCGCGCGGCCAGGACATGTACTCGTTCGGGTGGCCCGCCGCCGACCCGTACGACGGCACCAAGATGATCTACTGCAGTGGCACGGTGATCGACGACTTCCTGCTCACCCAGGGCATCGGGATGAACTGCGACATGACCGGTGGCTCAAGTGGTGGCCCCTGGTTCCTGTCGTTCAGTGAGTCGAGCGGCACCGGCATCCAGAACAGCGTCAACAGCTTCAAGTACAACTTCCTACCGAACTACATGTTCGGCCCGTACTTCGGCTCGGACGCACAGAACCTCTACAACCAGGCTCAGGCCGCCTGATCGCCTGCAGTGAGGCCCGGGTCGCCTGACCCGGGCCTCATGCATGCCGGTACCGCGACCCGTCCCGTTCAGGCGGTCGCGACCACGCCCGCCTCCCGCAATGCGGCAATCTCCGCGTCGGAGTAGCCGGCCTCGCCCAACACCGCCGCGGTGTCGGCGCCCACGGCCCGATCCACCTCACCGCTCGCTCCGGGGGTACGGGCGAACCGCGGCACCGGCGCCGGGCTGCCGTCGGCCTGGTACGTGCCCCGCGCCGCCAGGTGCGTGTGCTCGGCGGCTTCCGCGACCGAGAGCACCGGCGCGACACAGGCGTCGCTGTCACCGAACACCGCCGCCCACTCGTCCCGGGTACGGGTCGCGAACCGCCCTGCGATCCACTTCCGCAACGCCGGCCACTCGTCCGGTGCCCTGGATGGGGCCGGCTCGTCCGCGCCGTCCGAGAGCCGCGCGATGAACTCGGAGTAGAACTGCTCCTCGAGGGCGCCGACCGCGACGTACTCGCCGCCGGCGCACTCGTACGTGTCGTAGAACGGCGCTCCGCCGTCGAGCAGGTTCGCCGACCGTTCGTCCGACCACACCCCGGACGCGCGGCTGCCCAGCAGCATCCCGAGCAGCGACACGGTGCCGTCCACGATCGCGGCGTCGACCACCTGCCCCTGCCCGGACTGGCGAGCCTGCAGCACCGCCGCCACCACACCAAAGGCGAGCAGCATGCCCCCCGCGCCGAAGTCCCCGAGCAGGTTCAGCGGCGGCACCGGAGGAGCCCCGGCCGGGCCGATCGCCCGCAGCGCCCCCGACAGCGCGAGGTACGTGATGTCGTGTCCGGCCACGTGCGCGTACGGGCCGCCCTGACCCCAGCCGGTCATCCGCCCGTACACCAGCCGGGGGTTCACTGCCCGGCACTCGTCCGGGCCGATCCCGAGACGTTCGGTGACCCCGGGCCGGAACCCTTCGATCAGTACGTCGGCGTCGCGGGCCAGCCGCAGCACCACCTCGGCGGCGGCGTCGGCCTTCAGGTTCAGCGCCAGCCGGCGGCGGCCCCGGTTCAGGAACCGGTGCGCCGGATCGTACAGCGGGTTGCCGCCCGGGCGTTCCACCCGGATCACCTCGGCACCCAGGTCGGACAGCAGCATCCCGGCGTACGGGGCGGGCCCGATGCCGGCGAGTTCGATCACCCGTACGCCGCGCAGGGGCCCGGATCTGGCCGGGCCGCCGCGGGATTCGTCGGTCATCTAGAAGGATTCGCCCTTCTCCGCCTTCGCCACCAGGGAGGCGGGCGGGGTGAACCGGTCGCCGTACTGGTCCGCGAGTTCGCGGGCCCGGGCCACGAAGCCGGCCACGCCACCGTCGTACTGGTTGACGTACTGGATCACGCCGCCGGTCCACGCCGGGTAGCCGATCCCGAAGATGGAGCCGATGTTGGCGTCCGGCACGGTACGCAGCACGTCCTCATCGAAGCACTTCACGGTCTCGATGGACTCGATGAAGAGCATCCGCTCCTGCATGTCCTTCATCGAGATCTCCGGCGGGCCCGCCTTGGTACCGAAGGCGTCGGCCAGACCGGGCCACAGGCCGGCCTTCTTGCCGTCGGCGTACTCGTAGAAACCGGCGCCGGCGGTACGGCCCTTCCGGTCGTACTCCCCGATCATCTTTTCCACCACCGGAGTGGCCGGGTGCTCCGGTACCTCCCTGCCCTCGGCGAGCGCCGCGGCCTTGGTCTGCTGGTGGATCTTCTGCCACAGGGTCAGCGAGATCTCGTCGGTGAGCGCGAGCGCGCCGACCGGGTAGCCGGCCTGGGTGCACGCCTGCTCGATCGACGGCGCCGGTACGCCCTCGGCCAGCATCGCGATCGCTTCCAGTACGAAGGTGCCGATCACCCGGCTGGTGAAGAAGCCACGGCTGTCGTTGACCACGATCGGGGTCTTCTTGATCTGCTGCGCGTAGTCGAAGGCCCTGGCCAGAGCTTCGTCGCTGGTCTTCTCTCCGACGATGATCTCTAGCA
>JBOGDK010000181.1:0-9093 GCA_050701795.1 Micromonosporaceae bacterium
GCACCAATCCAGCTCTCCACCAGCTGGGAGCCTCTGGCCGTGACGCGAGGAACCCCCGTGGAATGGCCAGAAGACGGTGCCACAGTCGGGGTAATCGCCCGGATGGACCGGATCGGAGTACGGGTCACCGAGTCGGAGGAGCGCATCACCGCGCGACCCGCCATGCCGGACGAACTGTCCGCCCTGGAACTACCCACTCGGGGTGCCGAGATCCTTCTGGTCCGGAGGACCTACTACGCGGGAGAGAGCCCCGTGGAGACGGCGGACATCGTGATACCTTCCGACCGTTACGAACTGGTGTACCGGGCACCGGTGGACCCGTAGGTGAGAAGACTGGCACACCCGGCCAACGCAACCGCCACGGAACACCCATCCCCCCGACCACGTGCTCACGCCTGGTCGCGAAAGCCGCTTAAGACTCCCGGCGCTCGCTGGGGTGCTCCGCGCAGTCGTCAGCCTGCCGCGATCGTCGCTTCGACTCGGTCGAGGTACTGGTACCACCACTCACCCTCGCGCTTCTTGGGCGATGAGGACAGCAGGCTGCCCGTGACCACGAAGACCAGGAGGACCGCGCGCTCGGGATGGAGCTTGTCATCCAGCGGTTCACGGTTCGCCAGGGCCGTCAGGTACCCACGCACCTCGTCGGAGGACAGCCCCGCCCATGCCTCCATGTCGGAGATCGCACGCGCCCCTTCTGGCAGCTCCTCGGCGCTCGGGCCACCGTCATACATGTCCAACAGCGCGACGGTCCCGATCGCCACTGTCAGCTCCAGCCCTCGGCGCCACATGTCTTCGTCGGCGAATGCTGTCAGTGCGGTACCGAGTCGGTCCGCGTCCTTCTTGACCGCCGCGTCCAGCGCTTCGCGGACCAACGGCTCAACCTGACTGTCAATCTCCACCTGATCTCCCACGTCGCTTGTCCTTGATGATCTTCACTGCACCCAGGAGGGCAGCAGCGCCCACGAGAGCCGCGCCAACTGACGCGGGAACCGACGATAGAAACTCGGCCACGGGTGCCCAAACCGCGTTAGCGGCCGTGGAGCCGATGGTGATCTTCTCAGCCGTGGTCCACTTGCTCGGCTCAGCCTTCGGCGCGTTCGCATCTGCGTCCCTGCCCGAGCGCTGAGGGCCACGGCCCCCGATTGTCTTCCGTCGCGGCCCGCGAAGGAAGTCTGCACCAGGGCCGTTGTACTGCGGCCCTCCTCGCGATGCGGGGCCGCCCGTTCTTCAATCCCGAAGCGCTTCGATCTGCGTCTTCAGGCCCTCAACCCGGCTCTTGATCGCGGACACCTGATCCGCCAACCCGTCTGCCTCATCCTTCAGTGAACTGGCCTGTTGCGCCATCGAGTCCAGACCGGCTGCGGCCACGGTGCCCGCCAGCGACTCCAACGAACTTCCTACGCTGGTCAGCTCACCGGAGGCCTGGTCCAGTGTGGACATTGCCTGCGACGCCTGGCCACTTGCCTCTTCTACCGAGGACAACCCAGCCTCCCCGTCCCGGTGCGTAATCGACCGCGCACACGTTAGCAGCCGCACCGTCGGTCTCGGGGAACGTGGCTGTCGACACCTCGTGGCGTCAGGGCCGTACGGTGGGGCGGGCCAGGTACGTACCCGTGGGGGATCCGACGACCCGCCCGGACTCCAGGATCCGTCGTCCCCGCAGGAACGTGTCGGTGACCTTGGCGCCCAGCTCGAAGCCCTCGAACGGGGTGTACTCCTGGGCCGACTCGGAGTCCGACGCTCGTACCGTCCAGGTGGTGTCGGGGTCGACCAGGGCGAAGTCGGCGTCGTACCCCTCCGCGATCACACCCTTGGTGCGCAGCCCGAACCGGCGCGCGGGGTGGTACGCGGTCAGCGCGGCGATCCGTTGCATCGGCAGGCCGCGCCTGGCGCCTTCGGTGACCAGCCCCGGCAACAGGTACTCGACGCCGCCGAACCCTGACTTCGCGAGGAACACGTCGTCTCGCGGGTCGCCGAACTTCTGCTCGTCACGGCAGCAGGCGTGGTCACTGACCACCCAGTCGACGTCCCCGGCGAGGACGTGCCGCCACAGCGCCTCGACGTCGTCGCGGGGCCGCAGCGGCGGGTTCACCTTGCCGCCGAGCCCGTGTGCGGTGTGGATGTCGGCGAGCAGGTGCCCCACCGTGACCTCGCGCCGGAAGTCGATGTGCGGGAACGCCGTAGCCATCCGTAGCGCGGCATCGAGAGCCTTCGCCGACGACAGGTGCAGCAGGTTGATCGTCGGCAACCCCGTCTCGTGGGCCAGGTACGACGCGATGCTGATGGCGAGTCCCTCGGAATGCGGCGGGCGGGACGCGTGGTACGCCTCCAACCCGGTCAGCGCCCCCTGTTCCTCGACCATCCGGGTGTACGCGGTCATGATCTCGGCCGTCTCGCAGTGCAGCGACAGCGACAGCTCGTCCGCCAGATCCGGGAACTGTTCCCGGGCCGCCTGCAACCCGCGCATCACGAACTCGAAGTGGGCGTAGTCGTAGCGTTCCCCCTCGGGGATCATCAGGAAGGCGTTCTGGTCGGCGGAGCGGCCGTGCAGCCCATGACTGCCGTAGAACATGAACACCTTGAACGACGTCACGCCGTGGTCGCGTACCAGGGACGGGATCTCGTCGATGTGCTGCCGCATCATCGGGGCGAGGTGGAAGGCGTAGTCGACGTACGACCGGCCGTCGCTGGCGGCCAGCACCTCGGGGAAGAACTCGGCGTACGGGCCGCCCCGGTTCAGGTAGTACTGCCCGGTACGGATGTACGTGATCGCCGTGGTGACCCCGCCCTGGGCGCAGGCGCGGCTCTCCGTGGAAGTGTCGTCGGCGAGCGGGTTGTAGATCCCCCAGTGCTGGTGCGCGTCCACCACGCCGGGGAACGCGAGCTTGTTGCCACCGTCGACTACGGTGGCCGCCTCGCCGGGGTCGATCCCGGGGGCCACCCGTACGATCCGGCCGCCGCTGACCCCGATGTCGAGGTTCTCCAGATCCGGACGGTCATGGCCGACGACGCGTACGTTCTTCACCACCAGGTCGAGCGACACCAACATCTCCTCCTTGGATGGGTAGCGGATCGGTCCGTCACACGTCTCGCCCGGAGCCGTCGTCGAGGTCCGCCAGCAGGGCCATCACGGCGCCGACGCCGGGCAGCGCGTCGAGCGCAAGCACCCGCTCAGCCACCTGCTCGGCGACCGTGGGGGAGAGCCGGCCCGACACGTTCTGGTGGAACTTCACACCCAGCTCCGCGTCGGAGAGGGGGCGCTGCGGGCCGCCCCGGTTGGCCAGCACCTCCTCGGTCCACTGCTGGCCGTCGTCGGTGCTGACCCGTACCACCGCCGGGAACTGGTTCGGGAAGATCGCGTCACAGCGTGCGTCGGGCACCACGTCGACCAGCGCCATCAGGTCGCGGCGGCGCGGGTCGGTGGCCAGTTCGTCGCTGAAGTCGTCCAGCCCGACCCCGAGCCCGGAACCCCCGAGCAGCCCCGCGACCACCGCGTACGGTCCGCTGAACTGCGCCTGGTAGCCGGTCCGTGGGGCACGTTTGGTCTCGATCGGTTGGCCGATGGTGCGGATCACCGCGGTGGGCACCCGCAGCTCGATGTGCGTGATCCGGTCGACCGGGATCCCACGCCCGCGCAGCGCGAGACCGCCGTCGATGGCGGCGTGGGTGAAATGATTCGCCGGGTACGGCTTGAAGAAGATGCCCGGTACGGACCACTGCTCGCCGAGTCCTTCGGTGACGGCGGACAGGTCGACCTGGTCCCGCAGGAACGCCTCGAAGAAGCCGAACCGCCCCTCCAGCACCGTGGGTGGGCCGGTAAATCCGCGGGCCACCAGTTGCGCCGCGGTCACCGCGGAGTGGGCCGCCCAGCCGCAGTGCAGCCGCTTGACCGTACCGCCGGTGCGGTTCGCCTCGATGATCCCCGAGGCCATCGACGCGGCGACACCGAGACTGTGCAGCACCGCGTCAGGTCCTGCTCGCCGCAGGGTCGCCGGCTCAGCGGGCGTCGCCGCGACAGGTGCTCCGGCCAGCAGTTTCGCCGCCGCCACCGCGCCCCCCAACGCGCCGCAGATCGAGGTGGCGTGCTGGCCGTGTTCGAAGTAGACGGAGTTGCCGAGCTCGGTGTCGTAGCCGGCCATCCCGAGGCGTACCGCGACTTCGAGCCCGGCCGCGATGGCGGCGACCGTCTCGGCGCCGGTCGCCCCGGCGGCTTCGGCGGCGGCCAGCCCGGCCGGCACCACGCTCGCACTGGGGTGCAGTACGGACGGCAGGTGGGTGTCGTCGAAGTCGAGGGAGTGGGCCAGTACGCCGTTGACGAACGCCGCCTGTGGTGCCGGCACCGGGTCGGTGAGGCCGACCGCGTGAGCCTGGCCCCGGCCGCCCTGGTCGGCGGCGTACCTGGCGGCGGCGTGGCTGGTGGGCAGCCGGTACGCCGCGACACACAACCCCAGTACGTCGAGCACCCGCTGCCGTACGCTCGCCGTCACCTCCGGGGGCAGTGTCGCGGTGCTGGTGGTGGCGGCGAAGGTCGCCAGCCGCTCCGCGAGCGTGGAGTCAGACACGGCGGGGGTCTGCTGCGGCGGCGCGGGCACGGCAGGGGCAGGCCGCGGGGGCGCGGGGGTGGGTTCAGGCACGGCGTCAGGCACTGCCGACCACCGCCAGCGGGCGTACCGGGGAGCCGGTGGCGCCGTACAGGGCCAGCGGGGCGAGGACGAACGTGAACTCGTGGTGGCCTGCGGCGGCCAGCTCTTCCAGCGCCATCGCCTCGATGATGTAGATCCCGCGTTCCACCAGGAGCACCCGGTGCGCCGGCAGTTCGGCGTGTCCCGCGCCGGGTCGCAGACACTCGAACGCGATGGTGTCGGCGCCGACGGCGTACACCTGGCGGTCCGCCAGCCACACGGCACCGGCCTCGCCGACTCCGGGTACGCCGCTGTCCCGCCCGATGTAGACCTCGCGGTCGGCGTGGTCGAAGTGCCGGCCCCAACCGCTGCGTACCAGCACCACGTCACCTGCTCCGACGGTGGTGCCCTGCCGTCGCTCGGCGGCCGCCAGGTCGGCGGGGGTGATCTCGTACCCGGGAGGGCATCCTTCGGGTTCCCCGATCGCCGCCGGTACGTCGAGCAGCACGCCACGCCGTACCGACGGTGGGATGGTGTGGGCGCCCAGCTCCCGGAACTTGCCCCCCTGGCCGGCCTCCCGGGCGTCCGAGCCGTCGAAGAGTCGCCCGTCGTGGGACACGTGGGCGAGCGCGTCGATATGGGTGCCGACGTGGGTGCCCATCGTTATCAGGTCGTTCGCCGCCGAGCCGCCGTCGGGGCGCACCATGTCGCCGTGCCGGCGCGGCAACGCGTGCCAGTACGCCGGGTGGTTCGGCGACTGGGGCATCCCCACCGACAGCACCCGCCCGAGGTCGAAGCAGCGGACACCGGCGCGTACCGCCGCGAGCAACGGGTCGCCGCCGGCATCGAGGGCATCGGCGGCACCGGCACCAGGGGCGTCGGCGGCACCGGCGCCGGGTGTGCCCTGGCCGTCGCGGGCGCGGTGGGCGCCGTCGCCGGCGCTGGTCGAGGTGGCCGCGGTCAGGTCGTCCGCGGAGTCAGCAGGGCTCACGTGACGATCCGCCGGTCGCGTAGGTCCGCTATCAGCGCGGGATCGCAGCCCAGCTCGCTGGTCAGGATGTCGTCGGTGTCGGCGCCGACCGCGCGGCCGGTGAACCGGATCCGCCCGGGGGTCTGGCTCATCCGCCACATCACGTTGTGCATCAGCATCGGACCGAGGTCGTCGTCGACGACGGTGGTGAGCATCCCGGTGGCGCGTACGTGCTCGTCGTCGACGAGGTCACGGGAGTCGTACACCGGGGCGATGGCGGCGCCCGCCTCTCCGAAGGCGCGTACCACCTCGTCCCGGGTGCGTTCGGCGATCCACGCGGACACGTACTGGTCGAGTTCGTCGGCGTGGTCGGCGCGGTCCCGGCCGGTACGGAACCACGGTTCGGACACCACCTCCGGGTGCCCGACGAGCGTCATCACCCGTTCCGCGATCGCCTGGGCGCTGGTGGAGATGGCGACCCACCGCCCATCGGCGGTCCGGTACGTGTTGCGCGGGGCGTTGTTGGTGGAGCGGTTGCCGTGGCGGTGTTCGACCACTCCGAGCTGGTCGTACACGGTGGGCGAGGGGCCGACGGCGGCCATGATCGGTTCCAGCAGGTTGAGGTCGATGACCTGGCCTTTACCGCCGTTGCGGTCGCGGGCGTACAGCGCCATCATCGCGGCGGACGACGCGGCGATCCCGCAGATGCTGTCGGCCAGCCCGAACGCCGGCAGGGTCGGCGGCCCGTCCTCGGGGCCGGTGAGGTGGGCGAAGCCGCTCATCGCCTCGGCGAGAGTGCCGAAGCCCGCCTGCTGCGCGTACGGACCGGTCTGCCCGAAGCCGGTGATCCGTACCAGTACCAGGCCGGGATTGGCCTCGGTGAGCTTGTCCGGGCCGACTCCCCAGCGCTCCAGGGTGCCGGGCCGGAAGTTCTCCACCACCACGTCGGCGTCGGCGGCGAGCCGGCCGAACAGCTCGGCGCCTTCGGGGCTGGAGAGGTTGAGGCCGAGGGTCCGCTTGTTGCGGGAGATCTCTTTCCACCACAGCGGTACGCCGTCCCTGGCCTTCCCGTGACCGCGCATGCCGTCACCGGAGACTGGGTGCTCGATCTTGATCACGTCGGCACCGAAGTCTCCCAGAATCTGGCAGCACAGCGGACCCGCGAGGATCGTCGACACGTCGATCACCCGGAGTCCGGTTAACGGTCCGTCGCCCACTCCGTCCCTCCCCTTCTGTTCCGCTCAGATGAACGGCGTTTCGCTGGGCAGCCTATTCTGATTTGCGGGTCGGGTCAAAGGTGGCCGTATCCGGCTCGACCACGCGGTAACCGAGCTGTGCGCTGATCCGTTCCGCGGTCGCGATCAGCAGCTCACCGTGCGCCTCACAGACTCCCGCCTCGAACCGGTCGCGTGGCCCACATAGCGAGATCGAGCCCCAGACGTCGCCGTTCGCGTCCCGGATGGCGGCCGCGACACTGCCGGCCCCGGTATGCCGTTCACCCAGGCTCACCGCGTACCCGCGGCGCCGGATCCGGCGCAGGTCCTCCCGCAGCTGTGAGACGTCGGTGATCGTCCCCGGCGTCAGGGTCTCCAACTGGTGGCCGTCGAGGTACCCGCCGACATCTTCGGACGGCAGCACCGCCAGGATCGCCTTGGACGAGGCGCCGGCGTGCAACGGATGCCGGGTGCCCAGGGACACCCGCATGTGCACCTCGTGCGACGAGATCACCTGGTCCAGGTAGACCCGGCTGAACCCCTGCCGCATCGACAACGTCGCGGTCTCGCCGGTCTGCCGTACCAGCCGCTCCAGATGTGGCCTCGCCACGGTGGGTACGTCCAGCGACCGCAACGCCGCCAGACCCACCGTCAGTGCGGACGGCCCGAGCCGGTACTGCTTGGTCACGTCGTCGAAAGCGAGCATCCCCGCGCTCACCAGCTCCTTCAGCATCCGGTGCGCCACCGCCTTCGGCAACTCCAGGTCGCGGGCCACCGCGGACACCCCGAGCGTCCCGGGTGCCCGGTCCGCGAACAACGCCACCACGCTCAGGGCGCGCAACAGCCCGGATCGGGAGTTGGCATCCACCGTCATCGTCGACATCGCTGTCCTCTCCACACCTGTGTGGACACCCGGCCCGGTGCCCCGGGACATCCTTGCCGGCTCCCGCACCCTGGTGTCACCCGGTTGACTCCGTCTCCGGTCTGCCGAGCTGCCGCTGGAACTGTTCACGCAACGGAGCGCGGTGGTCGTCGCGCTCGCTGACGGTCCGCAGCAGCCGTTCGGTGAACGCGTCGCCGTCGGACCGGAAGTGGCCCTCGGCCGACTCGTCCGGCCGGTACCGGTCCACCGTCCCAGCGGGTAGTGTCCCGGCCGCGACCAGCACCTCCTCGAGCGCCCTCACCCGCTGGCGGGTGACATACAGCTCCTGCGCCAACTGCCACACCAGACCAGCCATCCGGTCCATCTGGGGCTCCGGGAAGTAACTGAACTCGTTCATACCCCCACCTCCGATCCGGTACGGGCCGCCGCCGCGGACGGCGTCGACTCCGGGCGGTCCGCGGTCAGCACCGCCCACGGGAAATGCCACTCCGGCCGTACCGCACGCCCCTGCGGGGTGAGCCCGGCGGACCGTTCGTCGAACGGGATCCACCGGGCCCCCGGCACACCGGCCGCCGCCAGCACTCCGGGAGCGTCGGTGGCGAACAGGTCCCGGAAGTACGGCTCGTTGTTGCGTTCCGCGTGCTCGTACACGGTGGCGTCGCGCAACGCCTCACCGGTCGGCCAGAACTCCAGGAACCGGATCGCGCCACCCGGACGTACCAGGCGGGCGGCCTCGGCCAGGGTCGCCTCGATCGCCTCGGCCGGCATCTCGTGCAGCACCATGGTTCCGGTGACCAGGTCCGCGGACCCGCTGTCGAGGCCGGTGTCGTACGACGGTGCATGCCGCCACCGGATCCGCTGCCGGCGTTGTTCGCACTGGGCGTGCGCCAGCCTCAGGTTCGGCGCGGACAGGTCCACACCTACCACCTCGGCGCCGGGGTAGCGGTGCGGCAACACCTGAGTGCTCTTGCCGAACCCGCAGCCCAGGTCCACCACCCGTACGGCGCCGGGCAGCTCGGGAAGCGCGGTGGACGCGAACAGCCGGTGGAACCGGTAGCCGTCGTTGTCGCGCAGCATCACCACCCGCGCCCCGAGCTCGTAGATGAACGCGGAGGTGTCGTCGGCGAAGAAGCTCCCCGGCTGGATGTGGATGTCGGTGTCGGTGTACCAGGCGGGCAGCGCCATCTCAGGGTCGAGCTCCAGGCTGCTGTACGCGGGGGAGGCCACCTCCAATTGGGCGGTCAACGCGTCCCGCCGCCGCAATACCACGTCGGCCATCACCCGCCACATCATCTTCTGCTGCTGCCGTTCCAGGTGCGAGAACCACGGGTACAGCGGCAGCCGGTGCAGCAGTTCCGTCGCCTCGTCCAGGTCGCGCGGCCGCGCGGGCGTCGACGGCGCGGC
>JBOGDK010000182.1:0-9057 GCA_050701795.1 Micromonosporaceae bacterium
GGTGATGCCGCGATGCGGTTTGTCGGCCTCGGGGTCCGTACGGACGAGCACGAACAGCCAATCCGCGTACTGGCCGAGCGAGGTCCATACCTTCTGCCCGTTGACCACGTACTCGTCGCCGTCGCGGACTGCCTTGGTGCGTACCGACGCGAGGTCTGAGCCAGCCTCCGGTTCGGAGAACCCCTGCGCCCAGGTCGCCTCGCCGCGGGCGATTCTGGGCAGGTGCTCGGCTTTCTGCTGGTCCGTGCCGTGTTCCAGCAGGGTCGGCCCCAGCAGGAACGCCCCGATGCCGTTCACGGTGGGCACCCGGGCCCGCATCATCTCCTCCTGCAGGACGAACTCCCGCATCGTGGAGAGCCCGGCGCCGCCGTACCCGGTGGGCCAGCCGGGGGCGATCCATCCCCGCTCGGCCAGGGCGGCGGCCCATTTCCGGGCGCCGTCCCGGCGTGTCGGGTCGTCACTGACCCGGTCGACCGGCCAGTTGTATCCCCAGACGTCCTCCGGCTCCAGGCTGTGCTCGGCGAGGGGGTCCGGTTGGTACTCCGGAGGGAAGCTCGCGCTGATGAAGGCCCGCACCTCCGTACGGAAAGCCGCCTCCTCGGGCGTGTCCTCCCAGTTCATCCCTGTCCTTCCTGCCGATGGTCCCAGCCCTTCCCACGGTCCCGGCCTTCGGGCGATCCCGGCACTGCCGATCGTCCCGCGGCCCGGCTCGCCAGTCCCGCCACGGTCGTCGTGGCGTCAGCCGGCCGCCATGGGCGAGTCGTTACCGGGCGCTTCCCGGTCCCATGTGGCCGCCGTGACCCCGCGCTCGCCCTCTGCCCTCAGACGGTACTTGGCGACCTTGTCCGTAGGCGTGCGTGGCAGCGCGTCCACGAACTCGATGTACCGGGGCACCATGAACCGCGGCAGCCTCTCCTCGCAGAACGTGACGAGCTCCGGCCCGTCCAGCTTGCCGCCGGGGCGAAGCACCACCGCCACCTTGACATCCTCGTCCTCCAGCTCGGACGGCACGCCGATCGCGGCTGATTCCAGCACCGCGGGGTGCTGGTTGATCTCAATCTCCAGGTCGAACGCGGAGATGTTCTCGCCCCGCCTGCGGATGGAGTCCTTCATCCGGTCCAGGAAGTAGAAGTAGCCGTCCTCGTCCCGCCATACCCGGTCGCCGGTGTGGAACCACATGTTGCGGAAACATTCGGCGGTCGCCTCCGGCGCGCCGTAATACCCGGTGGTGATCACGTACGGCTGCTTGGGCCGCAGCACCAGCTCCCCCGGCTCTCCCGTGCCCACCTCGCGGTCATGCTCGTCGACCACGGCGACATGGAAGCGCTCAGTGTGCGCCGTACCGCAGGAGCCCACCCGCCACTGCCCGTACGGGCTGCCGGTGGCGATCCCGGCCTCGGTGCTCGTGTACGTCTCCACCGACCGCACCCCGAAGCGCTCGTACAGCGGCTCGTCGAGGACCGACTTGCCCATGTAGAACATCTCCAGCGGGTGGTCCTTGTCCGTCGGGGTCGGTGGTCGGTTCAGCAGGATCGGGATCATCGAGAACACGCTCATCGCCACCTGGGCGTCGAAGTGGCGTACGTCGTCCCAGAACCGGGAGGCGCTGAACTTCTCGACGATGGCGATCGAGCCCCCGCCCAGCAGCGCCGACATCATCCCGTCCCAGAGGCCGGCGGCGTGGAACAGCGGCAACGGGCAGTAGATCGTCTTTCCCCAACGATCCAGGAAGTTCAGCGAGTCGTACGCACAGGTCAGCGCCAGGCCGTGGGAGCACATCGCCCCCTTGGACGGGCCCGTCGTACCCGAGGTGTACATGATCGCCTGGAGGTCGGAGAAGCCGATATCGACCTGAGGCGGCTCGTCACCGTACGAGAGCAGGTCGGACATCGGTACGGCCGGCGTACCCAACAGGTGCAACGGCTCGGACCCGGCCTCGGTGCGTACGACGGCGCGCCGCAGGCCCGGCAGCCGTGCCGCCAGTGGCGGCAGCCGGTCCGCGTACCGGGCGTCGACGATCAACGTCGTGGAGTCGGAGCTGGTGAGCACATGCCGCAGCACCTCGCCACGGTGGTTGGTGTTGACCGGCACCGCGACGGCGCCGAGCCGCGCCAGCGCGAAGACGATGTGCACCAGGTCGGCGCAGTTGGGGAGCATCACCGCGACGTGGTCACCCTTGGCCACGCCGTGCGCGATCAACCCCTGGGCCATCCGGTCGGCCATCCGGTCGACCTCACCGTAGTTGATCTCACCCTCTCGAAACTTGAGGAACGGTTCGGCCCGATGTTGCTGGGCCTGCGTGCGCAGCACGTCACCCAGCACAAGGCTCTCCAAGGCGAGTGGGCGCATCGACACCTCCTCTGACGCCTCGACCCTGCTACCGGGCACCAGCCCGATACCCGGGCACCCGCCTCCGGATATCGGGAGACGGGCGCTTCCCTTCATACGAGCACGGGACGGAGAAAACACACAAGGGTGTGAGTAGAGTGCGACTTAACACCGGTTTCAGAGGTTGACAAGATCTTCGGCCGATCGCGTCGTACCCGCTGATGGGTCCGTGAACGCGCTGGTAGCAGCACCAGCGATGTCTGTGCTCATCGGATCTCCTCGAGGAAGCTGAGTGTGCGGCGCATCAGCAGGGCGGCCGCGGCCTCGTCGTACGACGGCAGCGAGGAGTCCGCGAAAAAGTGTTCCTTGCCGGGGTAGATGAACAGTTCGGCCTGGTCGGTGGAGTCGACCAGGGCACGTGCCGCGTCGAGGTCGCCGCCCTCCTCGGTAAAGAACGGGTCGGCGTCCATGCCGTGCACCTGGACCGGAACACCCGCCGGCCAGACCTCGCCGAACTCCGACACCGGGATGCAGACGTGGAACAGCAGCGCTCCTCTGGCTCCCGCGCGGGTCTGGGCCAGCTGTTGCGCCGGCATCCCGCCGAGGGAGAAGCCCGCGTAGACCAGCGCGTCCCCGAGACCGTCCACCGCGGCGATGCCACGGTCGCGGACCGTGCCGAACCCCGTCCGCTTCGCGTAGCCGAGTCCCTCGTCCAGGGTGTCGAAGGTCTGACCTACGTACATGTCCGGCAGGTGGACGGTGTGGCCTGCCTGACGGAGCTCGTCGGCGAAGGCCTTCACCCCTTCTGTCAGCCCCTGCGCGTGGTGGTACAGCACAACCTCGGCCATGATCCGCTGCCTCCGATATTGATCCAAATATCTCGAACGATCTGCGATGCTAGTCTAATCCAACGATGTCGAACAACACACCGGTCCCGGACTACGACCTCGAAGACACGATCGAGCTCACCACCGCCGAGCAGGTACGGGCGATCAGCGACCCGCTGCGTACGACGATCCTCGGCCTGCTTCACGAGCGGGCCGCGACGGTGACCGAGCTGGCCAACGCGGTCACACGCCCGAAGAGCACCGTGGCGCACCACGTCAACGTCCTGGCCACCGCCGGTCTGCTACGCGTGATACGGACCAGGCGAGTCAGGGCGATCGACGAGCGCTACTACGGGCGCACCGCGCGGATGTTCTACGTCGGATTGGGCAGGCGCGTGGACGGGGTCGCGCTGCCCCCGGACTTCAACGACTTCGAGGTCGCGGCGAAAGAGTCAGCGGCCGCGTACGAGATCGGCCAGCTGCGGGCCTTCATCCGACATGCCCGGATTCCGGAGGAACGGGCAGCGGAGTTCTGGGACCGCGTCGAGCAGGTGATCCACGAGTTCGACCAGCTCCCCCGCTCTGGCGATGTGGCCTATGGGTTCGCCGTGGGCCTCTATCCCATGCTCGACTACCCGACCCTGCCACCCCGGGCCGGCGAAGCGGGCTGACACACCGCTGATACCGGCGGTGCCCGATTGGGCCTCGCCCACGCGCCTACCACGGTCGCGTCTCGGCGGCAGGTGGGCTTCACGGCTCACCGGACGGGCGTACGGCCAGCTATTCGGAAACGGCTCATGGCGCGATATCTCGCGATTCATCCCCGGGCCCTGTTTTCCTCGACGGATCGCCCTACCACGCCACCGTCCGCGACGAGGAGTGATTCTACGAACCGCGCGGCCCGCTTTCAGCCATTGCCGGCTTGTCGCGCCGACAATCAGCCCCGACGGCGGTCACCGGAAACCCGGGCCGTCTCTCGTTAACGCCCGCAGCCAACCACAGCGCTAGATCGGCTATCGCGAATCGCGCGCATTCCACCAGGTCAGCGCCAATTCCTAACAATCAGTGAATGTACGACTACAGGACCCACTGTTGCGGGGTGGATTCACATCGTGCCACCCGACCAGCCAGAATGCCCCGCTCGTTTCTTGACATCGCGCATTTTCGGGAGCCACCCAGGCAGGCGTACACGTGTGCCCCACAACGCCCCGCTGTGGCGGTGTTCCATGATGCGGACCCATGAATCTGCATGCGACCCTGAATCTGCATGCCACCCGAAGAAGAATGGCCGCCGCTGTTACGGGGCCTCACCCAACCTCGCCGAGTCACTGACGAATGTCAGTGACTCCCCGGTTTCGGCTGCCCGATCCAACGGGTCGACTGCCGTGCACAGGTGGACCAGATTCGACCACCGGTAGGCCGCCACCCCCTGCCTCTCGCCCTTGATCACCTCCAGCAGGTGGCTGTCGACCAGCGTATCCAGGATCTCCTCGGACCTGGTCTCATCGCACCCCAGCCGCGACGCAACTGATCCCGCGGTGAGCTCGGCGTGGCAGTGCGACATCAGCTGACCGAACGCCACGGCCATGTCCTGATCCAGCGCCTCGAGACTGTGTGCCACCACCGTCCGTAGGTCCAGTCCGTCGATGGCCAACTCGTCGAGCCGCCCAGGTCCGGTGGACAGCCGGGCAGCGAGCCGGTGCAGCGGCCAGTGCGGCCGGGTGGCGAGACGGCTCCCGGCGATTCGGATCGCCAGGGGCAGGTGGCCGCAGGCCCGTACGATCTCGCCGGCCGCTGCCTCGTCCTCGGCCACCCGGTCCGGGCCGCACACCCTCCCGAGCATGCGCACCCCGTCGTCGGTCGGCAGCATCCAGACAGGCACCCGGACCGCCCCCTCCAGGGACGCCATCCGGCGACGACTGGTCACCAGGACCGCCGGTCCCGCGATGCCGGGCAGCAACGGGCGCACCTGGGCAGCACTGGCCGCGTCGTCGAGCACCAGCAGCAAGCGGCGGCCGCCGAGCCGGCTCCGGTAGACATCCACCCGCTCGTCCACCCGCTCGTCCGGCCGCTCGAGAAGCCGGGAATCCACGCCGAGCGCCCGGAGTAGCCGCTCGAGAACCTGGTACGGGTCGGCCGGGCGACCCGAGGCGCCACCCAGATCGACGAAGAGCTGACCGTCCGGGAAATCCCCTAGCAGCGTGTGGGCCACGTGAACCGCCAGTGCGGTCTTGCCGGCACCGGGAGCGCCGTACACCGTGACCACGGGCACCGCCGGGTGCCCGGCGATGGGCCGCAGCAGCTCCCGCAGCCGCACCACATCCTCGTCCCGCCCGGTGAAGTCCGCGACGTCGCGGGGCAGCAGGGCCGGAACGGCCGTCGTCAGTGGAGTGGGAACGGCGGCCAGCCGGGGCGAGGCCAGAGGGCCTGGCTCGAGTACGGGGTCCGCGGCCAGGATCGTGGCGTGCAGCTGCTGAAGTGCGGTGCCGGGTTCCACACCCAGCTCCTCCACCAGCACCTGGCGACCCTTGCGGTAGATCTCCAACGCCTCGGCCTGGCGTCCGCTGCGATACAGCGCGAGCATCAGCTGGCCCCGGAACCGCTCCCGGGTCGGGTTCTCGCTGACCAGCGCGGTGAGCTCCGCGACCAGCTCCCGGTGCCGGCCGAGCAGGAGATCCGCCTCCACCCGCTCCTCCAGTACCGCCAAGCGACACTCTTCCAGGCGATCCCGCTCGGCACGTAGCGCCGAACTACCCCCAATATCGCCAAATGGGGCACCGCGCCACAGTTCGAGTGCGCTGCTTAATTGCCTCGTGGCCCGTTCGATCGCACCGGTGGCCGCAGCAAGCCGCCCATTCTCCGAAAACCGCTTAAATACCGCCGTATCGATTTCGTCGGGTTGCACCAGAATGCGGTAACTGGAGCCCACGCTCGCGATCCGACCATCATCGCCCAGCGTCCGGCGAAGTCGATGCACCAGTACCTGCACGTCCTTGACTGGAGCCTTCGGTGGATCGTTCGGCCACAGCGCGTCGATCAGGCGGTCGACCGAGACCAGTTGGTTGCCATAACACAACAGAACCGCCAGCAGCAAGCGCTGTTTCGACGACTGTATGAAGATCTCGCGCCCGTTGTCGCGTATCAGCAACGGGCCAAGGACAAGAAATCTCATCGCACACCTCCAGGACTGAAGGAAAGTTTACGCAACCGATGAGATACCAGACAGAAACCAACATGAGCCACAGTGACGCCGCGTCACCTCATCCTTTACCCAGACCCACCTAAGGATGCAAATGGAGACATTTCATGCGGATTCCGCCGAACTGACTGCCGCGAGCGGAATTCAGGTCGGCAGATGGGAGCAGTATCAGGAGGCAACGGCCGGTTTGCCGTTCGATGCGATGTGGTGTGTGATCCCGGCTGGATCAGCCAGCACCCGGGACTGTCACCCGGAGGGCGAGCTGCAGGTCTTCCTCAACGGCTCCGCGGTGATCGAGTCTGACGGCGCCTCCGTCCCGGTGCCCCAGGGCAGCGCCGTACTGCTCGCCGGCGAGGAACCGCACGTCATCCACAACCCCTCGGACGAGTCCGACCTGGTGGTACTCAGCATCTACTGGCTTCCGGAGGAACAGCCGAAGGAGCACGGCCAGCCTGAGCGGCAGGAACGGCCGGAGGATCAGCAAGGAGACCTCCGATGACCGGCGAGAGCACCGGCGCGACTGTCCTCGTCACTCCGCCGCCCACGCCGAACGGTCCACTGCACCTCGGGCACCTCTCCGGTCCGTACGTGGCCGCGGACGTCGCGGCACGGGTGGCCAGGAGCCGCGACCGGCGAGTGGTGACCATGACCGGCGTCGACTACCACCAGAACTACGTGCTCGCCAAGGCGCGGGCGGCGGACCGGCCGGCCGAAACGGTGGCCGCTGACTACATCGGGCAGATCCGGGACGTCTTCGAAGCCGCCCGGATCCACTACGACGTCTTCATCGACCCGGCGGGCGACGAGGCCTACCGGCGGGCGGTCACCGACCTGTTCGCCGGCCTGCTGGATGCTGGTGCCCTGCCGCTCGAGCCCGGTCGGCTCGCCGGGTGCGAAGGCTGTGGCCGCACCATGCACCACGCGTACGTGTCAGGCACCTGCGCCGTCTGCGGGTCCGGCGCCAATGGCGGCACCTGCGAGAACTGCGCCGCCTTCACCAGCGCACTTGACCTCCTCGACGCCGCCTGCACCGGCTGTGGCGGCGCACCCCGGCCGCTGCCGGACCCGGTTCCGATGCTGCGGCTGGAGGCGTACCGGGAACGCCTGCTGGAGATCTGGAGCCGGACCGATCTGCCGCCCCGGGTGTGGCGGCTGATCCGGCACTATCTCGCCGTCGGACTGCCCGATGTGGTGCTCAGCTATCCCACCGACTGGGGAATCGAGCTGACCACGGGGCTGGTCGCCGGGCAGCGCCTGGACGTCTGGGCGGAGATGGCCTTCGGCTACGCGTACGCCGTGGCCCGGGCGGTCGACGACACCGCCGTACCTGGGGATCCGGTGACCATGGCGGCCTGCGCCAAGGCCTGGCAGGACGTGGACCGGCTCTGGTTCTTCGAGGGCGTCGACAACGTCTTCTACTACGCGATCATGTTCCCGGCCCTGTTCGACGCGCTCGGCCTGCCCGCCGAGAAGGTCGGTCTGGTCGTCAACGAGTTCTACCGGCTCACCGGTGCGAAGTTCTCCACCAGCCGGAACCACGCGGTATGGGCGCACGAGTTCCTCCACCAGGAGGATCCCGGTCTGCTGCGGCTGTACCTGAACTGGGACCGCCCGGACCGCCACCAGAGCGACTTCAACCTGCCGGCGTACCGGGAATTCGCCGGCTGGGCGAGCGAGGTGCTGGCGGGCGAGGTGTCCGTACTGCCGCCCCGGTTGGCCGCCGAGGAGTTGGCCCGCGCCGAGCACGCGGTCGAGCTCGCCGGGTTCGACGCCCCGCTGGCGGTGCGGTGCCTGCTGGCGGGGCGCGCTGCCGACCCGGATCGCGCCGATCGACTGCTCGCTGCGTTCACCGGTGCCGGCAGCGTGGGGTGACCAGATGAGGATCTGTGTGGTCGGAGCCGGTCTGGCGGGCAGTCTGCTGGCCTGGCGGCTGCGGCTGGCGGCGGCACCCGCGGGTGTGCGCCTGGAACTGGACCTGGTCTGCGGCCCGGAAGCCGGTGACGCTACCGATGCCTCCCTCGGCATGGTGCGCGGCTTCGAGCCGGACGCCGCGAATTGCCGGCTGGCCACCGACAGCATGGCCGAACTGCACGCCAACCAGCGGCTCGCCGCATGGGCGGGCCTGCAGGAGCGGGAGTCGCTGTACATCAGCGCCGAAGGGCTCGGTCCCACGGAGACCAGGCTGCGGCAGCTGGCGACCCGGCTGTCCGGCCCCGTCCGCACTGTCGGCGTGGCCGAGCTGGCCAGCCGGTACGGCATCGCCGGACTGCCGGAGCACAGCGTCGGTGTGCTGGAACAGCGGGCCGGGGCCATCGTGCCGGGTCAGTTGCGGCGGTCCGTACTCGCCGAACTGGCACGACTGCGGGTCTCCCGGATTCCCGGCCCCGTCGATCAGGTCGTGGTCGCTGACGACCAGGTGCTCTGCCGGTGGCACGGGCAGGCCCGCCGGTACGACGCGGTGGTGCTCGCCACCGGTCGCTGGACCCCCCGCCTGCTGGCCAGAAGCGGCCTGCCGGCTCCGCCGTACCGGACCAAGGCGATCAGCTACGTCTGGTACCGGGCCACCGGGGCTCCCCCGTACTGCTTCGTGGACGAGACCACCGGGCTCTACGGCCGCCCGGGCACCGGCGGACAGCTCGCGCTCGGCCTGCCCAGCACCGACTGGGACGTGGACCCCGACCAGCCCGCCGCCGACGAAGCGTT
>JBOGDK010000183.1:0-9032 GCA_050701795.1 Micromonosporaceae bacterium
CAGCACATCGCGAAGCGCCACCTGTACCGCGACGGGCCCACGGACTGACCGACCCCTGGCCCGCTGATTCGCTGCTGTGTGGTTGGCCATCCCACTGCGAACTGGTCACACGGGTACGAAACACCGCGTGGCACCGGCCATTGGTGCTGAGGCATGAGAGGCTTGGCGGAGTCGTACCCGTCAGAAAGGAATCCGGTGCCCGCGTCTGACCGCGCCCGTGAACTGGCCCTCGTAGCCGCCCAGGCGGCGGCGGACAAGAAGGCCGACGACATTCGGATCATCGACGTCGGCGACCAGCTGGTGATCACCGACATCTTCCTGCTCGCCTCTGCCCCGAACGAGCGCCAGGTGCTGGCGATCGTCGACGCGGTGGAGGAGAAACTCCGAGGCGTACAGGCCAAGCCCGTACGCCGGGAAGGTGCCCGCGGTGGCCGTTGGGTGCTTCTTGACTACATCGACATGGTGGTCCATGTGCAGCACACCGAGGAGCGGGAGTACTACGCCCTCGACCGGCTGTGGAAGGACTGCCCGGTGATTCCGTTCAGCGACCGGGACGCGCCCGCAGGCGCGGTGAGCGGGGGAGGCGGGGAGGTCAGCGGCGCGTGACGCGGCTGATCATCTGGAGACACGGCCAGACGTCGTGGAACGTCGAGAACCGGATTCAGGGGCAGCGGGATGTCGAACTGGACACCACGGGGCTTGACCAGGCCAAAACGGCCGCCCGGATGCTCGCCGACGAACCTTGGGACATGTTGATCTCCAGTGATCTGCGGCGGGCGCAGCAGACCGCGGATGCGCTCGCCGCGTTGAATGGTCAGCCGGTCGCTACCGACGCCCGGTTACGGGAACGCCGGTACGGAGACTGGGAAGGTCTCACCCACGACGAGATAGCGGCCCGGTGGCCGGAGGAGTACCAGCGGTGGCGTCGTGGCGAACCGGTCCCCGAATGCGGCCTGGAGGCCCCCGCCGATGTCGCGAAACGGGTGTCGGCGGCGCTGCTCGAGGCCGTTGACGACCTTGGCGACGGCACCGCGATCGTGGTCTGTCACGGCGGTGCGGCGCGACAGGGGATGGGCGCCGTGCTCGGCTGGCCGGCATCGGTGGTACGTCATGTCGGGCCGCTGGCCAACTGTCACTGGTCGGAACTGCGGGGTGGTCCACACCGATGGCGTCTTCACGCCCACAACGTGGGGCCCAGGGCGACGTCGGCCGCGGGAACCCCGGACGACCCGGTTGCGTCTGAGAAATCATGAGACGGTATGTGACAGCCGTGATGCTCGTACTCGCCCTGGGCGGGTTGGCGAGCTGCGGATCGGAACAGGGCCCTGATAACGCGGCGCCGAGCTCGCCTGCGGCGTCACCGTCGGAGACACCGAGCGGGTCGCCGTCACCGGACGGTTCCTCGGAGCCGGGCGGGTCGAAGACACCTGGCAAGGGGGACACCGTGGAGTTGCGGGGAACAGTCAAATCCGGCGTGGAGGCCGGCTGCCTGCTGCTTACCGTGGATGGCAAGACGTACAACCTGATCGGTGGCGACCGTGACGTGGTGAAGTCGGGCACCAGCGTGGTGGTACGCGGCGAGGAGAAGCCGGACATGCTCACGACATGCCAGCAGGGTGTCCCGTTCCAGGTCTCCGAGGCACACAGCCAGTAGCTGGTGGCCGGCTGCGTGGCACATCTGGCGGATGGGCATCGACACCGGTGGGTTGGCACAGTGATCCTCCCGATCGGATGAGGCGCGCGACCCCTGGTGTGTGATGTGATCGCCTCCATGACTCCCCAGCGCCACGGTGCGATCACGGTCGTCACTGACTCCACCGCGTACCTCCCGGCCGAGTTGATCGAGCGGTACGGCATCCACGTCGTACCGATCCACGTGGCGATCGGCGGCGCGACCCGGCGGGAAGGGGAAGAGGTGACGCCGGCCGACGTGGCTCGGGCCCTCCGGGACCGCCGGGTGGATGTGACGACGTCCCGCCCGAACCCGCACGAATTCACCGAGGTGTACCAGGCTCTGCTGGACGACGGTGCGACCGACGTGGTGTCGGTGCACATGTCGCGGAAACTGTCGGGCACGCTCGAGGCGGCCGAGATGGCGGCGAAGGAGTTCGGGGGGCGGGTGAGCGTACTGGACTCCGCTTCCACCGGGATGGCGCTCGGATTTCCGGTACTGGCGGCGGCAGAGGCCGCTGCGGCAGGAGAATCTGCCACCGAGGCGTGCGCGGCGGCCACTCGGGCCACCGGGCGTACCAGCATCTTCTTCTATGTGGACACCCTCGAATTCCTCCGCCGCGGCGGGCGGATCGGTGCGGCGGAGGCGCTTCTGGGCACCGCCCTTGCGGTGAAGCCGATCCTGCACGTCTCGGATGGTGAGGTCGTGGTGAAGGAGAAGGTGCGCACGGCGGGACGGGCGCTGGCCCGCCTGGAGGACCTCGCGGTGGACGCTGCCGGGGACGACACCGTCGATGTGGCGGTGCATCACCTGGACGCGCCGCAGCGTGCTGCGGACCTGGCCGAGAAGCTGCATGCCAGGTTGCCTGCGCTCAACCAGCTGTACAGCTCCGAGGTCGGTGCGGCGGTCGGTGCCCACGTCGGCCCCGGCGTGGTGGCCGCGGTGGTATTCCGGAGATAGCGCCGTACGTCACGAGGCGGTTTTGTTACGCCACTGAGAGGCCCTGTCACGTCGGCCGTCGCCGTCACGTCGGCCCGTCCCCGGGGGCGCGGCCACCGGAGGTCACCGCCAACCCGCCGGCCGTACGACTGACCGCGATGTCGCCGCCCCGATCCGTACGGAACACCCGGGCGCCATCGATGGTCAACCGGCGCAACAGAGACCGGTTTGGGTGGCCATAGTCGTTATCGGCTCCGACTGACACGATGGCCACAGCCGGGTCCACCGCGTCGAGGAAGTCCGGATCCTGGTACGCGCTGCCGTGGTGCGCGACCTTCAGCACATCGGCCTGGACCGGCGCCCCGGCGGCCAGCAATGCTTGTTGCCGTTCCACCTCGGCGTCTCCGGCGAGCAGTAGCGATATCCCGGCAACGTTCACCCTGAGGATCACCGAGTTGTTGTTCGGGTCGGAACGGGTCCCCGCCTCGGTGCGGTCCGGACCGAGCACCTCGAGGTGCACCTGACCAGCCTCGTACCGCCATCCGGGACTCACCGCCAACATTTCGGCCCCTGCGTCCGTCGCCGCCCTGGTGACCGTTGCATGGCCCGACTCTGGCTCCGCAAATGTGGGGCCGGCGACCGCTGCGACGTCGCGGTGGCGGATCGCGCCGGCCGTACCCCCGATGTGGTCGGCGTGGTAGTGACTGATGACCAGCAACGGGATGCTGACGACCCCGAGCCTGCGTAGGCAGCGGTCCACCGCCGAGGGTTCGGGCCCGGTATCCACGACGATGGCCTGTCCGCCGCCGGTACGCACCACGAGTGCGTCACCCTGGCCCACGTCGCAGGCGACGAAGGTCCAGCCGGGTGGCGGCCAGGAAGCCGTGGCGGTACGCACACCGGCGGCGCCGACGACGGCGGCAACGGCCGCGACGGCGATCAGCTGCCGAGCCCGGCGCCGTCGGATGACAACCAGCAGTAGGGCGAGCGCACCTGCGAGCAGCAGGCCACCAGCCGTACCGCCGGGCCACGGCGCGGTGCCTCCCGGCATCCCGGCTCCCCAACGGGCCACCAGCACCAGCCACCACGCCGGCCAGCCGCCGAGCCAGGCGAGGAATTCAGCCCCGTCTGCCCACAGTGGTGAGACCGCGGCCGCGGAGGCCCCGAGGATCGTCGCCGGAGCGACAGCCGGCGCCGCGGCCAGGTTGGCCGGGATGGCGCTCACGCTAACCGTTCCGGTCATTGCCGCGATCACTGGAGCACACGCCGCCGACGCCGCGACCGGCACCGCGATCGCCTCAGCGACTCCGGCGGGCACCCCGCGACGGCGCAATGCGTCCCGCCAGCGCGGAGCCAGCAACAGCAGGCCGGCGGTGGCGAGCACCGACAACACGAATCCGAGATCACCGGCCAACTCGGGGTCGACCATCACCAGCAGGTACACAGTGACCGCGAGTCCAGGTACGGCCGCGCGGGGTCTACTTGACGCCAACGCGACCAACGCCAGGCCGCCCATCACGGCGGCGCGGAGCACGCTCGGCGACGGGCGTACCAGGATCACAAAGCCGATCAGGGCAACCAGGGCCACCGCGGCACTGGCACGAGGGCCAGCCCGGCACCACGCCGCGAGCAGCAGCACCAGCCCCACAATGATCGCCACGTTGCTTCCGGAGACGGCCGTCAGATGTGTCATCCCGGTGGCCCTGAAGTCGGCCTCTACCGCTGGATCCATCCGACTCACGTCACCGACGGCGAGGCCAGGTAGCAGGCCGCCAGGTTCGTCCGGAAGCGGCTCGGCCGCCTCCTGCAGACCGTCCCGCAGGGACCCGGCAGCATGCTGCACCGCGGGTGGTTCGCCCCGCAGCCGGGGAGCCCCCGTCACAGACAGAACGGCGGCGCGGAGGTCGCCACCGCGGGCGGGCGAGACGCGCCCGGTAACTGACACCCGCTGCCCCGGAAGCACCCCGCGCCAGGCGGGGTGATCACTGATCACCAGCACTCCCACGTCGACCCGGGTACGGGGCACGGTCCTGTCGGCCGGGCGTACCGAGGTGAGCCGCGCGTCGACGAGCCAGCTGCGGACCCGACCGGCGCGGGAGCGCGCTGGATCGTCGGACACCACCAGGTCGGCCCGTACCGTGGCACGGTCCGCGGCCAACCCGGCGATCGGCTCGGCGTCCCGTGCCGCGGTACGTGCCGCGGTGCTGGCCGCGCCGCTGATCACCCCGAGCAGTACCCCGAGTACGACGGTCAGCAGCAGCGCGGCGCCGCCGGTACGGATCCTGCGGCGTACGTACCAGGTCGCGATCGCCAGGCTCGCCGCCACCGTGGCGAGCACCACGGCGCCGCCGGGGGAGAGGTACAGGGCCCACAGCGCGGCAAGCCACACACCGACGGCGGGTGGCGCCAGCCGCAGGTCGGGACCGTGATGCTCGGCGTCACCCGACGGCGGCGGGATCACACCGTCACCAGGTCCTTGAGCTGTTCGTACCGGGCCGGCCCGATGCCGTCGACCTGGCGTAGCTCGTCAACCGATCGGAATCCACCGTGCTCGTCGCGGTAGTCAACGATCCGCTGGGCCAGGACCGGGCCGACCCCGGGCAGTGTGTCCAGCTGTTGCAGGGTTGCCTGGTTGAGACTGACCTTGCCCGCTGGATTGCCAGGCGGAGCTCCCGCCACGGAACCGCCCGGTGCACCGGCATCCGGTGGTGCGGAGGCGCCGACCACGATGAGTTCACCGTCGGTGACCTTTCGGGCCAGGTTCAGGTAGCCGATGTCGGTGCCGGGAACGACCCCGCCAGCGGCCTTGATGGCATCGGACACCCGGGCGCCCGCCGGCAGTGTGACGAGGCCGGGCTTGCGTACCTTGCCGGCCACCGCGACCACGACACCGGTCGCGCTGTCACTGGGGCGTGTGGTGGGGGCGGCAGCTCGCGGCGCGACCGGCTCTGGTCTCGGCTGTGACCACCAGGCGATCACGGCGGCGATGAGCACCACCACCACGGCGAGCGCCGCGAGCGCCCGGGTGCCTGGCCGGCCAGGATCGATCTGAGCACGGTCGACGCCGAAGGCGGCGGCGAAGCGGCCGGAGAGCCGACCGTTCGGGATCGTCGTCCCGGAATCGGAGCCCACGTGTTCGGCTCCGGCCCGCGCCTGCTCCTCCGGGCTCGGTACGCGGCCCTCCAGGCTCCGTACGCGATCGGTCGCGGATCGGTCTGGCCCCGGGTCCGCGGTGTCCAGGGTCGGGCGCTCATCCGGCGGCGTACCAGATCTGGTGTCGAGTGACGAGGCACGGGGCGGCAAGGGATCGACCGTGGATCCGGCAGGCGGTGTCCGGCCCGACGGAGTCTCGCGGGACGCGAGCCGGAAGAGCCGGGTGAGGCGGCGGCGTACCACCTCGGGATCGGGGTGTGGGAAGCGGGCGAGAAGCACCCGGCGAAGCTAGGACCAGCCGGCGCGACGGCGCATCTGGCGGGCGGCCGGTTGTGGATAACCAGAGTGCCTGTGGACGAGGTTGCGGTCCCGAGCAATGGATGTAGTGGGATTTCCGGAATCCGTAAAATACCCTCTGATCTGCGCAGATCGCCCTCCGCTATGTCACCGATACGGAAGTGGGTTCGGCATGACCGCCGGTTTGGCAGGATTCCGGACCGTACGGACCACAGGCGGTCATGCGACGATTGCTGGCGTGACCGAGCAACGCCTTCCGCCCGTCAGACTCGTCCTTGGCGACGAGGAGCTTCTGGTGTCCAGGGCCGTCAGCGCGACCGCGGCGACCGCCCGTGCCGCCGACCCCCACGCCGACGTCACCGAATACGAGGGCGGTGAGCTGTCCAGCGGCGCGCTCGCGGGGATGGTGAGCCCGTCGCTGTTCGGTGGCTGTCAGGTGGCGGTGATCCGTAACGCGCAGGATGTCAAGAAGCCGATGGTGGAGACCCTGTTGCAGTACGCCGCCGCGCCGGTCGAGGACGTCTGTCTGGTGGTCCTGCACGCCGGTGGCGCAAAGGGCAAGGCGCTGGCCGATGGGCTTCGCAAGGCAGGTGCCGACGTCGTGCCGGCCGCCCGGATCACCCGTCACCGGGACCGGGTCGCGTTCGTGGTGGAGGAGGTACGCCGGTCGGGAGGCAGGTGCCCGGAGACCGCCGCGGAGGCACTGGTGAGCGCGGTCGGGTCCGATCTCCGCGTGCTGGCCTCAGCGTGTTCGCAGCTGATCGCGGATTCCGGATCCCGGCTGACCGTCGAGTCGGTTCACCGTTACTACCGGGGGCGGGCGGAGGTCAGCGGGTTCACCGTGGCGGATGCGGCTGTGGTCGGCGATGTGCCAGGGGCGCTGGAGTCACTGCGCTGGGCGCTCGCGGTCGGGGTCGACCCGGTGCCGATCGCTGACGCGCTGGCTGACGGCGTACGGACCCTTGCGCGGGTCGCGGGCGCCGGCAGGGGCAATGCGTACCAGATGGCGTCCAGCCTCGGGATGCCGGCGTGGAAGGTGGAGAAGGCACAACGTACGGTGCGCGGCTGGACCGCGCAGGGCCTGGCGGTGGCGATGCACGCCACCGCCGAGGTCAACGCCGCCGTGAAGGGCGGTTCCGATGATCGGGGGTACGCGCTCGAGCGCGCCGTCCTGGCGGTGGCGCAGGCTCGCGGCGGGTCTGGGAGAGGTGACCGATGACGCCCTCGATGCCGCGAAGCCGCGGCGGTGCAGAGGTCCTGGGGGTTGCTGATGAGTACGATCCGTGACAAATCCAGCACGGCAAGGCGTACTCGGCGTCCGATGTACGCGCGGCTGCTGCGGCTCAAACACGTACAACCAGGGAGCCTGTTGTGCGCCCTGTACTTCGAAGGCTCCGTGTTCGTTGGTGCCCTGCTCGCGTTCGCGGAACTGGTTCCCTGGTATGTGGCGGTGCTGCTCCCCATCGTCGTGGCGGTGATGGTCAAGCTGAATGACGTGATTGCCGGCGCGGTCGTCGACGCGCCGGAGCCAGCCGTGATCGAGCCCGACGAGGGCTCCTCGGACGAGGAGTTGGACGGCGAGTGGGAAGCGGACGCCGACGGTGTCGCCAGCGAGCATGCGGATGAGGACGCCGACGAGCCTGTTGGCGAGGTCACCAGCGGTGACGTGAGAGTCGAAACCGGCCCTGCCGAGGGCTCCCGCGGGGATCAGGCGCAGCGTGATCCGATCAGCGGGCCTGTGGCCGAGCCGGATGTGGAGGTCGACCCGGCGAGCGAGGATGGGCGGATTGACCCACCGGAGCAGCCTGGCCGCGTACCCGCGGAGCCGGTCTCGCACCAGTCCGACTCACCTGACACGAGTCCAGACCAGCAGGCGGGTACGGCTGGCAGCCAGGCACCCGCCCGGCCGGATGTGGGCGGGTCACCAGGTGAGCCCGACACGGTGAGTACGCCGGGCGCGAATGGCGTGCCCGACCAGAACACCGCAAGCGGCGAGTCGGATGCGGCAGACGGCGTTGCCGGACCCCGCCCGGCCGGTGAGACCGGTGGCTCCGGCGCGAAGGGCGAAAGCGAGCCGGCCGCGCAGGAGGGCTCCTCGGACACCGGGATGGCGACGACCGGATGGCTCCGGGTCGCGGGCGGCCTGGACCACACCACGGAATTTTCTGCGATCAGGTTGGACGCTGACGGCACGCCGCTACCTCCCGGTATCCCGGACCGCGAACATCCGGCACCAGAACCGGTGTCCCAGCCGCCACCGGAAGAATCGTCCCTGGTCACGCCACCGAACGGTACGGACGGGTACGACCGTTCCGGGCCGGCACCGTCCGGCGCCGCGCCCGCCGCCGAAGACCCAGGCATTGTGCCGCCTCGCGCCGGAGGGTCAGGCGTGGTGCCGCCTCGGGCCGAAGGGGCGGGCGTGGTGCCGCCAGGTCCCAGGCGGCCAGCCAGCGTGTCGGTGGAGGCCGACAGCGAGGATGGTCAATCGCCTCCCGAGCCCGTACGGGACGGAGGACCCACCTGGCGGTTGGACGCTTCCGGGGACGGCTGACGCGTTGGATAGTTCGACCACCAAAGCATCTGGCGCCGTCCCGTGTGGGACGGCGCCAGGAACGCTGTGAATCGAATGCCGCTTCAGGCGAGCTGTGGTCTGTCGCCCCGGCCAACGGCGACGCTGGAGCGTGCCGCGGCGGTGGAGATCAGGAACCAGAAATCGTGGCGAGCTGCTGGGCGATCGCCGACTTACGGTTCGCCGCCTGGTTCTTGTGGATGACGCCCTTGCTCGCCGCCTTGTCCAGCTGCCGGGAGGCCTCACGCATCAGTACGCCGGCCTGCTCCACATCGCCCGCCGTAACTGTCTCGCGGAACTTGCGTACGGCCGACTTCAGAGATGTCTTGACCGACTTGTTGCGCAGCCGCCGCTTCTCGTTCTGGCGGTTGCGCTTGATCTGGGACTTGATGTTCGCCACGC
>JBOGDK010000184.1:0-9014 GCA_050701795.1 Micromonosporaceae bacterium
AGGTCGAGCTGGGTGAGCCGATCGACCGGCAGAGCGTCTGCGAGCTGGTCGAACCCGAACGCACGGTGAGCGTCCCGGTGACGATCACCCTGGTCAACACGCATCAGAAGGAGTACCAGAACCCCGACGAGGGCCAGCGGTGGTGGGAGCCGGACTGGCTCGGCGTGAAGCCGGTAAGCGCCCCGCGGGGGTCACTGGCGTGGGTACGGAACACCAAGAGCCCGCTCGATCGCTGCCTGTCGTACGTCGACGGCTCCACCATCGGCAGCAACGACTGGGAGGAACGCTCTGAGATCGTGGTACGCGGTTACCTGTCCGGCGTACCGGAGGGCGACCGGTCCGGGGTCGGGGTGAAGGTGTCTCCGGTGAAGACCGGTGAGGACGCCAGCTGGGACGTCGACGGCGACACGAAGCCGTTCACGGTCACGTACTGACCGGTGACGTAGCCCCGGGACGGGCCTGGGAGGCCAGCCCCCGGCCCCAGGGCTGGGGAGGCGCGCGGACCAGAATGGGCGGATGAGCGTACCGCCCGGGCCGGCTGGCGCCCGCACCGTCGACGACCTGACCGGACGGCTGCGCGAGCTACGGGCCTGGGCGGGCGTGTCCTACCGCGAGGTCCACCGCCAGGTGGTACGGCTGCGCCGGGAACGCGGGGTGCCGGAGCTCCCGGCGTACAACACGGTGTACCGGGCGTTGCAGCCGGGACGCAGCCGGCTCGACGTGGACCTGGTCACCGACATCGCCACCGTCCTGCTGCGGGCACGGGGCGCGCCGGAGCGGGTGGATGAGTGGCGGCAGGCGTACCAGGCGGTCCTCGCCCGGTCCGGGGACGCCGCCGTGGTCGCCGCGTACGACGACCTGCCCGAGGACCTGGCCGAGTTCACCGGCCGCGGAGCCGAGCGGGAGCGGCTGCTCGCCGCCGACCCGCCGCCGGTGACCGTGATCGCGGGGATGGCAGGGGTCGGCAAGACCACGCTGGCAGTCCACGTGGGCCACCGGCTGCGGTTCGCGGACGTACGGCTGATGGTGGACCTGCGCGGCTTCCACCCCGAGCTGCCGCCCGCTGATCCGGCGGCCGTACTGGAGGGGTTCCTGCGGCGGCTCGGGGTTGCCGGGGAACGGATCCACGGCCTGGACTCCGACGGCCGGGTCGCGGAATACCGGCGACTGCTCGCGGGGCGGCGGGCGCTGGTGGTGCTGGACAACGCCGCCAGCGAGGAGCAGGTACGGCCGCTGCTGCCTTACACTGACGGCTGCGTCGCTCTGGTGACCAGCCGGCACACGCTGGCCGGGTTGCCCGGTGCCAGGGTCGAGCTGGACGTTTTCGGCGAAGCCGACGCGCTCGACCTGCTGGTACGGGTGGCCGGGCCGGAGCGGATCGCCGCTGACCGCCCGGCCGCGACCCGGATCGCCGAGGCCCTGGGGCGGCACCCGTTGGCGCTGGGCCTGGTCGCCGCCCGGATCAGGTCCCGTCCCGACTGGTCGCTGGCAGACCACGCGGCGCGGGTGGCCGAGCGGCGCGGTCAGCTGCGACTGGATCAGGGTGTGGAGGTGGCGCTGGGCCTGTCGTACGAGGTGCTGGCACCGGCGTACCAGCGGATGCTGCGACTGCTGGCGCTGCACCCGGGCGCCGACTGGGATGCGTACGCCGCCGCCGCGCTGGCCGCCACCGACCTCGCCGAGGCGAGGGCCCAGGTGGACGCCCTGGTCGAGAGCAACCTGGTACGCCGCCGCCGGGACCGGTACGCCTTCCACGACCTGGTCCGGGTGCACGCCGTCAACCAGGCCCGCGACACCGACCCGGCCAGCGGCCGGCAGGCCGCCCTGACCCGGCTGTACGACCACTACCGGCACACCGCCGCCCGGGCCGTGGACTCCTACGCGCCGTACGAGCGGCACCGACACCCGAAGGTCCCCGACCCGGGCACACCGACCCCCGAGCTGGCGAACCGGGAAGCCGCCACGGCGTGGCTGGAGGCCGAGCGGGCCACCCTGGTCGCGGTCGCCGAAACCTCCCATGGACCCACCACCGCAGCCGGCTCCGGGCACGCCGGCGATCTGTCGGCGCTGCTGTTCCGCTACCTCGACACCGGCGCGCACCACCGGGACGCGGAGATCCTGCACGGCTGCGCCGCCCGTACCGAGGACCCGGCGGTACGGGCCACGGCGCTGGGCAACCTCGGCGTCACGTACTTCCGGCTGGGCCGCTACGACGACGCCATCGACAGCCTGCGCCAGGGCCTCGCCGCGGCCGAGCAGGCGGGCGACCTGGCTGGTCAGGGCCGGATCCTCGGGCACCTGGGCAGCGTGTCGCTGTGGCTGGGGCGGTTCGAGGCGGCACTGGACCACCACGAGCGGGCCGTCACCGCCTTCCGCGCGGTCGGCGACCGGATCGGGGAGGGGATCAACCTGGGCAACCTCGGCAATGTGTGCTGGCGCCTGGGCCGGTACGACGAGGCGCTCGGCTACTACCGGCAGGATCTCGCGATCGCGTTGGACAACGACGACCAGGCCGGGGCGGCGGTCACGTTGAGCAACCTGGGCGCGACGTACCACCGGCTCGGGCGGTACGAGGAGGCGGTCGACCACCACCTGCGGGCGATCCGGATCGCCCGGGAGGTCGGCGACCGTACGAACGAGGGGCGCACCCTGGGCAACCTGGCGCAGACGTACCACCTGTCGGGGCGGTTGCCGGAGGCGTCCGACCATTACCGGCAGGCGCTGACGCTGGTACGCGAGATCGGCGACCAGCAGGGCGAGGCCGACATACTGAACGGCACCGGCGCCTGCCTTCGCGACCTTGGCTCCCCCGAGGAGGCGCTGGAACACCACCGGGCGGCGTTGGAGCTCGCCGGCCAGCTGCGGGAACCCGCCGAACAGGCCCGGGCGTACGACGGGATCGGCTCCGGGTACGCGGACCTGGGCGACGCCGACGCCGCCCGTACCCACTGGCGGCGGGCGCTGGCGATCTACACCGAGACCGGAATGCCCGAGGCCGACGAGGTCGCCGCCCGGCTCGGGCGCCACGACCCGCGGTGACCCGGTCCGGCCCCGGTTATTGCCCGGGGCCGATCCGGCCACACCGTTACCTCGCTACGGTCGGTGGACCCGGAAGTGGTCGAACTCAGCGGTGGTGCCGGCACCACCCATCGAGAGCAGACCGATCCGTACGTCCGTGTCCGCGGGCAGCGTCCACACACCACCCCAGGTCCACGCCTTGCCGTCCCGGCTGATCGCCGCCCGGAAGTCGTGCTCGCCGTTGTCGGGGTCGACGCGGTGGGACAGTCGTAGCCAGATCGTGTCAGTGGTGGCACCCGCCGGAAGCCAGCCGAAGCCGTTGCCTTCCTGCCGGCTGAAGAACACGTGCGCCAACCGGATGTCGCTCGGTGCCGCGTACAGCGGTGCCGTCTGGGTGGACGTCACCCTCACGTGCCGGTTGTCGTCCGCGTACGCCACCAGACCTGCCTCGTGGCGGCCGGTGGACGACTCCGGTCGCAGCGGCAGCGTCATCCGAGTTTCCACCGTGTACCCGCCAGCCGGCGCGTCGCGCAGCAGCAACGAGGCGGTCGCGTTGTTCGGTCGCAGGTCGGCGTCCTGAGTGGGCCACCGGTACCCGCTGTCGACCTCTTCACCGGCCGGATCACGTACCCAGGACCACGCCGGGTCGAGCTGCCCGTCGCCGAACTCGTCGCTGTACCCGCCGTCCACGGTCCCCACTTCGGGGCCCGCCACCGATCTGGTCACCGGCTGGTACAACTCTGTCGCGACCACGTTGTCCGCTTCGGCGCGACCGGCGACCGATGCCACGCCGACACTTCCCGCACTGTCCACACCGGACGACAGGGTACGAGTCTGCACCGCCTGTGGGTCATCCAGCCGGGCATCGGTGACCTCGACGGTCATGGTGTCGTCTCGTACCTCGATCGCGACGTTGTGCCATTCGTCGAGTGCGAACCCGTCCGGCAGCGGCGTGACCCGCTCACCGGCGCTGACACCATCCACCCGGACGTCGGTGACCAGCGCGTTGCGGCCAGCGTCGAGCCACGCCACCAGGTGGTTGTCCGCGTCCTGGTACCCGGTGGTCAACCCGACCCGCGCGTCGTCGGTCTCCGGCAGTGCCGCCAACCGCAGATCCGCCTCGGCGCGGACGTCAGCCGGTGCGGAGTCCCGGCTGACCAGGAACGCCGGCTGGGCGGCCGGCGCGGCCTGCCGCACGTACCCGCCGGACTGTTCTTCCGTGGCACGGGCCCAGCCGTCACCTGCGGCGCCTTCCCGCCGCCAGTCCTCGTCCAGCGGCGCGCTGCCGTGGAAGCCACCGCCAACCGCGGGTGTGGTGACGGGGCCGGGCTGTGACGTCTCCGATGCCCCGGCGCCGGCGCGTACCACCGGCCAGCCGTCGATCCAGTCCAGCCGGTCGGCCATCATGGGCCGCCGCAGCAGGTTCTGGATCGGCGGGTCCATGGTGGGCCGGTTCTTGTCGATCGCGTGGTACATGAGCCAGTCCTGACCGGCCAGGTCGGTGGCGATCGCCTGGTGCCCGGGGCCGATCCAGCTGTTGCCGTTGGCGGTGAGTACGGTGGTGCCGCCGTACCGGCGGTCGGCCAGCGGGACCCCTTCACGGTCCACGAACGGTCCGAGCGGGTTGTCCGCCCGCCCGACACTCACCGTGTAGCCGCTGTTCACCCCCGCGCAGCAGGTGCTGTCGGAGAACACCATGTAGTAGTGGTCGCCGTGGCGTACCACCTGGGGTGCTTCCCCCGTGGCGACAACCGTTCGGGGTTCGCTGATCAGTCGCCGACCGTCGCGGCTGAGTTCGGCGGCCATGATCCCCGTCTCGCGGTACGACCCCCAGTAGAGGTAACGCCGACCGTCACCGTCGGTGAACTGAGCGGCATCGATGGACGCGGTGTGCAGCGAGCCGCTGGATTTCACCAACGGTGCCCCCGAGTCCGTCCACGGGCCAGCCGGCGTGGGTGCCGTGGCGAGACCGATGAATGTACGGAACCCGGGCGCGACCCTCGCGGTGAAGTACAGGTGGTACGTGCCGTCGATGTAGCGGATGTCCGGCGCCCACCAGGCCGTGTCCCCGTCCTCGGGGAGCCACTCGGGCATGTTGTCGTCGGTGAACACGTCCCCGACGTACTCCCAGGTGACCAGGTCTCTGGAACGTGCGATCACCGGCGTGTGGAACGAGTAGTCGCCCTGCTTGTGCAGCACCGGCGCCCCGGTCGAGAACCCGTACCACCAACCGTCCTTGCCGCGGACCAACGACGGATCCGGGAACGTGTCGCTGAACGAACTGGACACCGGGTTGGTGTACGCCGGTGCCTTCGGGCCCTCCGCCCACCCGGCGGACCCGGTGAGCAGCCCGCCGGTGACGGCGAGCGTCATCGCCACCGCCAGCCAGCGTGAACTCCGTCGACTCGTCATTCCGTCAGCCCTTCATTCCGGTGGTGGAGATTCCCTCGGTGAGCCTGCGTTGGAAGAACGCGAAGATCAGGCACACCGGTATCAGCGACAGCACGCTCATCGCGAACATCGGACCCCACGACGACTCGCCGCTGGCGTCCAGGAACGACCGCAGGCCGAGCGGCACGGTGAACATGTCCGTGTCCGAGAGGTACACCAGTTGGGTGAAGAAGTCGTTGTACGTCCAGATGAAGGTGAAGATCGCCGTGGTGGCCAGCGCCGGCGTCAGCAGCGGCAGGACGATCCGCCAGTAGATGGCCACCGGCCCGCAGCCGTCGACTTTGGCCGCGTCTTCCAGCTCCCGCGGGATACCGCGGATGAACTGCACCATCAGGAAGATGAAGAAGGCGTCGACGGCGAGGAACTTCGGCACGATCAACGGCAGGTACGTGTTGATCCAGTCCAGTTCCAGGAAGATCGCGTACTGCGGGATCAGGGTGACGTGGTGCGGCAGCATGATGCTCAACAACATCACCGCGAACCAGAACTTCTTGAACCGGAAGTTCAACCGGGCGAACGCGTACGCCGCCATCGAGCACGCGACCAGGTTTCCGGCCACCGCGCCCACGGCCACCACGAGGGAGTTGAGGAAGAAGACCGAGAACGCGGTGCCGAGGCCGTTCCAGCCCTCGGCGTAGTTCGACGACACGAACCGGTCGGGGATCAGGGACAGGTCGGTGAATATCTGGTCAGCCGGCTTCAGCGAACTCGACAGCAGCCACAGCAGTGGATAGACCATGACGAGGCCGCCGGCGATCAGTGTCAGGTGGGCCAGCAGCCGGCTGCCGGTGCGGCCTTTCCGTCGGGATCCAGGCTCGTCCGGGACGTCCCGCGGCGCGGTGTCAAACGGTGTGGCCATCTTCCTACCCCCTTTCGTCGTCGGCGTAGTGGACCCAGTAGCGGCCCAGCGCGAAGTTCGCCGCGGTGAAGGCGCCGATGATGAGCACCAGGACCCACGCCATCGCCGCCGCGTAGCCCATCCGGAAGTGGTGGAACGCCTCGACGTAGAGGTAGAGCGTGTAGAACAGCGTCGAGTCGGACGGCCCGCCCGACCCCTTGGAGATGATGTACGCCGGGGTGAACGCCTGGAACGCGCCGATCACCTGCAGGATGAGATTGAAGAACACGATCGGGGTCAGCAGCGGAAGCGTGATCCGGAAGAACGTCTGGATCCGTCCCGCCCCGTCGACGGCGGCGGCGTCGTACAGCTCCCGGGGGATCTGCCGCAGGCCGGCCAGGAAGATCACCATCGGCGCCCCGAACTGCCAGGTTCGCAGCACCACCAGGGTGTAGAGCGAGTAGTCGGGGGATCCCACCCAACTGGGGCCGTCCACCCCGACGACCGCCAGGATCCGGTTCACCACGCCCGCGTCGCCGAATATCTCCCGCCACAGGATCGCGACCGCGACGCTGCCGCCGAGCAGACTGGGCAGGTAGTACACCGTCCGGTAGAACGAGAGCCCGCGCAGTCCGCGGTTCAGGATCATCGCCACGAACAGCGCGAAACACAGCTCCAGCGGTACGGACAGGAACACGTACCCGAAGGTGACCACCAGCGACTTCAGGTAGCGCGGGTCGTCCAGGAGTCGCTGGTAGTTCTCAGTCCCACTCCACTCCGGCGCCGACAGCAGCGGGTATTCGGTGAACGAGACGTACAGCGACCCCAGCATCGGCCCGAGGGTGAGCAGGAACAGGCCGGCGAACCACGGGGCCAGGAACACGTACCCCCAGAGGTTCTGCCGACCCGTCCGCTGACCCGACCGCCGGCGCCGTTGCCGGTCATCCCGGCTAACGTCCCGGCGGCCGAGCCAGCTGAGCGCGGTCACGACGACAAGGCCCGCTTCGCCTCGGAGAAGAACTGGTCGACCCCGTCGTCGATGCTGGCCTTCCCGAAGCCGACCTCCTGGTTCACCCGGTCGAGCAGCCCGAGCAGCTCTCCGTACCCCTTGGGCCACACCTCCTTGGACTCGGTCACCTTGTCAGCGACGAACTCCACGTACTCGATCGCCTTCGCGGCGGGCGAGGCGGGATCCCCGGCCGCGTCCTTGCGGGCCTGGTCCGACGGCGGTACGCCGAGGTTGAGCCCGATCTTCCGGGTCGCCTCCCGGTCGTTGAGCAGGAAGTTGACCACTTTCGCGGCTTCCTCAGGGTTCTCGGTACGCGAGGAGCACACCCAGAAGTCCAGCGCCTTGAGGAACTGGCCGGGGGAGGAGCCGGCCGAACCCGACGGCACCATGTTCACCACCAGCTCGTCCTTGGTCAGCGGCTGGTAGAAGCCGATCTGCTGCACCCAGCCGAACTCGACCGGCGTCATCCCGGTTACCAGCGGCGACTTCTCGAACCCGACGGCCTCCGCGGTGATCTGGGACGGTACGGCCAGCTTCGCCTTCCGCAGGTCCTGCCAGTAGGTCAGCCACTCCTTCAGCACGTCCTTGCCAAGCGCGAGCTGCTGGCCGTCGAACATCTCCGTCCCGTGCTGCCGTACGAACACCTCGAAGATCTGGAAGTTGCCGCCTCTGTCGGTGGTGCCGTACACGTCCTTCTTGGACGCGGCCTTGGTGACCTTCTCGGCAAAGTCGGCGAGGCCGTCCCAGGTCCAGTCGTGTTCCGGCACCGGGACCTTGAGTTTGTCCAGCATCGTCTTGTTGACGAACATGGCGTGGGATATCGAGCTCTGCCCGATGCCGCGGAACTTGCCGTCGACCTTTCCGCTGTCCACGACCGGCTTGTCGAGGTCGGACACCTTGATCTGTTCGCCGACGTAGTCGCTGAGGTCGAGCAGCGCGCCGCGTTCGACGTACTCGGCGAAGTAGCTCATTGACATCCGCATCACGTCCGGAGCCTTGCCACCCGCGGTCTGGGTGGCGAGCTTGTCCCAGTAGTCCGGGAACGCGGAGAACTCAGTCTTGATCTTCGCGGCGTCGCTCTTGTACAGGTCGAGTGCGCCGTTGAGCCCGTCGTGCACCGGCTTGCCGCCGTACCAGCTCACTCTGAGCTTTGCCGGCCCGCCGCTGTCGCCGCCGCCGCAACCGGTCAGACCGAGCAGGCTGCTGCCCAGCAGGGCGCCCCCGGTCGCTTTCAGGAAATCCCGACGTCCGATGGAACCACTCATTGCGCTTCGCCTCTCAGAGGGGGGTAGGTGAAGTCAGCTCCGCGACGGCGACCGGTTGCCGGTCGCCGGTCAGGAACCAGTTGTGTGGTGCCCGCTTGGGTACGTACGCGGCCACCGGCAGGTCGTCGGCGGTACGGACGGTCCACCGCAGAAGTTCTTCGACGAGGTCTGCCCGAACGTCGACCAGCCCGGGGTCGCCGAACCGGTTGTCGAGCTCGCCGGGGTCGGTGGCGAGGTCGTACAGTTCGCCGCGCCCGGTGCTGTCGTAGAGCAGTTTCCAGTTCTCGCGTCGCAGCATCCTGGTGGTGCCGCTCTGCGTCACGCTGTTCAGCTCGTCGAACGTGCGCCCGTGATACGGGAAGTGGAGCTCGGGACGCTCGTCCGGTCCGTACGGCAGTCCCCCGAAGCCGTGTTCGGCGTACATGCTGGCGAA
>JBOGDK010000185.1:0-8947 GCA_050701795.1 Micromonosporaceae bacterium
TGCGGTATCACGAGCACCGATTTCCGCTCGCGGACGGGACTTCTCACGGCTCCCCGCGAGACGTGCACGCCCGGCAGCACTACCGGCTGGTGTCGTGGCGCCGCGCCGACACCGACCTGAACTACCGGCGGTTCTTCGCCGTGAACGAGCTGGCGGGACTGCGGGTGGAGGACCCCGGGGTGTTCGACGCCGTACACCGCGAGGTGTTGCGGTGGTACGACGCGGGAGACGTGGACGGGATCCGGGTCGACCACCCGGACGGGCTACGGGATCCCGCGGGCTACTTCGAACGGCTCCGGGACGCGGCCCCGGGTGCGTGGCTGGTCGCCGAGAAGATCCTGGAGACCGGTGAGCGGCTGCCGGACTGGCCGATCGATGGCAGCACCGGGTACGACGCGCTCCGGGAGGTGTGTGGCGTGTTCCTCGACCAGGCGGGTGAGCCGGCCTTCACCGCGCTCGACGAGGAGCTGACCGGCGCGGCCACCGGGTCGGCTCCAGGCGGCTCGCCCGCGGCCGGGTGCGGTTCGACCGCTCCGGCCGGGACGGGCGCGGCCTGGCCGGAACTGGCGTACCGGTGCCGGCGCGAGGTGGCGACGACGATGTTGCGTACCGAGGTGCGGCGGCTGTCCCGGTTGGCGCCCGGGATCCCCGATGTCGCCGAGGCGATCGCGGAGGTGCTGGCGGCGATGCCGGTGTACCGGTCGTACCTTCCGGATGGTGCCGAGCACCTGACGGCCGCGCTCTCGGCGGCCGCCGTTCGCCGGCCGGACCTGGACCCGGCGGTCACCGCGCTCGGGACCCGGCTCGCCGACCCCGGCGACGAGCTTGCGGTGCGGTTCCAGCAGACCTCCGGCGCGGTGATGGCGAAAGGCGTCGAGGACGGCGCGTTCTACCGGTACGCCCGGTTCGTGGCGCTCAACGAGGTGGGCGGTGACCCGGGACGGTTCGGGGTCTCGGTGACTGAGTTCCACGACGCGTGTGCCGAGCGGCAACGGCGGCACCCGTACGGAATGACCACCCTGTCCACCCACGACACCAAGCGCGGCGAGGACGTACGGGCCCGGATGGCGGTGCTCTCGGAGCTGCCGTCCCGTTGGGCGGCGGCGGTACGCCGGTGGCTGGACCGGGTGCCGATGCCCGACCCCGGGTTCGGGCACCTGCTGTGGCAGACCCTGATCGGCGCCTGGCCGATCGAGCGCGACCGGCTGGATGCCTATGCCCGCAAGGCCGCCCGGGAGGCACGGGTGTGGACCACCTGGGAGGACCCGGACACCGCCGCCGAGGACGCCATGGCGGCCGGGATCGACCGGATCTACGACGATCCCGACCTGCGCCGCGAGGTGGACGCCTTCGCTGCCGGCATCACGCCCGCGGGTTGGAGTAACGCTCTGGGTCAGAAGCTGGTGCAGCTCACGATGCCGGGGGTCCCTGACACGTACCAGGGGACCGAGGTGTGGGACAACTCGCTGGTGGATCCGGACAACCGGCGAGAAGTCGATGTCGCCGCGCGGCGGGCGCTGCTGCGCAAGCTGGATGCCGGCTGGTTGCCCCCGGTGGACGCATCCGGTGCGGCAAAACTGCTGGTCACGAGCCGGGCGCTGCGGCTGCGACGGGACGAGTCGGAACGGTTCACCGGGTGCGCCGCCCTCACCGCGGACGGGCCGGCGTCCGAGCACGTGGTGGGGTTCGACCGGGGCGGCGTACTGACCGTGGTGACCCGGCTGCCGGTCGGGCTGCGGCGGCGCCCGGGCGGGTGGGGCGAGACCGTACTGCCGTTGCCGGACGGGGTGTGGACCGATGTCCTGACCGGCGGGGAGTTCCGCGGGGACGCGCGGCTGGCCGACCTGCTGAACCGGTATCCCGTGGCCCTGCTGCGGGCGGACACTGGATGACGCGGTTCGAGGTCTGGGCACCCGAGCGGGACCGGGTCCGGCTCTGGGTTGGCCCGGCCGGCGCGGCGCCCCAAGCCGGCGAGCAGCACGAAATGGCGCGTCAGCCCGGCGGTTGGTGGCACCAGGAGGTGCCCGGTGTGGACCACGGGATGGATTACGGCTACCTGCTCGACGACGCCGACCCGGACGCCGACCCCGCGGCCGACGAGGGGGACGAGGACAACGGCCGCGTGGACGGCATCCTGCCGGATCCGCGGTCACGGTGGCAGCCCGCCGGAGTGCACCGGCCGAGCCGGACGTACCGCCATGACCGGTTCGCCTGGCACGACGCCGGCTGGACCGGGCGAGCGTTACCCGGTGCCGTGCTGTACGAGATGCACGTCGGCAGCTTCACCCCCGGTGGCACCTTCGACGCCGCGATCGAACGGCTGGACCACCTGGCCGACCTCGGGATCGACCTGGTCGAGGTGCTCCCGGTCGCGGCGTTCAACGGCGACCGCGGCTGGGGGTACGACGGCGTCGCCTGGTACGCCGTCCACGAACCGTACGGCGGCCCCGACGGGTTCAAGCGCTTCGTGGACGCGTGCCACACCCGAGGGCTCGGGGTGGTGCTGGACGTGGTCTACAACCACTTCGGTCCGTCCGGGGCGCACCTGCGGAAGTTCGCGCCGTACCTGACGAAAGGGGAGACCGGCTGGGGACAGCGGATCAACCTGGACGGCCCCGACTCCGACGAGGTACGCCGTTACATCGTCGACAACGCGTGCTCCTGGCTGCGTGACTATCACCTCGACGGGCTGCGGCTCGACGCCGTACACGCGCTGGCCGACGGCCGGGCGGTGCACCTGCTGGAGGAGTTGTCGGTGGCCGTCGACGGCCTGGCGGCGCATCTCGGGCGACCCCTGTCGCTGATCGCCGAGTCCGACCTGAACGACCCGCGCCTGGTCACCCCGCGGGAAGCCGGCGGGTACGGGCTGGACGGGGTCTGGGACGACGACGTCCACCACGCGGTGCACGCCGCGCTCACCGGGGAACGGCAGGGCTACTACGTCGACTTCGGCTCGATGGCGGCCCTGGCCAAGGCGTTGACCAGCGGGTACGTCCACGACGGGGGGTACTCGACGTTCCGCGGCCGGTGCCACGGCCGGCCGGTGGATCGGGTGAGGACCCCTGGGCACCGGTTCGTGGCGTACACCCAGAATCACGACCAGGTCGGCAACCGGGCCGCCGGGGACCGTACCTCGGCCACGCTGTCGACCGGGATGCTCAAGGTCGCCGCGACGCTGATCCTGACCTCGCCGTACACCCCGATGCTGTTCATGGGGGAGGAGTGGGCCGCCGGTACGCCCTGGCAGTACTTCAGCAGCCACCCGGAGCCGAAACTGGCTCGCGCGGTGACCGAGGGCAGGCGCCGGGAGTTCGCGGCCCACGGCTGGTCTCAGAGCTCGGTGCCGGACCCGCAGCACCCCGAGACGCTCCACCGTTCCACATTGGACTGGTCGGAGCCGGATCGGCAGCCGCATCGCGAGGTGCTGGCCTGCTACCGGGACCTGATCGCGTTGCGCCGCCGGTACCCGGAGCTGTCCGACCCACGCCTGGACCTGGTGACGGTCAGCCACGGCGAGCGCTGGCTGGTGGTACGCCGGGGCCGCCTCGCGGTGGCGGTGAACCTCGCCGAGGTCCCGGTGGCCGTCCCGGTCCCTGAGGTGGCGGGCCTGCGGTACGCCACGGAGCCAGGCGTGGCCGCGCACGACGGGACGGTGGAGCTGCCCGGGGAGTCCGCCGCCGTGGTGATGCTGGCCGATCCCGGCGTACCGCTGTCGTGAAGGGGCACCGGGATTGGGTAGGTTCTGCGGTGCCGACCCGACCACCGCCCCGTGGAGCCGCTGATGTCCCGCCTGCAGATCATTGTCGCGAGCACCCGCCCCGGTCGGATGGGCCCGGCGATCGGTGACTGGATGGTGCGTACCGCCAAGGACCACGGCGGGCACGACGACGTCGAGCTGGTCGATCTCGCCGAGGTGGACCTGCCGTTCCTGGACGAGCCGCACCACCCGGCGCGGCGCCGGTACACCAAACAGCACACCCGGGACTGGAGCGCCACCGTGAGTGCGGCGGACGCCTTCGTCTTCGTGACGCCCGAGTACAACAACAGCTTCAACGCGCCGCTGAAGAACGCGTTGGACTACCTGCACCACGAGTGGCGGTACAAGCCCGTCGGGTTCGTCGGGTACGGCGGGACGTCGTCGGGGACCCGCGCGGTGGCGATGCTCAAGCCCGTGGTGACCACGCTGAAGATGACCCCCGTCACCGAGGCCGTGTACGTACCGCTGAAGCAGTGCGTGGTCGACGGCAGCTTCACCCCCAACGAGCCGCTCACCGGCGCGGCGGTCGCGATGCTGGACGAGTTGGCTCGGATGGGTGGCGTGCTCGGATCGCTCCGCGAAGCCGCCCCCTGATCCGTCAGGTCTGTCCAGTAACCGACAGGACGCCTGGCGGGCCGGGTTGCGTTCGCCCTCCGACCAGCCGGTGGGGGTCAACCGAAGGCGTCCAACCTCGTCCTGGAGGGCCATACCTCAGACAGCGCCGCGGGTGTCTGGTGAGAGTGGGTAGCCAACTCCACTGCGCACGTGGGAGGTGTCGGTGATGGGTGAGGCACGGGTACTGATGGACCGGGTGACCGCTGCGGCCACCAGCAAGGATCTCAAAGCGCTTGAGGAGTTCTACGCTCCCGATGCGGTCGTCATGACGCCGGATCAGGGTGAGATCCGGGGCGTGGAAGGAATGGTGGAGTGGTTCAGGCAGTTCGCTGACGCGTTGTCGGACATCACATTCGAACCGATCGCGTCGCACGAGGCCGGCAACGTGGCGATCGACGAGGGCTACTTCGGCGGTACGCACACCGGGCCGCTGGCTCTGCCGACGGGCGAGAGTATCGAGCCGACCGGCCGCCAGATCCGGGTACGCAGTTGCGACATCGTGGAGGTACGCGACGGACTCGTCGTGTCCCACCGGTTCTACTACGACCAGCTCGAGCTCCTCGAGCAGCTCGGTCTCGCGCCGCAGCCGTAGTCCGGCATCCATGAGGCGCGGCCGGCAAGCGGTGTTGCCTGAGCCGTAGTTCGATCAGGGGTGCGAAAAGAGGGGGTGGAAGCCGTGGGCGAGGCACGCGAGGTGATGGATCGCCTGTACCAGGCACTCGTCAGCAAGGACATCAAGGCCGTCGCGAACTGCTACGCCGAGAACGTCGTCGCCATGACACCCGAGCAGGGTGAGATCAAGGGACGTGACGGGCTCCTGGCGTACTTCCAGGGCTTTTTCGACGGGTTGTCCGACGTCGGTTTCGAATACATCGGGAAACATGAGTCCGGCAACGTGGCGGTCGACGAGGGCTACATCACAGGTACGAACACCGGGCCTCTGCCGGGAGCAGCCGGGGAGAGCGTCCCGGCGACCGGGCGGAAGATCAAGGTACGCACCTGCGATGTCACCGTGGTCGAAGGCGGCGTCGTCACGCAACACCGGTTCTACTCCGATCAGACGGAGTTCCTGGAGCAGCTCGGGCTTACGCCGTAGCCCCGGCGTAGCCGCGGGATCGGCCGATCCCGGGCCGCCCCATGATGATCGGATGGAGCCTGTCCCACGCCTAGCCGTCGACCCGACGCTGTCACGCCTGTTCGAGGTGACCGGGGTACGTCTGGTCGCCGACGGGGCTCCCGCCACCGGTGAGGTGGGAGCGGCGTACGTGCGGTGGCCGGACGGGCATCGATCTGTGCTGACCCGTAGCCCCACGGACCCGAGTGCGCTGATCGAGGTCGCCCGGCGTGCCGGGATCCCCGCGCCGGAGTACGAAATGGTGGTCGACCTGGGTGGGGCGTACGCCGTCGTCCAGGAGCTGTTGCCCGGTGCCCCGCCGCAGACCGTGGACCGGGGCCTGGTCGAGCAGATGCTCGGTGTGAACCGGCGGCTCGCCGGGCTGGTCGCGGCGCGTACCGACCTGCCGCCGGTCACCTTGCACCTGCGTACCAGCGGCCCCGGGTTCTGCCTTCACCAGACGCTCGCCGAATACAGTCCGCGGACCGTGCGCCTGCTGCGGCGGATCCACCGGATCGGGGCGGTACGCGACACAGCCGACGGCTCCGACCTGGTGCACCTGGACTACCACCCACAGAACCTGCTGGTGTGCGACGGGCAGGTCACCGGGCTGGTGGACTGGGACGGTGCCGGGCGCGGTGACGGGGCGCTCGATCTGGTGACCCTGCGGTACGACCTCGCGCTGCGTGCCCCCGATCTCGGCCCCTGGATGGACGCGCTGCTGACCGCGTCGGTCGCTCCGGAGCGGCTGCTCGCGTACCGGGCGCACATGGCGTTGCGGCTGGTCGACTGGGCGATCCGGCACCACGGACCGGACCGGGTCGAGCTGTGGCTGGATCTGGCCGAGCAGCAGTGGGACGGGTAGCGGGCTGCTACCGGGGGGTGACCAGCAGGGACTGCGCCGCCGTGCCGATCCGGCCGGCGCCGTCCGACAGCGTGGTGGTCGCCAGCCCCGTACCCGCCGGGGTCAGCTCGGTACGGGAGTCCAGGCACACCCAGCTGTCCACCGGCGGGCGGAGCAGGTGCACCGTGAGGTCGACGTTCAGGAAGCTCCAGCGGTTCCAGTCCAGCATCGCGCTGATCCCGCTGCCGGAGTCCGCGGCGGCGACGACCCGCTGCACCCCGGACGGCTCCGTGCCGGCCACCACGGCGGTCCGCAGCCGGGTCCAGACGGTGGCGGGGCCGGGCTGGTCGGCATGCCCCGCCGCGACCCGCCACTCCATCGCGCGGGCGTACCCGAAGTCGATGCCGACGGGGCTCGACACCGCTGTGTCCGGCAGCGGCGGAGGCTTCCCGGCGGCGGCCTCGGTGGCCGGCAGGTCCAGGGTGGTGTGCCGCAACCACCACGCGCGCGCCCGCAGCACGGTACGCCCGTCCGCGAGCAGTTCCGCGTCGAGCAGCTGGACGTTGCGACCGTCCCGTACCACCGTGACGGCGGTGTCCAGGTCAGCGACCGGTACGGGTGCGGTGAACTCGGCCGCGATCCGGGTCAGCATCCCGTCGGTACGGGCGATGCGTTCGATCGCGTGCACCAGCAGCGCCGTCGGCGGGCCGCCGTGCTGGAACTGCGGGCTCCACGGCCCTTCGGTGGCCGGTGTGGACCGGTACCGATCATCATCGAGCGGTACGTAGAACGCGTCAGCCATCTCGCCAGCCTGCCATGCCACGCCAGCCTCATGATCGTGGCGTCCGCCACGCCTTCACAGGGTCTTCAAGGACGCCACGATCATGAAAGGGGCCTGCCGGTCAGAGCCCGAAGTTGGCGGTACGCAGCCGTGCCGTCACCGCCTCCGGCCCGTCCAGCTCGACCCGGGCGACCCGCTGCCGGCCCGAGCAGAACAGCACCAGCTCCCCGGGTGCGCCAGTGACCCGTACGGTGTCCTCCCCGCCCCGTCCGGCGCGCACCTCGCCGTACCGCGGCGCGGTGAGCCGTACGGTGGCCGGGAACCGGCGGAGCATGAACTTCAGCGCCCCGAGCCGGCGCCACAGCAGCCTTTCCTCTTCCTCCGGCAGTTGCCGGGGCTCCCAGTCCGGCCAAGCGCGCCGTACGTCCTCGTGATGGATGAAGTACTCCATCAGGTTCGCGGACTCGTGCACCAGCGGGTTGCTCACCGGGCTCCACCACGGTGGCCGGGCCACCTTGTCGACCAGCGCGGGGTAACCGGTGGCCAGCGCGGAACGGCGTACCGACTCGGTCCAGGACGCCAGCGCCGGCACCAGCAGACCGGGCCCGCTGTCCGGGCGGCGGTCGCGTACCACCAGGTGGGCGGCGAGGTCGGCGGTGGTCCAGTCGCCGCACAGGGTCGGGGCCTCGGGTCCGACCTCGGACATCAGCTCGGCGAGCGCGGTGCGCTCCGCCTGGGCGTAACCGGTCATGGCGGACATCTTCGCAGGCGGGTCGTGATCTGCGTCGCGTAGGCGGGCCCGTGGTTGTCTGATAAACAGACATGTAAGGACTGAAAACCATTTCAGCTCCTGGGTACGAGGGGGAACTTTGGCCACCGAGGGGGTGCTCGGCAAAGGGTTGCGCGTGCTCGGGCGGGCGATCCGGGACGAGCCGAGGGTGTTCGCCGCCGGGGTCGGCGGCAGCATCCTCTTCGGCCTGATGACGATCGCCTCCGCGTACGTGGTCGGCGCCGTGATCGGCGACGTCGTGGTACCGGCGATCGACCGCGGCAACGTCACGTGGGGCGCCCTGGCCGCGGGTGCCGGTGCGCTGTTCGCGGTCAGCATGCTGCGGGTGCTGGGGATTCTGGGCAGGCGGCTCGGGGCCGGTGCGATGCAGTTCCGGTTGCAGGCCTCGTACCGGCGCAAGGTCACCCGGCGCTACCTGCGACTGCCGCTGCAGTGGCACCACCGGCACGCCACCGGGACCCTGCTGTCGAACGCGAACGCCGACGTGGAATCCGCCTGGTACCCGATCGCCCCACTGCCGTTCGCGGTCGGCACCCTGGTGATGTTGGCGGGGGCGATCACCGCGTTGTTCCTCACCGACTGGGCGATCGCGCTGGTCGGGCTGGCGGTGTTCCCGGTGGTGTTCGCGGTCAACGTGGCGTACTCCCGGCGGATGTCACCCCGGGCCACCCGGGCCCAGCAGCTGCGGGCGGACCTGAGCGCGATCGCGCACGAGAGCTTCGACGGCGCGCTGATCGTCAAGACCATGGGTCGGGAGTCCGAGGAGACCGACCGGTTCTCGGTCAAGGCCGTGGAGCTGCGCCAGGCCCTGGTCGCGATGGGCCGGGTACGCGGCCTGTTCGACCCCGCGATGGACGCCCTTCCCAACCTGGGGACACTGGCGGTGCTGGTGGTCGGGTCGCTGCGGCTGTCCTCCGGAGCGATCAGCGTGTCCGAGCTGGTCAGCACCGCGTTCCTGTTCACGGTGCTCGGGTTCCCGGTGCGTGCCATCGGATGGGTGCTCGGCGAGCTGCCCCGAAGCGTCGTCGGCTGGGAACGCGTGGAGG
>JBOGDK010000186.1:0-8941 GCA_050701795.1 Micromonosporaceae bacterium
CCACGAACGGCCAGGCCGCGGCGATCGGATTGAACGCCGCGATGCTGGTGATGGACCGTGACGGCCGGATCTTCGCATCCAACGCGTACGAGATGTTCATGTTCCACCACTCCAGTCTCGTGGCCGGTGCAGATGTAGCCGCGGCGGTGATGGTGGCGGTGCATCAGGGCACGATCACCGTTGTCACTGACAAGGACGTGCGCCCGTACCCATCCGAGAACCAGTCCATGTACCAGTTCCTGGATCGGCTGGATGCCGCTGGCGTTCCGCTCACGCCCGACAAGGTGTACCTCGATGACCCGGGCGCGAGGGACCGGGACCTGGAGGAGTACCTGGCACGGCGTCCCAGTGGCGCCCCCCTGCCCGCGTTCGCCACGCCTGAACAGCAACAGGTCGCACACGACCGTCCGGCCCGGTATGGGCCCTTCCACCGCACCGTCGGCCTGATTCAGGACCCGGAAGAGCTCCAGCAGCTGGAGGCGATGCAGCGGCTGGATGGTGAGGCTTCCGCGATCCAGGGCACCGAGCCCGCAGTGGTCGCGTTTGCGGGGGCGCTGCCGGAGGGGACTCCTGGCGTCGAGTTCTACACCGACACCGCACCGGATCCAGGGAACCGGATCCCCGGCATGGTGCAGTGGAGTGGGGGACGCAACGACACCACCGGCGCCAACGGATCGACGCGTATCGACGTGGCGGTCACGTCCACCCGGCAGGAGGAGCTCGAGACCCCCGAGCTGGCCGATGATGGTGGGCCGGACACGGAGCCGAAGTACCACACGAAGCCGATGAGCCCAGGGATGGGTACCGGAGGCATCAAGCTTTTCAACGAGGTGGAACGCGAGCGGTACCGGCTCCGCGTTGGCCCTGACGGCAGGCTGTACGACTCGAAGGGCCGGAGGTTCGACACTCGTAACCTCGCCGACGAATCATCTGGGTACGGCTGCGCGAACTTCGCCATGGACGCTGCGGGCAATATCTACGCCACCACGGAGCAGAGGTACGGCAAGCTGCGAATCAAGCACCCCAGCTTCCTCGCTGGCGGGGAGGTGGCCGCGGCAGGCACGATTCGTGTCATCGACGGGGTCGTGGAGTTCATCGCGAACGACAGTGGCCACTACGAGCCGACCCACGACTTCACCCTGCAAGCGGTGGAAAGCCTGCGCGAGAAGAACGTGCCGTTGGACGGTGCCAACCTCATGAGGTACCGCGAACAGGACATGGAGACACTTCCAGTCCCGCCACCTGCACCGACCGCCCCGCGGGCTGCTCAGCAGCCGGCCCAACCGGCGTTCGGGCCAGAGGGCGCCGCGGAGGCCGGCACACGTACGCCGCCTGGCCCGACAGGTGGGCCCACTGCTCCGGCGAGCAGTCAGCCCCGTACCCAGGCGCGGCTGCAGGGCGATCGTCCCGGCGACCAGCAGCGGCAGCCCGACGCCCCCGCCCGGTATGGCCCGTTCCACCGACCGGTGAGCCAGATTCAGGGCGCCGAGGAGCTCCAGCAGGCGCAGGACACGCATCAGCTGGAAGGCGCGGCATCCGGCATTGCGAACACCGAACCGACGGTGTTCGCGTCCCAGGGACCGTTGCCGGAGGGCACCCCCGGTGTCCAGTTCTACACCGACGTGCCGCCGGATTCTGGCAACCGAATCCCAGGCACGGTGAGGTGGAGTGGGGGGCGGAACGACACCTCCGGCTCGGACGGCTCGACGCGTATCGACGTGGTGGTCACCGACAGTCGGCAGACGGAGGCCGGGCCGGACACCCAGGCTGAGACGTTCAACGACGGTGGGCCACTCGCCGAGCCGACGTACCCCACCCGGCCGATGGATCCGCGGCGGCGCGGCGAGCACCTGCCGGCCGGTAGCCGGGACGGTGCGGTCACGTACTTCAATGACGCCGAACGAGAGCGGCTTCGGCTCCGGATCGGGCAGGACGGCAAGCTTCGCGACGCAACGGGCGCACTGTTCGACACCCGCCGTTCGGCCGGCAGCTCCTCCGGGCACGGTTTCGCGTTGTTCGTCATGGACAGTGCGGGGAACATCTACGCCACGACTGAGCAGTCGCATGGTCCAGCCGGGATTCGGCACTCCAGCATGCTCGCCGGCGCCGAGGTCGCCGCGGCCGGCGAGATCTCGGTGATCAACGGTGTCGTGAAGATCATCTCGAACCAGAGCGGCCACTACACGCCCACCCATGACTTCACCCAGCGAATGGTGGAACGGCTACGCGCCAACGGGGTTCCGGTCGCCGGGGTGAAGCTCGTCAGACATTCACACGGGGGCCGGGGTACGACCGACTCGTACGTCACCGGGCAGTCCTACGGTGACGTATCGCAGACTGTCCCCGCCAACAGCCCGGCGAGCCGGGTGGTGGAGGGGCTTCGCCCCGCTCCGACGGTCATGCCACCTCGAGGGATCGCCGCCGCCACCCGGCCCGCAGGTCCGCCCACTCAGCCGCCGGCACGCCCGGCCCAGCCGACGCAGCCGGCCGCCGCCCGGCCAGCGGGACTGCCGGCGAGCTGGCAGGGCGGTCAGCCCGCCGACCAGGGCCGTACGGCGTGGCGGACTCAGGGCACCCTGGACGACCACGCCAACCGGCAGCAGAACCATCAGCAGCAGGCCGAGCCGAGACAGTCCGGCTTCGGGGGACGGCTCCAGGCGACCGTCGCCGCCGTCGTGCCGCGGTCCATCCGGGAGGCCCTGCGGTTCGACAACGGCCACGGCGCCGCGCAGCAGCCCGGTACGGCGTCTGAGACGGAGCAGCAGCGCATCGACCGGCTGCGTCGGGAATCCGTCGACGGCGCCAACGCCGTGGCCCGGATCCGCAACGGGCCGACCTGGCCCGCCGGCCCGCGGCCGGAAGGGATCACCGACCGGGTGCTCTGGGCACTCGGCTGGTCCACCGGCCTCGGGTACGCCCAGCGCAACGGGGCGCTGCGTACGATCGCCGCCCAGCTCACCGACCAGGGGCGCCGGGACTTCGCCCAGCGTCCGGTGACCGGCGCGGAGCTGTACCACACCGGCGTCTACCACGCGCACTGGCGACAGCAGGGCTGGCCGAACGACGAGGCGCTGATCTGGCGTACCGCGCACCGGGACGCCGAGATCATCAACGGCATCGACGACGCGTTCCGGCACGCGGTGCCGTCGACCGGTCCGGTGAAGCTGATCCGGAAGTACGACCACCCGGTACAGGTCTTCGGGCGCGACTCCAACCTCAACGGTCTGACCTACCGGGACGACGGACTGGCGTCGGCGTCGGCCATCAATCCCAGGATCGGGCTCCGGGGCGTCGAGGTCACGATCTACGCCGACACCGGCTCTCGCCTGATCTACGCGGAGCCGATGTCCTCAGAAACCAACGAGCGAGAGGTGCTGCTGCCACGCGGTTCCGAGTACACGATCATCTCGGAGCCCTATGTCGATGCGAACGGCGTCATGCAGGTGGAGGCCGTACTCACCGGTGGCCCCGCGGTGGATCAGACCTCGGCGCTGCGAGGTGCCCCGCCCATCGGCCCGACCCGGAGCGACCCGGCGGGACCGACCGGGCCAGCGGCGGGTCAGTTCGGCCCGAACGGCGGGGGGCCGAGGCCGCCGAGCAGCCGGCAGGGCGAGCGCCGCGACATCACGGCCACTTCGGTGCCGAACTCGGGCTTCCATCCGTACTCGCGGCCAGACCACCTGCCACCGTTGGACATTTCCGAGCTCCAGAACGCCCTGCACGCGGTGCATGCCCACATTCCGGGGCTCGTGATTCTGCAGACTTCGTCGGCAGCGGTGGGCCACGTAAGGCTCCCGTCGGGGAAGAAAGTCAGCTTCAGTATCGAGCCGGTGCCGCCGGGCCAACTGCAGTCGGCCGAGCCGGGCGCTGACGGTGTGGTGGCGCGCACGAAGATCATCAAGGACAAGGGCGGCAAGATCTCGCTGCGGATCGAGATCTCCGCCGAGTTGCACCCGAAACTGGTGGCGCGCGCTCTGGGCCACGAACTGTCGGAGTCGTTGCACGAACTGGCGGGGCTGCGTCACAAGTTGTCCCGCAGTGTGCGCCGGGCCACCGCGGTCAACGGGCACATCATGGGTCGCTTCACGGAGCTGGAGATCATCGCGGGCCAGCTCGCGACCGCTGCCGAACCAGGCCTCGACCGCCTCGGAGATAATCGTTCGGGCCGGCTGGCCCGGGCGGCGCATGCGGAGAGGGGTCTTCGCGACCAGGCGGCGGCCCTGGTGGCGCATCTGCGTGCCACGGAGCTGCCCCGAGCCGGGAAGCTGGACTGGGACACGGTGGTCGCCGCTCACCTCAGCGAACCGGCTCAGCGGATGGTCAACGAGCTGGCGTACCTGAACAACATCGAAGAGCTGCGCAACGGGTTGGTCACCGACCGCGCCGAGCTAGCGGACGCCTACGACCAGGAGAACCTCTCAGACACCCACTTCGACGTCGCCAACCTTGATTTCGGCAGGTTGATGGCCGACGGCGACCCGCAGACCGCGACCGACCCCGCCGGACGGGAAGGCTTCCCACCGGCCCACGCCTCCCGGGTGTACGGCATGCGCGGCGGCCTGAGGCGTCCGCTGCTGGACCACCAGCGTGCGATCGAGGCGGCGCTGAGCTGGGGCGACGGCACGTTCCGGATACCGGTCAACCTGGACGAGATACTCCGGTTGGTCAACGGCGCCGGCGCCGCCACCGACCCGACCCGCGGCATCAACCACCACGACGCCGTACTGGCGCTGCACGACACCTACCTCGGCAACCCGACGGTGGCGGCACCGCGTACCTTCGACGGCTTCCGCGACGGTGACGTGCGGCAGCCGATCGGCACCGAGCCGGACGGCATCGGGCGGATGGAAGACCGCGGTGGCCGGTTCCAGTCCGTCGTGGATGATGTCCGGTCGCTGCCGGAAGCCGAACGGCACAACGCGATCACGGCCGCGTACGACGCGATCACCCAGCAGGTGAAGCGGACCACCGGCATCGGTTTCGGGTACGTGGTGCTGCACCGCCACAACGCCGAGCCGCTGGTGATCGCCGTCACGTTCCGGGGCGGCACCGTCGACTATCTCGACCCGGTGACGAACCGGTGGAGCCGCGACCCGATGCACCACTACACCGGGGAAACCGGCGGTGTGGTGGGGATCGACGCGGCGGTCTTCGACGACCACAAGGCCGTGCCGTTCGATGGTCGCCCACTCAGCCAGCTCAGCTCCCGGCCACCAACCCCGGCATACCTCGCGGCTCTCCCACCTGGCGACCGAGACGCCTGGGTGGAGCACGCCCGCGAACTGCAGCGTGCCGAGGCGCGCCTTGCCGATGTGATGGCCTCACCAACGTCCTGGACCCCCGAGGTGGCCGAGCGCTATTACGGGATGTCCAACCGGCGGGCGCGGCTGCAGATGCGGGCGATCAGTGCGGCGGTGGCCGATCCCGAGACGCTGCACCGGGCGGTGCTCAGTCTGGAGAACGTCGCGCACTGGCGTGGCGTCACCTTGGAGCAGGTGCTCTCGGACCAGTGGAACGACGGTCTCGGCGCGGCACCCGAGGTTGCCCTGCCCGCCGACGAGGTCCTGGAGGCCCCGCAGCAGTACGAGACCGGAGACCTCACCCGACCCAAGGACGTCGCGCGGGTACGCCGCGCGGCGATCAAGCGTGCCATCGAGCACATCGCCGAGATGACCACCCCGTCGGGCCGGGAACACCTGGTCGACTCGCACCCGGAGCTGTGGACCCAGCTCAACTCGGCGTACGGGCAGCTTTACGTACCGATGCCGGGGATGTCCGAGACACCTGTGCCCGGGGTCGACGGGGCCGAGATCGAGGCTGGCGCGCCGTACGGGCAGCCGCGCGGTCTGCGGCCGACGCTCGAGTCGCACCTGGAACGGCTGCGTGACGCACTGCGGCAACCGGACGGCTCGTACGCAGTCCCGGCGGACCCGAAGAAGTGGGTGTCGCTGACCACGCCGGAGCCCGACACTGACACCGCTGAGCGGTTCCTGGCCCACTACTCCACGTACCGCGGGGATCCGAAGGTCGCCGCGCAACCCAGCATCGACGGGTTCGTCGACGGGGACGTACGGCAGCCGACGGGCAGTGAGCTCGACGGACTCGGACGGGTGGAGGAGATCACCGGCGGCCGGTTCCAGTCGGCGGCGTCCGACATCCGGATCCGGAGCGCCTTCGAGCAGCTGACCGCGGAACGGACCCTCAACACGCACCCGGAGCGGGTGGCGAGGGCGTACCAGGCCATCAACGGGGTGATGAGTGAGCACCCGGGCTCGATCGCGCTGGTGGTGCAGCGCAGCGAGAGCGACCCGACGGGCGCTCACAGCGGCGTCACGATGATCCAGGGCGAGCAGGGCACGCACTACATCACCGGTGACAAGAAGCCCCGGGTCGACACGAAGCACCCGTCGCACGATTCCACCGTCGACCAGATCGACGTCCTGATCCTCGACACGCAGGGCAGACCGCTGCCGCTACCGAACAAGCCGCTGAGCGACCTCAGCACCCGACCGGCCACTCCGGCGTATCTGCCGCACCTGCCCATCGACGGCCGTCTCGACATGATCGCTCAGGCGGCGGAGCTCGCCACCGGGTCTTTGGACGTGCCGTCCGGGCTCTCGCCGGAACTGGCCGAGACGTACCAGGGATTGTCCGAACCGGACGCCCGGCGCCAGTTCCACGCGCTGCACCGATCCGTCTCCGGGGACGCGCGGGTGCTGCAGCGCGCGCTGGACACGATCGCGGTTCGGCACCCGGAGCGCTCGCTGGACTCCGCGCTGGCCGAACAGTGGCGGCAACAGCTCGGGGCGCTCGGCCTGTCCCCGGAGGCCGAACTGTCGCCGGCCGCCACGCCGGCGGTGCTGTCACCCGGCACTGCTGGGGTGACGCTTCCCAGCTGGTACGTGAAGCTGGCCAGGCCCTTGCCGCCGAAGTTCGTGAGCACGCCACGCGGGCGGGAGCCGAGTCACCGGCATCCGGACGCCGCGGAGGTGGCGCAGCTCGGCCGTACCGCTCCGGTGCTGGCCGAGGCGCTGCGCAGTCACGGGTTCTGGGTCGCCGAGAACGGCATGATCGACCTTTCTGCCTACAACCCGGCCGGTGTGACCTGGGCCACCCATGTGCAGAACTCCTGGCCACAGCCCGAGCGGGACGCGCCGTTCCGGGACTGGCAGCAGCTGCAGAACTACCGGATCGCGGCACGCAACGAGTTCCGGGCGTACTACTCCAACCGTCCTGAGGTCCTGGCGTTGCTGGACACCCACGAGTTCTACTACTCGGCTGACCGCACGTACCTGTGGCTGGTACACCGCGACCTCGCGGAGCTGGCGGGCAGGTACGCCTCTGAAGGCGACCCGCTGCATCCCGACAGCCCCGAGTCGATCGGTCCGCGCCGGGACGGCGGCCCCACGGCGCTGGTCGACCTGCCGGAGCTGCCCTCTGGTTTTGTGTGGTCGGACAGCGGCAGGTTCAACACCACCAGCAGCCCCGCGATGTTCCAGGACACGCTCGACCTGCGGTACGCCGGCCCCTGGCACATGGTCAGCCGTACCGTCTTCAGGGCACTGGAGGTTCTCGGGCACGCGGTGCCGGAGGTGGTGCGTGGTCTCGGCCGGCGCAACGCCTTTGGTCACTACGAGGTCGACCTGCACCAGACGGCCGCCGACGGCGACCAGGTGCGTCCCACCGGTGAGCGGACGTCCCTTGAGGTGACGCCGGTCTTCCCGGTACGCGACGAGCCCGGCACCGGCACCACGCCGTACTGGATGCGGGTGCTGGAAAAGGCGCTCGCCGGCGCGGACCAGGCGTGGGACGACACCCAGCAGCAGGAACACGACCAGCCGTGGCGGGACCAGCATCCCGGCACCGACGGCGCACCACCGCGCGGCTACCAGAGGCTCCGCGAGGCGACGTCGGACTCCGACATCGCGGCGCTGCTCACCCAGGTGTCCGGGATAACCGCGACGATGACCTCGGTGGACCAGTCCCAGACCGGCCGGAGCCAGGCGACTGCGCTGCTCGGCCACCTGGCCGAGGCGGGGCTTCCGGTCCTGGTGCGCCGCAACCTGGACCGGGGCGAAGGAACGTACCTGACGACCGCGTGGCCGGAGTTCGACGGTCGCCGGCTGCGGATCAGGCTGGACGTGCCGCGGTACCTGCCGGAGCGGGAGGTCACGGGCAACACCTTGATCTGGCGCGGGAAGAACACTTCGGTTCTGGTTCCCGGTGAGCTGACCCCGACGGCGTTCCTGAAGTCACTCGCCGGTGACCTGGTGTACCTGGACCCGACAGCGGTGAAGGACGCCCACGAAGCTGCCCAGGCACGCCGCGAGTCCGAGCGGGAGCAGGCGGCTCAGCAGCGGGCCCAGGACCCGGCGGGTGAGCAGCAGGCGGAGCCAGACCAGATCCACCCACCCGAGGACGGTCAGTGGATCACCGCGACCGAGGTCCCGAACACCCGGTTCGGGAACACCCGGTCGGCGCCGGACCGGGACGCCGTCGAGGCCGGCGTCGGACCCGCTCTCGACGAGCTGCGCGCCGCCGGCGTGATCGCTGACTTCGAGGTTCGGGCCGACGGGACCACGTGGGTCACCCCGAACAAGGGTCACGCGTTCCCAGTCCAGATCACCGCCGGACACCTGGCGCCGGTGCCGGGTCCGGACGGAAACCCCCGGCAGGTCATCGCGCTGACCAACCTGGCACCGGACAGCCTCACAGGCGCGGCCGCCGGGCGGCAGAGCACCGCCCCGCACCAGGTGATCCTCTCCGACCTCACGCCCGACACCGAAGTCGCGGCCGCCCTCGGCCACGAACTCCGGGAGACCATCGCCGAGCGCAGCGGCCGCCTGCACCGGCTGCAGCGGATCGTCCAGGGGCGGCAGGACACCGTACTGCTGAGCCAGGACAGCTCCGGCGAAGGCCGGCTCACCCCGGAAGACCACGG
>JBOGDK010000187.1:0-8930 GCA_050701795.1 Micromonosporaceae bacterium
CCGTACGCGTCCTGCAACGCATCCTCGCGATGACCGCCGCGATCTGGCACAACTGGCACACCGGCCAACCGACCATGCGCTCGCTCGTTGCCTACGACCACTGATCCCTTGGAATAGATCGTCTAGTCCGCTCGGGGATGTGCCTGTCGGTAAACCTGTCGGAGACGTTCTACCGATACGTGTGTGTAGATCTGGGTCGTGCCGAGATCTGCGTGACCCAGCAACTCCTGGATCGTCCGCAGGTCAGCGCCGCCTTCCAGCAGGTGCGTGGCTGCCGAGTGCCGAAGGCCGTGTGGCGACACTCCTGGTGTCCCGGCCGCCGCGGTCCTGATCTGAAGAATCCGGCGCACGGTACGCGGCCCCAGCCGGCCACCTCGCTGACCCAGCAGGAGCGCGTTGTGGGTCGACGACACCAACGCCGGTCGGCCCCGGGTGAGGTAACCGTCGAGCGCCTGTTGGGCAGGTATCCCGTACGGCACGGAGCGCTCCCTGGAGCCTTTGCCGAGCACCCGTACGACCCGGCGGCCGGAATCGACGTCGTCGAGGTCCAACCCGCACAGCTCGCTGACCCGGATGCCGGTGGCGTAGAGCAGCTCCAGCACCAGCCGGTCCCGCACACCGATCGGTGAGGCCTGATCGACTCCTGTGACCAGGGCGGACACCTGGTCCTGCCGCAGCACCGAGGGAAGTTCGTGGTGCGGCTTGGGGTTCGCCAGAAGGACACCGGGATCAGTGGGGATCAACCCCTTACGGTGCGCCCAACCGCAGAAGGACCGGGCGGCGGCGGCCCGCCGTGCCAGGGAGTTTCGCGCGGCGCCCGCTGTGCGCAGCCGGGCCAACCAACTCCGGATCGCGGCGACATCGATGTGGGCGGGCTCGGTGTGGCCCAGTCGCCCGGTGTGGTCGCAGAGGGATACGACGTCGGCGAGGTACCCACGTACCGTGTGGACGGACCGGTTTCGCTCACTGACCAGGTGACGTTCGTACGCCGCCACCGCGTCACGCATCGCGTCCGGTAGCTGCTCCCGGGTCTGCCCGGTGGTACGCCTGGCCGCCACGCCTCGTACGCTTCTGGCGCCGCCGTACCGCCGTCAAGCCGACGCGCCGTTGCCGTACCATCAGCCCGTCGCCAGAGGCGCCGCCTGGAGCAGCGCGGCGTGATCCGGGGGGGACGGCTGGACACCGGCCCTGGCCATCGCTGTCGCCGTCGAGCCGCTGTGACCGTGTGCGCCAGCTGACTCAGGCCGGCTGACGATGCTCGTCAATATCGAAGCCGGCATGGCGGGAGCCTGATCAGTGGCGTCATTGCGTCGCCATGACCATCTCAACCGGACGTTGCGGTGTCGCCCTGTCTCTGACCCCGTTGGTTCAACGGATTCGAGGTACCGGCCGCCGCGCTGCCGAGGTAGGTGCGCGATGGCCGGCCGCCAGCCGGTAGCCACCGTCCACATGATCCACCATCCCAGCGACCACGAGCAACGGCAGGACCCGGTTGACCTCGGCGACGGGCAGGCCGCAGTCCGCCGCCAGCTGTTCTGTTGACGCGGGTCTGCCGGTCGGTACGGCGTCCATGACGTACTGCGCCTGTGGACTCAGAGCATCACGTGGCTGCTGCCCACCGCGGGGCACCGGAGCGAGGTCGTCGCCGATCCGGCCCACTTCTTCAAGCACGTCGTCGGTGCCGGTCACCAGCCTGGCCCGGCCGTCCCGAAGTTCCTGGTGGGCGCCGACACTCATGGCGGAGGTGACCGGCCCCGGCACCGCCATGCCCATCCGACCCAGTCGGAACGCCCGGTGCAGAGTCGCACGGGAACCGCTGCGGGCCGCGGCCTCCACCACGACCGTGCCGCGGGTGGCGGCGGCGATCACCCGGTTGCGTACCAGGAATCGATGTCGTTGCGGGGTCACCCCGGGCGCCCATTCGCTGACCAGCAAACCGTCCTCGGCGATCCGCTCGAAGAGGCTGACATGGCCGATCGGGTACGCGTTGTCTATGCCGCAGGCGAATACCGCGACGGTGACCCCGCCCGCGGTCAACGCACCCCGATGCGCGGCGGCGTCTATCCCGTACGCGCCACCACTGACCACGGTCCAGCCACGGTCAGCGAGCCCGAACCCGAGCTCCGTCGCGACGTGTACCCCGTAGTCGGTGGCGGCTCGGGCACCGACAATCGCCACCGAGCGGTGCAGTGCCTCGTCCAAGCGGGGACCGCCGCGTACCCAGAGGCCCACCGGCGGTGCGACGTCGGTGTTCTCTCGCCGACTCAGCAACGCGAGGTCACCGACCTGTTCGGGCCACTCGTCGTCCTCGGGGATCAGCACCCGCGCGCCCATCCGCTCACCGTGGGCGACGATTCGCTCCACGGTCAGGCTGCCTGCGATCTCACCGCGTCGCCGTACGGCGTCCCCGAGTGGGCCCGGCACCACACCTGCCCGTAGCCGGGACAACGCCTCCACAGGGCCGTACTCGCCGATCAGATCCGCCAGGTCGCGCCGGCCCGGCTCGACAAGAGACGCGAGAGTGACCCGCGCCAATCGCTGCTCGTGATCCGCCGACATCACACACCCCTGTCTCTGAGTTGGATAGCCTCGCTGACGTCGCCGATGTCGGGCCGTTCCCGGCCGGAGAGGTCTGCGATGGTCCACGCGATCCGGATCACCCGGTGGTATCCGCGAGCAGACAGCACGCCACGATCGACGTACCGCTCCGCGGGGAACGTCACCGAACGTGGCAGCCGCCACTGCGGACTTCGTAGATCAGCCGCCGGTACCTCAGCGTTGGTACGCCACTGCCGTCCGTCCGTCGCCCACCGGTGTGCCGCCAGGGCCCGTGCCTTCAGTACGCGCTCGGCGACCGTCGCGGAGGACTCGCTGCTACTCGCGTCCGCGTGCAGTTGGGCGGCGCCGACCGGGAACAGCTCGATCTGGATGTCGATCCGGTCCAACAGCGGTCCGGAGATCCGGCCCAGGTACCGGCGCCGCGCGGCTGGGCTGCAGCTGCACGCCAGGTCTCCCGCGGCGCTGGCGCACGGGCAGGGATTCGCAGCGAGCACCACCTGTGCCCGCGCCGGGTACCGAGCGCCACCGCGCGCCCGCGCGATGATGATCTCGCCTTTCTCAAGGGGCTCCCGGAGTGCGTCGAGCGCCGACACCTTGAACTCGGGTGCTTCGTCTATGAACAACACGCCCCGGTGGGCCAGGCTGACCATCCCGGGGCGGGCGATCCCGCTACCTCCGCCGACCAACGCCGCGACCGTGGCGGTGTGGTGCGGCGCCTGGAACGGTGGGCGCCGGATCAGCGGGGTCGCCGGCGGCAGCAGCCCCGCGACCGAATGCACCGCCGTCACCTCCAGCGCCTCGGTGTCGTCCAACGGCGGCAGGATGGACGGCAGCCGCTCCGCGAGCATCGTCTTCCCGCCACCTGGGGGGCCGAAGAACGCGATGTTGTGGCCTCCGGCAGCGGCCACCTCCAGGGCCCGCCGGCCGGTGCCCTGACCCGCCACCTCTCCCAGGTCAGGCCCGGTCTCCTCGCGGGGCTCCGGCACCGGATCTGGCGGCTGCGGTAAGGGCGCCTCGCCGCGGAGAAAGGCGAGTAGCTGCCGCAACGACTCCACCCCGGCCGCCTCGATGCCTGGTACCAGCTGTGCCTCCCGTACGTTGCCGGACGGCACCACCACCCGTCGGACACCGGCCCGGAGGGCGGCCAGGACCACCGGGAGCACACCGCTGACGGGCCGTACCGAGCCGTCGAGACCCAGCTCGCCGAGCATCACGCCACCGGACAACGCGCCGGTCGGCAGTACGCCCGCGGCACCGAGCACCGCGGCCGCCACCGCAAGGTCGAACCCCGACCCCCGCTTCGGTACGAAGGCTGGCAACAGGTTGACGGTGATCCGCTTGTTCGGCCACGTCTCGCCGCTGTTGAGCACCGCGGCGCGTACCCGGTCGCGAGCCTGGTAGACAGTGGCGTCCGGAAGGCCGGAGAGCACGAACCCCGGGATTCCGGGTGCGAGGTCGGCTTCAACCGCCACCAGATGCCCGTCGAGGCCGACCAACCCCACAGAGTGGACTCGCGCGTACCCCATCAGAAGGCGCCCCGTAGATGCTCGACGGACGCGGCTCCGAAGGGCTGCGGCACCACGCCGATCACGTCGAACCGGATCTCTGGCGCGTGGGTCTCATGGGCGGCCAGCCACGCCGCGGCCAACCTGCGCAACCGGCGTGCCTTCGCGGCCACCACGGCTTCCACTGGCGTGCCGTACGCATGGCTTCGTCTGGTCTTCACCTCGCAGAACACCAGGCTCTCGGCGTCCCGGGCGATGATGTCGATCTCGCCGTCCCGGCATCGCCAATTTCGATCCAGGATCTGCATCCCTTCGCTGATCAGGTGCCGGGTCGCCACCCGCTCTCCGTACGCCCCCACCGCGTCGCGCGCCCGCATCGCCGCCATCCGCGTCACCTCCGCTGGCCTCTGACGCGGCAGGACGCCGGGTTCAGGGCTGCGGAGACGATGCGCGACCCGAGGCACCGAGCGACAGCCACCGATCCGGCCTCTGTGGACAACCTGGGGGGTTGTGGACAAGGTGGCAAGCGAGGTGTCCGTGTGCTATCGCAGCGACTCACATCTGGGGCTGACCAGCCAATACGTCGCCGACCGTCACCGCAACCGGGTGGGTGCCGTGAGGAGGCTTCCGCCAGGACTGGCTCTGAGCGGACAAGCAGCTAGGTCACGTCGCTGGGGGATTCGTAGTCTCGTCGGCGTGGGCAACGACGACGAACGTGACCTGGTCCGGCGAGGGTACGACGCGCTCTCCTACCACTACCGCAGCGACGACGCCGATGACGGCCAGTACGCGCCGTGGCTCGCTGATCTCCACCAGCGCCTGCCCAGTTCAGCGACGGTCCTCGACGTCGGCTGCGGCTGCGGCGTGCCGGTCGCCCGCTTCCTCGCCGAAGCCGGCCACCAGGTCACCGGAGTCGACATCAGCGACGTGCAGATCGAGCGGGCGCACCGCCTGATACCCGCCGGCACCTTCATACGCGCCGACGCGACCCAACTCGACCTGCCTGCGGCGTCGTTCGACGCTGTGGTCTGCCTCTACGCACTCATCCACATGCCGCTAGCCGAGCAGCGGCAACTCATCGGTCGATTCGCCAACTGGCTCCACCCCGGTGGCTGGCTCCTGGCAACAGTTGGCCACGACGCTTGGACCGGCACAGAAGACAACTGGCTGGGCGGCCCCGCCGCCATGTGGTGGAGCCACGCCGACACTGCCACATACCGGCGCTGGCTGCGACACGCAGGACTGCAGGTCACGACCGAGGACTTCGTACCAGAAGGCGACAGTGGACACACCCTTGTCTGGGCCCAACGACCGCCATCCGGGTAGTGGTCACCGCACCGGAACCGTGGGTCTGGGACACGTTGCCTACCAGCAGCCCGGCACGCCCACTCTGAACTGATCTTTGAGCTACCCCGCTGACCCTCTGGGGGGCCGGCGGCAGCTGCGCCTTACCGCCTCAGCGCTGCGCGGCCGCCGGGCGACAGCGGGCGCTGCTTCGGCGACGGCTCGCCAGGCTGCTCCGGGCCCCGGGCGACCCGGGAACGGTTCGGGAGCACGCTGTCGGCTTCGTCGATGTCCTCGCCTCCGGGACCCACATCGGGTCGGTACATGCCCTGCACCGCGGGTGCGTCGACCGAGGTTCCCTCCATTGCCGGTACGTCCGTGGCGGTGCCTTCAGGAAGGTGGGTTGCCCGGTGTCCAGTCTGTTCGGCACCCGCCATCCCGGATCCTGAGTGATCCGGGTCGCGCCCGGTACCGCGGTCGGCGGTCGCCTCTGCCTCTGGCGCGGGAGCCCTGGATGCCACCTCGGGCTCAGGTGCCTCGCCACGGGGAACGGCCGGACGGTCTCTGGTAGTCATGGGTACCGCGTACCCGCCACGGCGGCCAGCCACACTCGCCACGGTTTACACAACGAGCTGACGCCCAGGTAGCAAGGATTCAGCCGCCGGCATCGGGCCACGCTCGGCCGGGCATATCGACGGCGCCACGGGGGCGGCGTCAACTGCCGAAATTGCCATCCCCGGGTAGCGAGATGTCAGGTTTCTCCAACTCCTCGATGTTTACGTCCTTGAACGTGAGCACCCGGACGTTCTTGACGAACCGCGCCGGCCGATACATGTCCCACACCCACGCGTCGGTCATCTCGACCTCAAAGAAGACCTCGCCGTCGGTGTTGCGTACGTGCATGTCCACGGTGTTGGCGAGGTAGAACCGCCGTTCGGTCTCCACCACGTACGAGAACTGCCGGACGATGTCGCGGTACTCCCGATAGAGCTGCAGCTCCATTTCGGTCTCGTACTTCTCAAGATCCTCGGTACTCATCCGACCGCCTCGTCGCGGGCCACCGAGCCGTCCCCGAACGCCATCTGTGCCGCGCCAGGCTCATCACGTAACGCCACGCTGTGATCACCCTTCTGCCACACCGAGCCCTCCATGCAGCCATTCTGTCCCACGGACTCCGCGGAAAGCTCGGCAGTACCTTCCGCCACGCCGGTCAGGCCTTCGAGCGCGGCAGCGACATTTGCGTACGAACGGCGATGTTCCGGACACGGGCCGTGGCGGCGCAGGGCCACCGCGTGTTCGGGGGTGACGTACCCCTTGTGCTCGGCGAACCCGTACTCCGGCCATCGTTCGTGCAACTGGCACATGATCCGGTCCCGGGTCACCTTGGCGAGCACTCCCGCGGCCGCGACGCACGCCGCGACCTGGTCCCCCTTCCACACGGCAAGGCCCGGAGCGCCGAGACCGTCCACCGGAAACCCGTCCGTGAGTACGTAGTCCGGCCGTACCGCCAACCCCGCCAGAGCCCGTCGCATCGCCTGGATGTTGCACACCTGCAGCCCCCGGCCGTCCACCTCCCCCGGCGGCATCACCACCACCACGTGGTCGACCGCACGTGCCGTCACCTCGGCGTACACCCGCTCCCGGGCAGCCGCGGTGAGCAGTTTGGAGTCGGCCAACTCCGGGACCTCACCCCGCTTGCCGTCCGGGAGCACCACGGCGGCGGCCACCAACGGCCCCGCACAGGCGCCGCGCCCCGCCTCGTCCGCCCCCGCGACATTCGCGAAGCCGCGCCGGCGCAGCGCGCGTTCCAGGGCGTACAGGCCCCCCTCGCGGCGCACCACGGTCCGGGTCGGCGAGAGCATCAGTCCTCCTCATCGGCGGGGGTGTGGAGCAGACGGCGCAACAACGCCGGAAGCTCGGCCGGGTAGTACTGCTCGTCGGTCGACTCCAACTCGGCGGCGGTCCACCACCGGACCTCATCGACGGTACGCCGCTCCACCTCGTTCCAGCCGTCCGTACGTACCTCCCATTTCGGTACGCGTACCAGAAAAAACTCCTGCTCCTGCCGGAACCATCGGCCGTCGAACGGGAACACCGTCACATCCCGCCACACCGGCTCACCCAACTCCGCCTCCGGCACGGCCAGACCGGTCTCCTCGGACAGCTCCCGGGACGCCGCCTGCCGGATGCTCTCGCCGTGATCAACTCCGCCACCGGCAGTGAACCACCACCAGCGGTCCCGGGTCGCCGGATCGCGCCCCCGGAACAGCAGTATCCGGTTCTCACCGTCGACCAGCAGCACCCGGGCGGCGCACCTCGGCACCAGTTCGGTGGCCGGCCCAGGCGTCGGAGGCGACGTTGAGGTCATCACCGCAGACTATTGCGCCCCGATGCGGGACCGGCCGCGGGTGCCGGCCTCACGAGGAGTCCGGTACGGCGGCGTACGACTCGGGCACCGAAAGCCAGTCCGCCCGACCCACCGGCCAGAAGATCGCGAACGCCTTCCCGACCACAGCGTCCGCCGGAATCGTGGCGAGCCTCGGGTCCCTGGAGCGCAGATACTGCTCGCGGGAGTCCCCGGACTCGGAGCGGTGGTCCCCCATCACCCACAGCCGCCCCTCGGGCACCCTGACGTCGAACGGCTGGTTGCTCGCCTCATCAGTGACGCCGTCGCCATTGCGGTAGATGTACGGCTCATCCAGCGAAACGTCGTTGACCACGAGCCGGTGTTCGGAGTCGCAGCAGACCACGTGGTCGCCGCCGACCGCGATCACCCGCTTGATGAAGTCCATCTCGGCCGGGTTGCCGCGCCACGCCTGGGGGGCCTTGAACACCACAACCTCGCCGCGGGCGGGCTCCCGGAAGTCGTAGACCAGCTTGTTCACCAGCACCCGGTCGTTGATCTCCAGGGTGTGCTCCATCGACTGCGACGGAATGTAGAACGTCTGCAGCACGAAGGCGCGCACCAGTACCGCGACAACGATCGCGACAACGATCAGAATGGGGAGTTCGCGCCAGAACGGGGTGCGGCGTTTCGATTGGACTTCAGTCACCCAGAGAGGGTACGTCGTCGCCGTACGCCGATTCGCCGGCAACGCGCCGATGACCATGCCAACGGCACCACGAAGCCACCGATGAACAGACCCGGCGCGGTGACGACGGGGCGGTACGGGGCCACGTCAGGCGCCGCGTACGGCTTCGGCACATCGGAGAAGCTGTCCGGCACGTCCAGGGTGTGCCATCGTTCCGCCGGCCAGACCACGAGGAACGCGCGACCGATGACGTTCTCGATCGGCACCGGCCCCTGGCACCGGGAGTCCTGAGAGACCAGTCGGTGGTCACCCATCACGAAGATGTGGCCCGCCGGCACCGTCACCGGGTCGAATTCCCGGGAGCGACACTCGGTGTCGCTAGCGGGTACGTCATCCGGCGCGTTCTCGAAGATGTACGGCTCGTCCAACGGATGCCCGTTGACGGTCACCCGGCCCTGCGCGTCGCAGCACGCCACGATATCGCCGGGCACCCCGATCACCCGCTTGATGAAGTCCTTCTCCCCCGGCTGGCTCAACCCCACCAGATCGC